>DATLPI010000289.1:0-2240 GCA_035535815.1 Actinomycetota bacterium | reverse complement strand
TGTTCCCGTCCTGCTCCTGCCGCAGCTTGGAGACCTCCTGCACCACGTCGCCCTTGAGCACCGTCGAGTTGTTCCACTCGGGCTCCTGGAGGGTGGAGGAGACGACGTACTTGGGCATGCTGTTGAACTTGTCGGCGAACTCGCCATCCCGCGACGGCCAGGCGGCGGCAAAGCCCTCGTAGGTCACCCGTCCCAGCAGCAGCGCGTCGCTGTCCATGGTCTCGTCGAGCTTGAACTTATCGCCTTCCCCTCGCTCGATCTCCAAGCTCCAACCTCCGTACTTGAAGTCCTCGGACCCGCCCGGATCCTCCATCACGCCGTCGAGCGACACGAACTCGGTGACAACGATCTTCCCCATGGCCTGGCTCCTTCTCTCGTTCGAATAACGCCTGGTTCTAACAGGACGTCGAACGAACGCGCACGGTTTCGACACCATCAATTGGGTTGGGCGATTTACCTGGCGAAATGGCAAGGAAAATCGCCCAACCCCGTGGAGAGCGGGCGAAGGAGGTCCTGCGCGGGAGGAGGAAGGCCCGGAGGCCGGAGCCCAATCCCTCAATGCAGCCTTTAACCGGACCCGGCTAAAACGCCGGCAGCAAGGCGCTAAGCGGTGGCGCGCGTGGCCCGCAGCGGCGCCGGCGTGAGCGCGGCGGCCACGATCACCAGCACGAAGGCGAAGCTCTGGGTCACGATGCCGACCGTGTAGTTCGGCATCGGGTCGCCGAACACGAGGATCCCGCCGCTGATGGCGGTGACGTTCGCGGCGGCGCTCGTCAGGGTGATGACCGGCACGGCCTCGCCCTTCTGGAGCCCGCGCGCCGACGCGTAGAAAGCGATCACAGACGCCGCGATGCAGGTGAGGAGCCACGGAGACAGGAGCACGCCGAGCGCGCCGCCGGTGCCCGCGGCGGTGGTGAGCGCCTTGATCGCCACGTCCGAGACGCCGAACAGCATGCCGGCGGCGGTGCCGAGCATCACGCCGTGGTGCTCGTGGTTGCCGAGCTTCTTCGACAGCACGAGGAAGGTGCCGAGCGCGAGCAGCGCCGACTCGAACGCGATCATGGCGACCAGGGAGTAGCTCGAGTGGTTGCCGTGCGTCGGCAGCGTCACGGCCAGGAGCACCAGGCCGAGCGCGGTGAGGCCGACACCGGCCCACTGGCGCATGCCGACCGAGCAGCCGAACCAGCGCTCGGCGAGGACCGTGAGGAACACGAGCCCGCCCGCAATGCAGGCCTGGACGACCGAGAGCGGCGCCATCGCCAGCGCGGCCACGTGGAAGACCCACGCGCCGAGGGCGACCAGCATGCCGATCGCGAACCACTTCGACCGGAACAGCCCGACGGCGCTTGCCACCGGATGCCGGAGGCTTACGTCAGGCGCCGCGCAAGCTCCGCGATGCTTGAGCAGGAACCCGACGTTCGTCGCGAAAGCGCAAAAGAGGGCAAGCAGAATTCCGATTGAAAGCAAAGTCACTCAGAGGGTCTGGGAAAAAAACAGAGCGGTGTTCTGTCCCCCACCGCTAGTTCGAGCTATCGGCTGATGCGCCTCCTGTCTTGATGGCCCTTTTGGCCAAAGTCAGGAGTTCGTCAACCTATTGGCTTCCTCCGTAACCGAATACCCAAACCTTGGAACCGAAAGCACAACAACGACCGATCCTGTTCGTGGACGTCGACGGGGTCATCAGCCTGTTCGGATTCAGCCCCGGCGAGGGCCGGCTGCCCGGGCCCCTGCACTGGATCGATGGGGTCGCGCACTGCATTCCCGACGATGTCGGGGCCAGGCTCGCCACCCTAGCTGAACGGTTCGAGCTCGTGTGGGCGACGGGCTGGGAGGAACGTGCGAATGAGCACTTGCCGTTCATCCTCAAGCTGCCCGTCCGGGACCTCCCGACGCTCGCCTTCGAGGGCCGCGCCGTCTTCGGCTCGGCTCACTGGAAGGTCGACGCGATCGACGAGTACGCGGGCGACCGCCCCGCCGCCTGGATCGACGACAACATCGACGAGACCTGCACCGCCTGGGCGGAGGGGCGAAGCGCCCCGACGCTGATCGTGGAGACCTCCCCCTCCGAGGGGCTGACCGACGAGCACGTCAGCCAGCTGCTGCGCTGGGCCGACGAGCTCGAGGGCTGGATCCGCTAGCGGACCAGCAGCACCGACCTGCCCGGATCGATGCTCGTGACGTACGGCGGCTTGCGCTCCACACCCACGAGCACCCGCACCTTCGTCTTCGCGTAGCGCCGG
>DATLPI010000288.1:0-2370 GCA_035535815.1 Actinomycetota bacterium | reverse complement strand
AGCCCAAGGCCGCCGGGGCTCTCCCTCGGTCGATCGAAAGGAGCTCGGATGCTGTTCCGTTCCCGGAAGCTGCAGGGCGTCGCCCTGTTCGCCTCCCTCGCCATCGTGCTCGCTGCCTGCTCCTCGGACAGCGACGGATCTGGCGATAGTGCCAGCGCTGACGGCGCCTGCACGCCGGCAGAGACACCCGTCATCAACTTCGCCGCCTACAGCACGCCTCGCGAGGCCTACGGCAAGATCATCCCCGCGTTCGTGTCGAAGTGGAAGGAAGAGCACAACGACCAGAACGTGATCTTCCAGGAGTCCTACGCGGGTTCGACCACGCAGGCCGCCAACGTGATCGCGGGCTACGAAGCCGACATCGTCGCGCTCTCACTCGCGCCCGACGTGCAGCAGATCGTCGACGCCGGTCTCACCTCCGACGCCTGGCAGGACGCGCCCGACAAGGGCATGGTCTCGACCTCGGTCGTGGTCTTCGACGTCCGTCCCGGCAACCCGAACGGCTACGCGGACTGGGACGACCTTGCCGCCGACGGCACCGAGATCCTGACGCCCGACCCCGCCTCGAGCGGTGGCGCGCGCTGGAACCTGGTGTCCCTGTGGGGCTCGGCCCTGCGCGGGTACGCCGGTGTGGCCAAGGACGACACGGCGGCCGCCACCACGCTGATGCAGAACGTGCTCGGCAACGTGACGGTCTTCGACAAGAGCGCCCGTGACTCGATCCAGAACTTCGAAGCCGGCAACGGCGACGTCGCGATCACCTACGAGAACGAGGTGCTGACGGCGCAGGAAGCCGGCCTGGACGACGAAGCGGTCTACCCGCCGTCGACCGTGCTGATCGAGAACCCGGTCGCGATCGTGGACAAGTGGGCCGACGAGCACTGCGTGCGTGACGTGGCCGAGGCGTTCGTCGCCTACCTGCACACGCCCGAGGCCAAGGAGCTCTACACCGACGTGGGCTTCCTGCGTTCGACCGACATCAAGGAAGCGAAGAAGGGCGGGGGCCAGTTCCCGCCGATCGAGGACCTGTTCACGGTCGATCAGATCGGTGGCTGGGACTCGCTGAACGAGGAACTGTTCAGCGACAACGGGATCGCCACCCAGGCGATCGCCGCCGGCTGAGCAGCGACATAGCGACAACGAAGGAAGGTTGAAAACGCGATGAGCAGCGCCGCGCAGGTCACCGCGCCTCGCAGTCGGACCCGGCTCTCTCCGAGGTCAGCTGCACGGCTGCGACGCATGACCTTGCGCGGCGCTGCCATCGTCTATCTCGGGGCGATGGTGGCGCTGCCGGTGGCGGCGGTCATCACGAAGGGATTCGGCGACGGGCTCGAAGGCTTGCGCTCGGCGCTGAACGTCCCGGGGGCGGTGGCCGCGATCCGCCTCACCCTCATCACCTCGACGCTCGCGGCGATCATCAGCGCGGTGATGGGGACCATGCTCGCCTACGCATTGGTGCGCTACCAGTTCCCCGGCCGGCGAACGCTGTCCGCCGTCGTCGACCTGCCCCTCGCCATCCCCACGTTGGTCACCGGCGTGATGCTGGTGGCGCTGTACGGCCCCAACTCGATGATCGGAGGGTTCCTCGACGACCTGGGCATCCAGGTGATCTTCACGCCGATCGCGATCATGCTCGCGCTATTGGTCGTCACCCTGCCCCTGGTGGTGCGCAGCGTCCAGCCGGTGCTCCAGGAGCTCGACACCGCCGAAGAAGAGGCGGCAGCCACGTTGGGCGCCAACGCCTGGACCACGTTCTCCCGGATCGTGCTGCCTGCGATCCGTCCCGCGATCGTGGGTGGCACGCTGCTCACCTTCGCCCGGTGCCTCGGTGAGTTCGGCAGCGTCGTCCTCGTGGCCGGCAACGTGCCGAACAAGACCCTGACGGCGCCCGTGTTCATCTTCCAGCTCGCGAACCAGTTCCGCCCGGTCGAGGCCGCGGCGGTGGCGACCGTGCTGTTCGCCCTGTCGTTCGTGCTGGTGCTCGTCACGGGACGACTCCTGCGCCGCAAGGAGGAGTCCTGATGAGCGCCTATCCCCAGACCGCCGAGCCCGCCCACACCACCGACCTGCCCGGCACGCGCAAGCGCCGCCTGGTCAGGGCCGGCATCGTCTCCCTGTGCTTCCTGTACGTGGGGGTGCTGTTGCTGTTGCCGCTGGTCGGCATCGTGTGGACCGCGCTCGAAGCGGGCCTGTCCACGATCGTGGAGACGTTCCAGCGGCCCGACGTCCAGCACGCGTTCTTCCTGACGGCCGTCATCACCGCCATCACGCTGGTGGTGACGACCTTCTTCGGGGTCATCACGGCATGGGTGCTCGTGCGCCAGCACTTCGTCGGCAAGTCGCTCCTGAACGCCATGGTCGACCTGCCGT
>DATLPI010000287.1:0-7011 GCA_035535815.1 Actinomycetota bacterium | reverse complement strand
CTGTGCCGCCGGTACCGCGCCCTCCCGATCGGGGAGGAGAACGGCAAGCTCCTGGTGGCCATGTCGGACCCGGCGAACGTGTACGCGCTCGACGACATCCGGACGATCACCGGTCGGGACGTCCGTCCGGTGGTCGCCACGTCGAACGACGTGGAGCAGGCGATCCAGAAGTTCTCGGGGATGGACGAGCAGGTCGAGGCGCTCGCGTCGGAGGCCGCCGATGCACTCGACACCGAGGGCGACCTCACGCGGGTCGAGGCGGCGGTCGAGGAGGCCCCGATCGTCAAGCTCGTGCAGGCGATCATGACGCAGGCCGCGGCCGACCGAGCGTCGGACGTGCACATCGAGCCGACCGAGTTCGACGTCCGCGTTCGGTTCCGCGTGGACGGCGTGCTGCACGAGGTCATGCACTCGCCCAAGAGCATCCAGGCCGGGCTCATCAGCCGCCTCAAGGTCATGGGCGACCTGAACATCGCCGAGAAGCGCATCCCGCAGGACGGTCGCGTCTCGCTGCGGGTCAACAATCGGAGCCTGGACCTGCGGCTGGCCACGCTGCCGACGGTCCACGGCGAGAAGATCGTGATCAGGATCCTGGACAAGACCAACGCCCTGCTCCAGCTCTCCGAGCTCGGCTTCCTCCCGCAGGCGTTCGAGAGCTACGAGCGTTCGTTCCGTAAGCCGTACGGCGCGATCCTCGTGACGGGCCCCACCGGCTCGGGCAAGTCGACGACGCTGTACGCGACGCTCAACATCGTCAACAGCGTCGATCGGCACATCGTGACCGTCGAGGATCCGGTCGAGTACCGGCTCCCCGGCGTCAACCAGATCCAGGTGAACCCGAAGGCGGGGCTCACGTTCGCGTCCGCGCTCCGATCGATCCTTCGCGCGGACCCGGACATCATCCTGATCGGTGAGATCCGCGACCGCGAGACGGCGATGATCGCGGTCGAATCCGCGCTCACGGGTCACCTCGTGCTCTCGTCTCTCCACACGAACGACGCACCGTCGGCGATCACGCGACTGATCGAGATGCAGGTCGAGACGTTCCTGGTGGGCTCGGCCATCGACTGCGTGGTCGCCCAGCGGCTCGCGCGCCAGCTCTGCGAGAAATGCAAGCAGGCGTACACGCCCGAGGGGTCGGAGTTGATCGAAGCGGGGTTCGCCCACTCCCGGATCCCCGACCTCGGTGTGTTCTTCCGGCCGTCCGGGTGCCAATCGTGCTCGAACACCGGCTACCGAGGGCGGATCGGCCTGTACGAGGTCATGCCGATGACCGAGGAGATCGAACGCCTCACCGTCGAGCGCGCCTCGTCCGAGACCGTGAAGCGGGTCGCGACCGAGCAAGGGATGTACACGCTTCGCGACGACGGGCTCCACAAGGCCGCGTCGGGGGTGACCTCCCTCGAAGAGATCGCAAGGGTCGTGAAGTGATGGGTTCGGAAGGCCAGGAGGACGAAGTCCAGATCCCGATCCCCGAGCTGCTCGAAGCGATGGTGGAACGCGGGGCTTCGGACCTCCACATCACGGTGGGAACCCCGCCGACGATCCGACAGCACGGCGACCTCGTTCGCCTGGACGAGTACCCCGTCCTCGACAAGCGCGGCATCCAGGGGATGATCTACGCGATCCTGCCGCAGAAGATGCGCGAACGTCTCGAGCAGGAGCTCGAGCTCGACATGTCGTACTCGCTCCCCGGCCGCGCGCGCTTCCGCGTGAACGTCTACTACCAGCGCGATTCCCTCGGGGCCGCGTTCCGCCTGATCCCGTACGAGATCCGCACCGTCGAGGACCTGGGCCTGCCGAGCGTCGTGGCCGACCTCGCGAGGTATCCACGCGGGTTCGTCGTCGTCACGGGGCCGACCGGTTCGGGCAAGTCCACGACCTTGGCCTCGATGGTCGACATCGTGAACCGCGAGCGGCAGGCGCACGTCATGACCGTCGAGGACCCGATCGAGTTCCTCCACAAGCACAAACGCTGCGTCGTGAACCAGCGGGAGGTCGGGGCCGACACGCAGTCGTTCGCCCAGGCTCTCAAGCACGTCCTGCGTCAGGACCCCGATGTCATCCTCGTCGGCGAGATGCGTGACCTCGAGTCGATCTCGACCGCGATCACGGCCGCCGAGACCGGGCACCTGGTCTTCGCCACGCTCCACACACAGGACGCGCCGCAGACGATCGACCGCATCATCGACATGTTCCCGCCACACCAGCAGCAGCAGGTGCGGGTGCAGCTCGCCACGAGCCTCCAGGGGGTCGTGACCCAGCAGCTGCTGCAGACCGTGGACGGGCGTTCGAGGGCGGTCGCCGTCGAGGTTCTCATCTGCACGCCCGCCGTCCGGAACCTCATCCGGGAGGGGAAGGTGCACCAGATCTACTCGATCATGCAGGCGGGTGGTCGTTTCGGGATGCAGACGATGGACCAGTCGCTCGCCGATCTCGTCAAGAGCGGGAAGGTGAGCCAGCAGCTCGCGTACGAACGCTGTCACGACACCGAAGAGCTGAAACGTCTGATCGGCGGTGGTGGCGCCAATTACAACGGCGGCTATGGTGCGGCCGCCACGACCGGTGCGGTGCTCGGCAGCAACTACTGATCGACGGCCAGGTAGGAGAGACCGATGCCGGCAACGTTCGATTACAAGGTTCGCGACAAGACCGGCGCCCTCGTCACGGGGCAGCTGGTGGGCGACAACGAGGCCATCGTGATGACGAGGCTCCGCCAGATGGGGTTGACACCCATCCGGGTGAAGCAGGCTTCCACCGGTCTGAAGATGGAGATCCATCTGCGGCCGGGTCGCATCAAGCTGAAGCAGATCGCGGTGTTCTGCAGGCAGTTCGCGACGATGGTGAACTCGGGACTGCCGATCCTGCGAGCTCTCTCGATCCTCACCGATCAGACCGAGAGCAAGGAGCTCGCCAAGGTACTGTTCGCCGTACGGGCGGGCGTCGAGAACGGCTCCTCGCTCTCGGCCGCGATGGCCGAGCATCCCAAGGCGTTCAACGCCCTGTTCATCTCGATGGTCAAGGCCGGCGAGACCGGCGGTGTGCTCGACGACGTGCTCCTGTCCCTCGCCGATCAGATCGAGAGGGAGGTCGAGCTGCGCCGTCAGATCAAATCGGCGATGACGTACCCGATCGTCGTCGTCGCCCTCGTGACGCTGATCCTTGCCGCCATGCTGCTCTTCGTGGTCCCGCAGTTCGAGACGATCTATTCGAGCCTCGGCGGGACGCTCCCTCTTCCGACGAGGATGCTCTTGAGCGTGTCCAGGGCCGTGCGGAGCTACTGGTACGTCGTTCTCCTCGGGGCGGTGGTGGCGTCGTTCCTGTTCCGCAGGTACAAGAAGACCGAGGCCGGGCGGGCTCGCGTCGACGCTGTCAAGATCAGGATCCCGATCTTCGGCCCCTTGTTCCACAAGGTCGCGCTGGCTCGCTTCGCCTCGACCCTCGGCATGCTGCTCCGGTCGGGCGTGCCGATCCTCCAGGCGCTCGACAACGTGAACGAGACCGTGAACAACCGGGTGATCGGGGACGCGGTCGACGACGTGAAGACCAGCGTCCGTGAGGGCGAATCGATCGCCAAGCCGCTCGGGCGGCACAAGGTCTTCCCGCCCATGGTCGTCCAGATGATGGCGGTCGGGGAGGAGACGGGCGCCGTCGATACGATGCTCGACAAGGTCGCCGAGTTCTACAACAGCGAGGTGACGGCGACCGTCGAAGCCATGACCTCCTTGATCGAACCCCTGTTGATCGCCGTGATCGGTGCCGCGGTCGGCGCGGCGGTGATCGCGCTGTACATGCCGATGTTCAGCGTGATCAACCTGCTGGAGTAGTCGGGGAGATCCGATCGACGCCGGCAGACGCCCCCACATCTCCCGCATGTCCGGGGTTGGTTCGGAGTAACTAGTTCGTTCGAGTCATTCCCACCGGATCCCTCCGCTGAACCGTAAAGCCGCTGACCTGCGAGGCCGAAACCCCATGTAGATGCGCGTCATGGGGATGCGCATGCAGTGAAGAAAGTGAGGTGACTCCATGCTCGAGCGCTTCTGGCAGCGCCGGAAGGACGACGAGGGCTTCACCCTCATCGAGCTGATGGTGGTCGTTCTGATCATCGGCATCCTGATCGCCATCGCTCTGCCGACCTTCCTCGGTGCTCGTCAGCGGGCCCAGGACCGAGCCGCGCAGTCCGACCTTCGGAACGCGATCGCCGCGGCGAAGACGTTCTACACGGACGGCGACACCTACACGGGATTCGCGGCCGCCGGCATCGCGGAAGGCATCGAACCCTCTCTTACCTGGGTGGTGACGGATGGTGCTGCCACGCTGGGCACGGTCACGATCAACACATCGGCCGGCAATGTGGTGGAGATGAGCGCGAAGAGCGCGTCAGGTACGAAGTTCTGCATCCTCGACGACACGACGACCGGGACAACGCAAGGGAACGTGGATGCCACAGGCGCCGCTGTCTGCGCCGGAGGCTGGTAGACACAGCACAGTTTGTGCACGGCGAAGGGGGCGGCCTCGATGGGCCGCCCCCTTGCGCAGTCCCTGTGTCATCCGGATGCCGCACGTCTCAACGCCTTGAAGTACCGAACGGTTCGATGGAGGGCTGATGATGTCCGGCAGGGAAGCGTCGAGTGGAGGCCTTCGCCCTCCGACCGAGGGTTCGTCACCTCTCCACGATCCCGCGGATGAGGGAGGTTCCGAAGGAGGATTCACCCTCATCGAGCTGATGCTCGTGGTCCTGATCATCGGGGTCCTGATCGCCATCGCGCTCCCAACCTTCCTCGGTGCCCGGCAGCGGGCTCAGGATCGCGCCGCCCAGTCGGGGCTCCGCACCGGCCTGGCGGCGGCGATGACTCACTGGGCAGAGGCCGGCGACTACGACGGCTTCGATCCCGCGGCCGCGAAGTTGATCGAACCCAGCCTGGACTGGCAAGCTGCCGGAACTCAGCCCACGGGCAGTCAGATCACGATCCAGGCTCCCGATGTCGGGGATCCCGTCACCGAACTGCTTCTCATCGCGCACTCGGACAGTGGCAGGTACTTCTGCCTCGGGCAGCTGCCGAACACGCCGGTGTTCGTGAGAGGGCGGGGCGACTGGGCCGACGTGAACGTCACGGCCGGCTGCGATCAGGGCTGGTAGGCGCCCACACCATGGCGTCTCGGCGTCTCAAGGGGCTCCGTCAGATGGCCGACACCCTTACGAGAAGGCCATCGATGACGACGACGAATCCGTTCGGGCATCGCCGCTCGGGGGCGCGCGGCATCCTCTGCCGTTTGCGCTCCGACGAGCGCGGCTTCAGCCTGCTCGAGACCGTCATCGCCATCACGGTCATCTTCGGCGCGCTGCTGACGCTCTCGTATGCGGCCACCATCGGATTCCAGTACGAGTCGCTGGCCCGTCAGAAGCAAACGGCGACCGGGATCGCCGACCAGATCATGGAGCAGACACGGGGACTCGCGTGGGATCGCATCACGGCCGGGCACCTGAGCTCGGACCTCGCGGGGGACCCGAACCTCGTGACCTCGTGCTCCGGTGACGCCGCCGGCGTCTATCGACTCCTGTCCTGCACCGCGCAGACCGGGAGGCCGGGCTCCGGCGAGCGGGTCGTCGCCGGCGCGTCCTCGTGTGCCAGTGGCTCGCCCGACTGCGTGTACCCGCTCGTGCGTCACGCGGGCCAGATCACGCAGAACAACATCGGGTACACCTGGCGCACCTACGACACGAACAACTGTCCGACGGTCACGACCGCGGGTTGCACCGCGACCACGCCGTATCGCGTCACCGTGATCGTGACGTGGACCGGCGGGCGCGCGGCTCCGAACAAGATCGTGCAGGTCCAGAGCCTCTTCTGGTCGCCCGCCGGATGCCGAAGCACCTCGACGCATCCCTTCGCCGCCCCGTGTCAGCCCTTCTTCCTTGGTGTCTCGAGCGTCGCGCAGGGCAACATCAACGTCGCGGGCACGGTGGCCGGGACGACCTTCGAGAGTGGCGATCTCTCCACGTCGGGCGTGGAGTCCAGCGTGCAGCAGGAGCAGCTGTCGCAAGCCGAGGGAAGCTTCAAGCAATCGGGTGTGCGTCTCGTGGACTCCCTCGGGGTGGAAACGGCTGCCGGAGACATCGCGGCGTCCTCGGCCGCGGACACGGATCCAGGGACGGGGGCGAGCACCTGGTCCGAGGTGACCTGCGGGACGACCGTCGTCTGCTCGGGCGGGTCGGTCTCGACCGGCTCGTCGAACACCGTGGTCCTGACCGCGCCGGGTGGCGAGACCGCCCGGAGCGACAGCACGACGGCGGCTGGCGCCGCGAACATCTGCCCTCCGCCGCCGGACACGGGTCAGACGGACGGCAAGCCGTGCTCGGGATCACGCATCCAGCAGGGCGGGACGCTCTCGGCCGTCATGACGCTCAACGGAGCAGCACCGCTGGGCAGCGCCACGCTCGCGCGCATCCTCGCGGCCGCCGGCAGCCCGAACAAGACGTTCTCCGACCGGGTCCAATACAGCGCGACCGGTCTCTGCTCGCCCATCACCGGCTCAGATGGATGCCTCGAGCAAACCACGACCCGCGCCGTTGGCACCGTGAACGTCGGCGCGCTCCCCGCGAACATTCTGGCCACCTTGCCGTGGACGGGTGTGAACCCGTGGAACGGCTACTACTTCTCGATCGTGGGGTACACGGATGGCGCGACGGCAGCGGTCGGAACGAACAGCAGCAGTTCGGCGGCGGGCGGCAACGTGCCGGCCCCCACCGCCTCCATCGGTGTCGGCGGTACCGTCTACTGCTGGAACGGGCTCGGCTACACGTCGGTGTCGGCTTCATCGGCGACGGCCGTGACCTGCGCGCCCTTCGACTTCACGTGGCTGATCGGCGGTCACCTGGTCCGGGTCCGGATGTCGGGGACGACCAGCCCGGCCGTGATCACCCGGTCGCCCCTGGCAGCCGCCACGTCGCAGACGGATGTGACGGCGCAGATCACGCCCCCCGGAGCCACCATCACCTACGTGGTTTGG
>DATLPI010000286.1:0-2411 GCA_035535815.1 Actinomycetota bacterium | reverse complement strand
CGAGCCCGTCCGTCTCGACGGGCCGCAGGGTCCGGGACGGGCGCTGGCCGCCGCCGGCGCCGCGCCCGACGTGACGCTCGCGTGCGGCGACGATCACTTCGGAGAACACGAGGCCGAGGCCCTCGCCACGCTGCTCGCCTGGCTCGAGGAACTCCAGCCCGACATCCTGATCTGCGGTCCGTCGTTCGGGTCGGGGCGCTACGGCTACGCGTGCGGTGTGCTGGCGCGTGAGGCCGGCCGCCGCGGGATCCCCGTGGTGGCCGCGATGACGCCGGACTCTCCCGGTGTGATGGCGGCCGAGGGCGCCGCCTACGTCGTGCCCACGGGCTCGAACGTCGCCGCGATGCGCACGGTGGTGCCGGTCATGGCCGGGATCGCGGTGCGCCTCGCGGCCGGCGAGCCGGTCGGCGGTCCCGAGGAGGAGGGGTACTTGCCCCGGGGTCTGCGGTCGAACACGACATCGGACCGGACCGGCGCGGAGCGCGCGATCGACCTGTTGTTGGCCAAGCTCGCCGGCGACGTCCGCACCGAAGTGGGACCCACCGGCGACCGGGTGGCTCCCGCTCCGCCGGTGGACGACGTGTCGTCCGTCCGGCTGGCGCTCGTCTCCGAAGCGGGGTGCGTGCCGCAGGGCAACCCCGATCAGTTGCCCACACGCCACGCCAACGTGTGGCTCCGGTACCCGATCGGCGGCGTCGACTCGCTTGCTGCGGGGACCTACGAATCCGTCCACGCCGGGTTCGACACCACGGCGGGCAACGCCGATCCGAACCGGCTGGTGCCGCTGGACGCCGCTCGCGAGCTGGAGGGCCGTGGGGCGTTCGGGTCGTTGCACGACGCGTTCTACACCACGTCCGGCGTCGACACGCCGGTGGCCACCGCCGCCAAGTTCGGCCAGGAGATCGCTGCCGAGCTGCTCGAGGCGAAGGTCGGAGCGGTCGTCCTCACCGGCACCTGAGGCACAGGCACGCGTTGCGGGGCAACGCTGGCGAAGGAATTCGAGAGGGAAGGGATCACGACGGTGTTCATCACGGCGCTGCCCACGATCGCGCAGATGGTGGGGACGAACCGCATCCTGCGGGGCGTCTCCATCACCTCGCCCACCGGCGATCCGTCGTTGGCGGCCGGCGATGAGCACGACCTTCGGGTGGCCATCGTGGAGCGTGCGCTCGAGATGCTCGGCACCGAGGTCGGGCCCACCACGATCTGGGAGCTCGCATGACGGACCGGCGCCGGGCCGCCGTGGTGTCGGCCTCGTTCGTGTTGGAGCACGTGCCCGATCTGGTGCGCTACGGGTCGAAGCCCGCGCGCGAGCCGCAGCAGCTCGAACGGCTGGGCGGGGCGTTGCGGTCGTTCGAGGACGCGGTCGCCTACCCACCGAACCAGGTGTTCATCGGCAACCTCGCGCCGGCCGCGTTGTGGGACACCCCTCGCGATTGGTGGGCGCATCCGGTCGACGGGGCGAGCATCGCCGGGCCCACCGGCGACATCATGGACCAGGACGCGTTCTACGCGCTCCTGGCCGAGGTGGACCAGTTCGAGCTCGCGCGGATGGGTGCCGAGCCCGAGCCGGGACAGCTGCCGCTCTACCGGGGGCAGGACGTCGTGGGGGCGTTCGCGGGCGACCACGAACTGGACGAGTCGCTCACGCCCGGCGTCCTGCTGGAGAACCTGTCGATCAAGGCGAGCGGCGTCCACGCGCTGCAGCATCTGCTGAAGCAGGGCGACGTCGATCCCGCGACGATCACCCATGCGATCGGATGCGGCGAAGAGGCGGTGGGCGATCGCTACCAGCGAGGCGGTGGCAACGTCGCGAAGGCGATCGCCGAGCACTGCGGCCTGCCGAACGCCAGCGGCATCGATGTGAAGTCCTTCTGTGCGGCGCCGGTGCACGCCCTCGTGGTGGCGGCCGCCCTGATCGAGGCCGGTATCGAGGACCGCGTCATCGTGGTGGCCGGGGGGTCGATGGGCAAGCTCGGCATGAAGTTCGAAGGCGCCCTGGCGAAGGGCTTCCCCGTCATCGAGGACGTGCTGGCGGGCATGGCCGTGCTGCTCGAACCCGCCGACGGCTCGAACGGTCCGATCGTGCGGACCGATGCGGTGGGGCGCATGCCGGTGGATGCCGGGTCGGCGCCGCAGGCGCAGCTGGAGGCCCTGGTGGGCTCGCCGCTGGATGCGATCGGCATCGGGATCGGCGACATCGACGCGTACGCCACGGAGATCCACAACCCGGAGATCACCGAACCGCAGGGCGGCGGTGACGTGGCCGACCGCAACTACCGGATGCTGGCCGGGCTCGGCGTCGTGCGCGGCGAGCTCGCGCGCGAGGACATCGCGGGCTTCGCGCGCGCGCACGGCATGCCGGGCTTCGCGCCGACGCAGGGCCACATCGCGTCGGCGGTGCCGTGGGT
>DATLPI010000285.1:0-3498 GCA_035535815.1 Actinomycetota bacterium | reverse complement strand
CCGGCCCGGTTTTTCGGCTCGTGATGATCTCGTCGACGGCTCCGTACTCCTGGGCTTGCTCGGCGGTGAGGATGAAGTCGCGGTCGGTGTCCTTGGAGACGCTCTCGAGCGGCTGGCCGGTGTGGTTGGCGATGATCTCGTTCATCAGCTCCCGGTTGCGGACGATCTCCTTGGCCTGGATCTCGATGTCGACGGCCTGGCCCTCGGCGCCGCCGTAGGGCTGGTGCAGGAGGATCCGCGCATGCGGGAGCGCGTAGCGCTTGCCCCTCGCGCCGGCCAGCGAAAGCACGGCCGCGGCCGAGGCCGCCTGCCCCATCACGATGGTCGACACGTCGGGCTTGATGTACTGCATGGTGTCGTAGATCGCGAACAGCGTCGTCATGCTGCCGCCCGGCGAGTTGATGTAGAGGTTGATGTCCTTCTCGGGGTCCTCGCTCTCGAGGTGCAGGAGCTGGGCCATGATCAGATTGCCGACCGCGTCGTCGATGGGCATGCCCAGGAAGACGATTCGCTCATTTAGCAGACGGGAGTAGATGTCGAATGAGCGCTCGCCGCGGGCGGTCTGCTCCACGACGACGGGGACCAGGTAGTTGGTGATCTCCTTCATGCTCGCTCCTCCGCTCGGTCCTGCTCGGATGGCTCGGCGACTGCCTCGGTGGAGTCCTCGTCCGGAGTCCTCCGTCCGCCTGAGGCTCTTGCCTACGAAGCGATCTCTGCGTGATCGACGAGGAGGTCGGCGCCTTCGACCTGACGATATCACCGGCCAGTGATTCGACCTCGCCGGTACGCTCCGGCTCACGCTCGAGCCGGTGATCTACAGGCCCCGACACCCATCTAGCGTCGCGAGACCTGTATGCGGTGCGCCAGGAGACGTAGGGTCGAGCTGACCGAGACTGGCGTCTATCGGACCGAGCTGAGAACGATCTTCCGATCTCGGTGACACTCACCGTGACTTGCGAGGCTTCGGAGCCTTCCTCCGAGCGGATCCACTGCCGCCGCTCGTAGGGGCCACCTTGATCCGGTTCCCGTAGATCGGTATAGCCCGGAGTTCACTTAGGGGCGCTGCTCCGAGGGTCGATGCGCTCATCCTGTGTTCGGCCATTCCGCCCCTTGATGCGGACCTGCGCTTTGGGCTGCTTCTTGGCGACCTCGATGGTCCGCTTCACGACCTCGGCCTTGTTGTCGCCCTTGGCTACTGCTCGGGTTGAACCCTTTGCCTCGCCGCGCCACCCGCCCTTCGGGTCAGTCTCGACGGTGTAGACGCTTCGCATGCCCTTGCCTGGCGGCATGTCTGTCACCCCTTCCCGCCATGACGCTGAGCGTACACCGGCCATTCCAGGTGTTTGCCTGCAAGCGGTGTTGTGAGAGCGGATCTGCCTACCCGGTGTGCTGACCGAGCGGTGCAACAAGTCGTGTGCCAAACGCACGCCGCTGCCGGGTAATTCTCGAGTGGGACTTCCGGCCGCCCCGCAGCGGGCTTGGGCGACGTCGAACTCAGAAGCGGTAGCCCACCTCGCCGTGCTGTGAGACGTCTAGTCCGGCATCCTCGTGCTCGTCGGTGACGCGAACGCCGAGGGTGAGATCGGTGATCTTCAGGATGGCCATCGTCGCGGCGAAGGAATATCCGACGGTCACCACGACGAGCACCGCCTGCTTCCCCACCTGCGCCCAGCTCGCAGCTGCGCCCGCCGCGTTGATAACCAAGCTCGCGAACGCGCCGGTGAGCAGCACGCCGATCACCCCGCCGACCAAGTGCACTCCGACAACGTCGAGCGAGTCGTCGTAGCTGAACCGACTCTTCAGACCCACCGCCTGGAAGCAGACGAGACCCGCCACCAGCCCGATCAGCAGGGCCGCCAACGGTTCCACGTACCCCGCGGCCGGCGTGATCGTCGCGAGGCCCGCCACCGCCCCCGTGGCCGCCCCGATCGTCGTGACCTTCCCTGTCCGCATGCGTTCGAGGATGATCCATCCCAACACCGCTGCGGCCGCGCCGAGCTGCGTGTTCACGAAGGCACTCGAGGCGAGCGCGTTCGAGGCGAGAGCGCTCCCGCCATTGAACCCGAACCAACCGAACCAAAGGATGCCCGCGCCCAGGATCACGAACGGAACGTTGTGCGGCGCCATGTCATCGGTCCCGTGTCCCCTGCGCTTCCCGAGGTAGAACGCGGTCGCGAGCGCTGCCGCGCCCGCGTTCGCGTGAACGACCGCACCGCCCGCGAAGTCAAGCGCGCCCACGCCGTCCGCACCCAGGAACCCGCCGCCCCACTCCCAGTGCGCGACCGGCGCGTACACGAAGATCGACCACAGCCCGATCAGCATCAGGTACCCGGAGAACTTCATCCGCTCGGCGAACGCGCCCGCGATCAGCGCCGGCGTGATGATCGCGAACATCAACTGGAACACCATGAAGGTCGTCGCCGGCACGGTCGGCGCGTACGGGCTCGGCGCGGCGCCGACGTGGCGCAGGCCGACGAAGTCAAGCCCGCCGATCACACCCCCCTTGTCGGGCCCGAACGCCAGCGTGTACCCGATCAGCACCCACAGCACCGTTACGAGCGCAAGGGCGATGAACGACTGCATGATCGTGCCGACGACGTTCTTCGCCCGCACGAGCCCTCCGTAGAAGAAGGCCAGTCCGGGCGTCATGAACATCACGAGGGCGGCGGAGGCGAGGAGCCAGGCGGTGTCGCCACTATCGATGTGGGGGACGGCGCACGCTCCTGTCCGGTTCACCAGACGGCGTGAACGGGAACCGCAATGTACGTGGGCACGGCCCGACGGTCAAGGACGATACGCGGGTGGTTCGTATAGGTGGGAGCGAACAGGCGTCTGGAGACGTCACCTTGCGTGAGGGGGGTTCCGGGACCAGGCGAACCGCGTTGCGAGCACGATCAGAAGGGCGCTATCTACCTGGGAGTGTGTGTGGCTTCTCGCCGAGGCACCACTTTGAGGCAACCGGATCCAACAAGGCCCTGCGCACAGGTATGGGCGTCGTGGTGTCGGAGCGAAGACGTACACTCAAAGGGATTCGATCCCCATCCATCTGATGGGAGAAGCAGGAGTCACGGAGATCGCATCAGCCGATCCCGTTCCATCGCTGGTTTCAGCGAAGGCTTGATACCCCGAGCGAACTCTGCTCTCGATCTGGCTCACGTTGGCCCTTGGACGGTTACGGGTCCGAAACGATCGAAGGAGAGCACACATGCAGCACGTACGCATCGCAACGTATGAGATCAAGGACGGCACGTTCCAGGAGCTCGCCGACCTCGCCCGGGAGGGGATGCTCCGCACGCTCCAGGAGCAGCCCGGCTTCATCCGGTACGGACTCGCGGACCTCGGTGACCGGAAGTGCGTGTCGCTGAGCCTGTGGGAGACCCACAAGGAGGCCGACGCCTCGGTCCCGGTGGTCGAGCGCTGGGTCCGCGAGCACATCGCCAGCCGCGTCGACCTCCGGACGACCCAGATCGGGGACCTGGCCTTCTTCGAGGGCACGCC
>DATLPI010000284.1:0-2944 GCA_035535815.1 Actinomycetota bacterium | reverse complement strand
CGGTGAGTCCGTCGCTGCACAGCAACAGACGGTCGCCGTCCAGCAGGCCCACGACGTCTTCGTCCACCTGCACGTCGGCCTCCGTGCCGAGCGATCGCGTGAGGACGTTGCGATGCGGGTGCACCTCGGCTTCTGCCTCGGTGATCTCCCCGCTCTTGACCATGCGGGCCACCAAGGTGTGGTCGGCGGTGAGCTGTCGAAGCGTGCCGGCTCGCAGCAGATAGGCGCGGGAGTCGCCCACGTGCGCCAGCTGGAGTTGGCTGCCCTCCACCAGGGCGGCGGTGAGCGTCGTCCCCATGCCCCTGACCGCGGTGTCCTCCTGTGACTGAACGTACACGGCATGGTTGGCGCTGCGCACCTGCTCGACGAGCGAGCCTTCGTCCTTGCGGAAGAGTCCTTCGATCGTCTCGAGCGCGAGCTGGGACGCCACCTCGCCGCCCCGATGCCCGCCCATGCCGTCGGCCACCGCGTAGAGGGGCGGTTCGATCAGGTAGGAGTCCTCGTTGCCCTCACGGACCCGGCCGATGTCGGTGGCCACCCCCACCTGGACCTTCATCGTCGGAGCTCCATCACGGTGGTGCCGATCCGCACCTTGTCGCCCGCCTGGACCATGGCGGGGGAGGACAGGCGCTGATCGTTCACGAACGTGCCGTTCGTCGAGCCCAGGTCCTCGACGTACCAGGAGCCACCCTTGGCGAACACGCGGGCATGCTGCTGCGAGACGTAGGTGTCGTCGATCGCCAGCTCGCACTCGGGGGCCCGGCCGATCACCAGCGAATCGCTCGCGACCCGGACGGTGCGGGGTTTCGCGCCGTCGGCGTGGACCACGACGTCGGAGATCCCGGGCGTCACCGTGGGACCCTCGACGGCGTCGCGAGCCTTCCGACCCGAACGCGGGCCACGTGCCGGCGCCGCTTCGACGCTGAGGCCGCGCACCGCCCAGCGCATCGACCGCCACAGGAACAGGACCAGCAGGGCGAACAGGCCGTACTTCAGTGCGGACAGGGCGAACGGCGTCACCCCTTCGGCGACGAAGGGGATGGCGGGCGGCGCCAGGCTCACCGTCACCGTCACGTCCTCCGGTACTCCAGCACCGTGGTGCCGATCGTGATGCGGTCGCCGTCGGAGAGCGCTCCCGACTGGACCGTCTGGCCGTTCAGCCGCGTGCCGTTCGTCGATCCGAGGTCGGTGAGGATGGTGACCCCTTCACTCGTGCGCAACTGCACGTGACGCCGCGACGCACCCTTGTCCTTGAGCACCACGTCGCAATCGCTCATCCGCCCGATCGTGACGACCTCCTTGGCGATGGGGACCCGGCGCTCGGCGCCGTTCTCGCGGATCAGGAGCAACGCGGAGGCGGAGGGGGCTGACGCCGGCGCCGGTTCGTCGGGTCCCTGCACCAACGTGGCCACGCAGGTGATCGCCCCCCGCTTCAGGGATGCGTCGGTGGTCATGGTGATCTCCGGCGGCCCGACCAGACCCCAGCCGCGCTCATCGGCGTTCTCGCGGGCCACCTGCGCGAGCTCGCTCGCGAGGGCGGTCTCGGCTTGCTCGAACCGCTCGGCGTCCTCCGTGGAGAGCCCGAACTCGAAGTGGTTCGGGGCCCAGACGCCGTTGGGGCCAACGGTGCGTTCGGCGTCCATCTCCTTGATCAGTCGCTTGGCGAGCTCCACGGGTTGGACGCCGCTTCGGAACGTCTTGGAGAACAGGCCTTCGACGAGGCCCCCCAAGCGTCGTTCGAAGTCGCGGAGGTTCGGCACCGGTAGCGTGTGGCAGGAGGGGGACGACCCTCCCGCGCCCGGCGCCTATCCTACGCCCGGGGCTGTGACGAGCCTGTGGCGGTCGCGAAGCCGGCGTCCTCGTGGGAGGTGTCCTCATCGAGGTGCTCGTTGCTGCGGCCGTGTTCCCAGAGCGGGTTCGAGAAGCCGGACCGATCGTCCGGGTTGAGCTTCTTCCAGTGCCACTCGCGGATCTCCCAATAGGTGCGGCGCGAGAACACCAGGATCAGCACCGCCAACAGGAACCGGAGGGTGGCCGATCCGGAGATGTAGGTGAAGCCCGACATCACGCCGACGGCGGCGGTCATGGCCCACGTGGCGAGCGCGCCGAACCCCACGATCATCAAGATCCGCATCAGCTCGTCGAAGTCGATCCTCGTCCGGGTGCGCATCACGACTCTCCTATCGGCGGCTACCCGTTTCCGGGTAGATGGGCCGAACGGGTGGTTTCCTGGGTCCCTCCTCCGGGGGACGGCTGGCGAAAGGCGGAGCTTGCTACCATCGCTGTCCCACTCGGGCGAGTGGCGGAATTGGCAGACGCGCAGGATTCAGGTTCCTGTGTCCGAGAGGACGTGGGGGTTCAACTCCCCCCTCGCCCACCACCGATCCACGGCCCGCTTCTCGATGCCTCACCACAGCAGGTTCGCCAGCGTGTCCGCGAAGCTGAGTCAGCGAGAGACGGCACGCTCGTTCGTCACGCGGTACAGCTGCCAGCGGTCGGGGACACCCTTCAGGTCATGCTCACCCGCATCCACGAAGACGAGGCCGCTCCCAGCGGTGAGGTCCTTGACGGTTCTGGACACCAGCACTTCGGAGGGCCCAGCCAAGGCGCCCACGCGGGCGCCGATCGCGACGGCGATCCCCGCGATGTCCTCGTCCTCGAGTTCCACCTCGCCGGTGTGCAGCCCGGCGCGGATCTCGATGCCGAGGCCGTGAACGCCGGCGACGATCGCCCGAGCGCAATGCACGCCCCTCGCCGGTCCCTCGAACGTGGCGAGGAACCCGTCGCCCAAGGTCTTGATCTCTCGCCCCCGGTGACGCTCCAACTCGGTGCGCACGATCTCGTCGTGCCGGCGACGTACCGCACGCCAGTCGTGGTCGCCGAGCTCGGCGCTCCGCTTCGTCGAATCGACGATGTCGGTGAACAGCACCGTGGCCAGCACCGA
>DATLPI010000283.1:0-8238 GCA_035535815.1 Actinomycetota bacterium | reverse complement strand
CGGGAAGCGCCCCTGCCGATGGTGCTCGAAGCGGCGAGTCTTCCACGAACCTGGTCCGTCTCCTACGACCCGTGGTCTGTCTTCGGCGACCCGTGGTCAGTCTTCGACGAACAGATCTGGAGCGTCCCGGCGGCTCGCCATGTACGCCAGGAGCTCCTCGTCGACCGCGGGATCGAGACCGGGGTCCTCGTAGGTCTCGAGCAGGGCCTTCCAGACTCGGTTGGCGGCGACCTCGGTGGTCTCGCTCCCCATCGTCTCCCAGGTCGCGAAGTCGGGCGTCTGGAAGAGCGGGCTCATGTACAGCCACGACTTGAAGTGCTCCCGGGTGTGCGGCGAGGACAGGAACAACCCGCCGGGCCCGACCTCCTTCAGCGCGTCGAAGGCCATCTCCTCGTCGCTGAAGCCGATCCCCTTGGCCTGCAGCTGGAACTGTCGGAGCAGCTCGACGTCGAGCGCGAACTTCTCGAACGAGGCGCACAGGCCGCCTTCGAGCCAGCCGGCGGCGTGCAGGACGACATCGGTGGCGGCGAGGTTCGTGGCCCACAGCATCATCTGGGTCTCGGCGGCCGCCTGCGCGTCCACGGCTGGGCTCGAGGCGAGCCCTCCGCCGCCGCGGAACGGCAGGCCGTAGCGGCGTGCGAGCTGCGAGCCGGCCAGCACGCCGAGCACCGACTCGGGCGTCCCGAACGCGGGCGAGCCCGTACGCATGTCCGTCACGGTGAAGAACGAACCGTACAGGCACGGCACCCCTTCGCGCACCATTTGGGCGAGCGCCACACCGCTCAACGCCTCGGCCACCTGCTGGGCCAGTCCCCCGCTGACGCTCACCGCGCTCGTCGCGCCGGCCAGCAAGAACGGGGTGACCACGATCGGCTGGTTCGCTTCGGCCCAGACCATCAACGCATCGGTCATGCGGAAGTCCCAGATGAGCGGCGAGTTCGGGTTCACGATCCCCATGAGCGCGGCTTCGGCTTCGATCGCCTCGCGGCCGCCGTGCACGATCTCGGCCATGCGGACGCCGTCGCGTGCGCGCGGGCCGCTGGTGCCGTAGGTGGTGTACGGCTTGTCCGTGTACCGGATCGCCGAGTACTCCATGTCCATGTGCCGGGTTTCCATCTGCAGGTCGGTGGCCTCGACCGCGCCGATCTGCACGCAGTTGAGGACGTCGGCGGCCTGCGTCAGTTGCATGAACCGGTCGTGGTCGGCCATCGTGCCACTGCGACGACCGTCGTCGAGATCGCTCGCGAACGGCGGTCCGCCCACGTTCATCCACGCCGGCACGCCGTCGGGTCCGCCGATCGTCAACGACCGTTCCGGGTTGCGAGCCCGCAAGCGGAACGACGACGGGGCCTTCGCCACCTGCTCCATCACGAACCCGCGATCCCAGTAGACGCGTTCGTCCTCGACCTTCAGCCCGGCCTCGGCGAGGAGCTTGCGCGCCTGTTCGTGCTTCACGTCGGTGCCGATCTCCTCGAGGATCCGCATCGCCTGCTCGTGGATCGCCTCCTCCTGCTCGGCGGTGAGGATCTTCAGGGTGGCGTCATGCTCGAACATCGTCGGGTTCCTCCGTCGTTTCGTTCATCAGGGGGGTCAGCAGAGCGTCGAGTGGCTCGATGCCCAGGTCGTGGATCTCCAGGGGCTTGCCCATCCACTCGGCGATCTCGCGCGCCTTGGCCTCGCGCTCGGGATCGGGATGCTGGCGGACGAACAGGATGCGCGTGATGTTGCCGAAGTAGGCGTCCTTCGTGAACGGGAACCGGTCGATGCCCAGGCCCCTGATCACGGCGCGATCCCAGTTGGTGACGAGCCAGTCCGTGAGGAAGTAGATGCCGATGTCGTCGTCGAACCGTTGGTAGAGCTCGCCCGCGTACCACTGGAAGCAGTGGAAGCCCGCGGGCCTCGCCGCCGGGTAGCGCGACAGCACCTCGTCGAGACGACCGCCCGTGCCGCAATCGCCGTACACCACGATCACCCGGTCGTACTTCGGCAGCAGTGCCTTCAGCTTCTCCTCCACCGCGGGCGCGATCTCGTGCGGGGTCATGTGCAGGTCGCTCGAGATGCCGTGGACGTCGGCCTCCCAGCCATGGGCATCGATCAGCGACTTGGTGTCGAGCGCGACCGCACCGCACGCGATGAAAGCGACTTTGGCGCCGGTCGATGTCATGGCGTCGGGTCTCCGATCACGGCGCCGGGCCGCACCCGGTCGAGGGGCGGGAACCCCACGTTGGCGATGAACCGTTCGTTGAAATCTTCCACGCCCGACAGCTCCAGGTACTCCACGAACGCCGGCAGCTCGAACGCCACCTCTCGCTCGCGGAACGACAACAGTGCCATCTTGGCCCCTTCGCTCGCTGTATTGCCGACGGCGCGGATCTTCTCCACCGCGACGGGCGGCACCAGACCCAGCACACGCGCCCCCAGCGGGTCGATGTAGGTGCCGAACGAACCGGCCAGCAGGACCTCGTCGAGGTCGGCGGCCGACAGGCCACGTTCGCGCATCGCGGCCTCGATGCCGGTGGCGATCGCTCCCTTGGCCTGCTGCAGCTCGCGGATGTCCCGCTGGGTGATCAGCACATCGTCGGTCAGGGCGAACCGGCGCACGCCCTCGTCGTCGACGTGCAGCCTGCCGGCGAACGGATGCCCCTGCTCGACGGCCTCGTCGGGCGACAGCATCATGCCCCCGTCGGTCAGCAGCCCGTTGAGCCGGAGCTGGGCCACGATGTCGATCAGGCCTGACCCGCAGATGCCGCGGGGCTCGACGTCGCCGCCGATCACCTGCAGTCGCACCTCGCCGGTGGCGGCGTCGAAGACCACGCCTTCGATCGCGCCCTCGGTCGCCCGCATGCCGTGCAGGATCTGGCCGCCCTCGAACGCGGGGCCGGCCGGTGCCGCGGTGGTGACCACCCGCTCCGCGTTCCCGACGGCGATCTCGCCGTTGGTGCCGACGTCGACCAGGAGCCGGGTCACGCCCTCGCGCGCGATCCCGGTCGCCACGATGTCGGCCACGATGTCGGCGCCCACGTACGCGCCGATCGAGGGGAACAGTACGAGCCGCCCTTCCGGATGGATGTCGATGCCCGCGTCGGCCGCGCGCAGGTCCTGGGCTTCGAGGAAGGTCGCGACGAACGGCGACCGCCCGATCGACTCGGGATCGACCCCGAGCAGCAGGTGCAGCATCGTCGCGTTGCCGGCGGCCACCACTTCCAGCACCGCGTCGCGCGCGATGCCCGCCGTGGCGCACACGCTGCCGAGCAATCCGTCGATCGTGCCCACGATGGCTTCCCGGAGCTGTTCCAGCGCTTCGGGGCCGTGCATCTGCGTGTGGCTCACCCGCGTGAGCACGTCGGCGCCGAACGGCGCCTGGCGGTTGATCGTGGATTCGACCGCGGCGGCGGCACCGGCGCGCAGGTCCATCAGCGTGGCGACCACCGTGGTGGTGCCGACGTCGATCGAGACGCCGAACAGTCGGTCGGTGGTGTCGCCGGGTTCCACGTCCACCAGGCGATCGCCGATCACGGTGGCGGTGATCGTCGAATCCTCCTCGTCGTCGATGGCGGCCGCCAGGTGCGGGAGCACGCTCGCGGCGTGCGTCACCTCGAGTCCTTCCACCACGAGCGCGTCGGTGACGCGACGGAGCCGGCTGCGCGGATCCTCGATCGTGGGCGCTTCCAACGTGAGCAGGTACTTCACGGCGTTCGGCTCCAGCAGCACGAACCGTCCCACACCCATCGTCGCCGCCTTGGGCACGGTCATCGCTCGCGGCACGTCGACCACCATGTCC
Organism: Actinomycetota bacterium; assembly: GCA_035535815.1. Lineage (GTDB taxonomy): Bacteria > Actinomycetota > UBA4738 > UBA4738 > HRBIN12 > JAOUEA01. Next base: position 4,457 of record DATLPI010000283.1, on the reverse strand, counting down.
TCGGCCACCTCACATTGGCACGACAGCCGCCAGCCCTCGTCGAGCCCCTCGGAGACGTGGCGGTAGTCGGCGAGCGTCCGCTCGGCGTGGCCCTCCAGCACCTGGACCTTGCACTTGCCGCACGTGCCACGACCACCGCACGTCGACTCGATCGGGATGCCCGCCCAGTGCGCCGCGTTGAACAGCGTCATGCCGGGCGGTACGTGCGCGGTGGTGCCACTGGGCTCGTAGCGCACCTCGAGCTTCCGGTTCATCGTTCCGGGGGGCTATCGCTCGGCTTCGCCTCGCTACTTGAGCCCCCCGGACCCCCCGCCCCGGGGGTTCCGGTGCCCGACTTGGCGCGGTGGTCCGCGATCCAGGCCGAACCGAACGCGTCGCGTCCGAGCAGCAGGTCGCTCGCGAGCAGCGCGCTGCGTACGGGCGCGTGGAGCGGGTTCGTGATCGCGGTGTTCATGCCCGCCATCGCCGACATCGTGAGGAAGGCCGCGTCGATCCCCTGGCGGTCTGGCATGCCGAACGAGATGTTCGAGGCGCCGCAGCTCACGTTGACGCCGAGTTCGTCGCGGATCAGCCGAACGGTCTCGAACATCGCGGTGGCGGCGTCGCCCGCCGCCCCGATCGGCATCGTGAGCGGGTCGATGATGACGTCCTCGCGGGCGATGCCGTGGTCGGCGGCGGCTTCCACAACCTTGCGGGCGGCGGCGAGCCGTTCCTGCGGATCCATCGAGATGCCCTCTTCGTCGTTGGCCATGCCGATCACCGCCGCGCCGAACTTCTTGACCAGCGGCAGCAGGCGTTCGAGCGAATGGGCCTCGGCGGTGACGGAGTTGATCAGCACCTTGCCCTGCGCGAGCGGCACGGCGGCCTCGAGCGCCTCGGGGGTGGACGAGTCGATGCAGAGCGGCACGTCGACGACCTCGTGCACGGCCTTGACCACCTGCGAGAGCATCGCCGGTTCGTCGAAGCCGGGGATCCCCGCGTTGAGGTCGAGCACCGCGGCACCGGCCCGGACCTGGGCGATCGCGTCGGCTTGCACGTTGGTCATGTCGCCGGCCTTCATCTGTTCGGTGAGGACCGAACGGCCGGTGGGGTTGATGCGCTCACCGATGATCGCGAACGGGTGCTCGTCACCGATGTGGACCTCGCCACCAGGACCGGACAGCGTGGTGACCGCCACCGGGCTCATACGGTGACGCCCACCAGCTTCTTCGCGATCTCGACCGCCTCGGGCGCGTTGTTCGCGTAGCCGTCGGCGCCGATCTTGTCGGCCCACTCGGGGGTGACCGGCGCACCGCCCACCATGACGATGACCTTGTCACGCAGGCCGGCGGCGACGAGCTTCTTGATCACCGTCTCCTGGTAGGGAACCGTGGTGGTGAGCAGGGCCGAGAGGCCGATGATCTTCGGCTGCATCTCCTCGATGGCCGCGATGATCGTGTCGGCGCTGACGTCCTTGCCCAGGTCGTGCACGTCGAAGCCGCTCGTCCGCAACATGGCGCCCACCATGTTCTTGCCCAGGTCGTGCAGGTCGCCCTTCACGGTGGCGAGGAGCACGAGGGCGTTCGCTTCGGCGTTCGGATCCTTCTGGGCCAGCAACACAGGTTCGACGATGGCGTTGCAGGCCTTGAACACCTCTGCGCTGGCCACCACCTCAGGCAGGAACACCTCGCCCCGCTTCCACATCTCCCCCAGGTCGAACATGGCCACCGCCATGCCCTGCTCCAGGATCCACTTCGGGTCGGCGTCGTGGTCGACCAAGCGCTGGACGGCCGCCACGCCGAGATCCATGTCGGCGGCGATCAGCGCCCGTTTCAGTACCTCGAGGTCCTCCTGCATCGTCGTGTCCTTCGTAGGGTCCGGTGGGGGCGAGCTCGCTGACTACCAGTCATGGCATCGCCGAGAGTAGCGTTGTGCCGATGATGCCAGGTCATCGGCATCGGCGGGAGGTCCCCTCAGCCTTGCCGCGTGACCACGAGTCATGCAAGACTTCGCGCACTCTCTACCCTTGGAGCATCATGGCAACGACCCCAACCCTCGGCAGCCGCAGCGAGCGCACACAGGCCAAGCGCGAGCGCATCGTGGAGTGCGCGATGCGCCATTTCGCCGAGCAGGGCTACCACGGCGCCAAGGTGGAGGACATCGCGCGCGAACTGGGCATCGCGAAGGGTTCGATCTTCCAGCACTTCAAGTCGAAGGCCGGGCTGTTCTTCGAGGCCTACAAGCGGGCGGCGACCTCGCTCCCCGCCTGGCTCGACGTTCCCGAGGACGTGAAATCGCAGGGGTTCTTCGGCGTGGTGACGTTCTGGCTCGAGCGGACCGAGCACCTGATCAAGGAGGACTGGGTGCCCAACCGGGTGATCCTGATCGGGAACTACGGCACCGACCTGGAGCTGAAGCGCGACATCAACCGCTTCCTGGTGAGCGAGGACCACTACGGAACGCTGGAGTTCGTGGAATGGGGTCAGGAGCGAGGCGAAGTGCGCGCCGACGTCGACCTGGAGATGCTGGTGTCGATGGTCGACTGGCTGTCGAACTCACTGCAGGATGCCCTGGTGACCGAGGAACTCGACCCCGGGCTGTTCCATCGCCTGCGGACCCAACCCGAGCGACAGCAGCAGCGGGTGGTGGACTTCACGACGCTGTTGGCAAGCGCGATCGGCGCGGCGACCCGCTCGGCGGCGAGCCCCTCGGCCTAGGCGAGTCCCAGGAACAGCAACGCGCCGATCACGAACGTGACGGCGGCGCCCACCAGCGCGAGGGTCTTCACCCTCTTGGAGGGTTTCCTGATCGCGAGGAACGTCAGCACGCCGGCGATCATCAGGGCCGCCCCCATGATCAGGTCGTGGTTGTCCTCGATGAAGTCGATCACGCCATCCCCCCGTCGTCGTGTCCAGGTCAGAAGCCGCAAGCAGCGTAGACCATCACAGGTGGCGGCAGTAGCCGTCGGCGCTAGTGGTTCGGAGCCGCTCGGTTTGGCAGGAGCGAGGCCTCAGCGTCCTCGATCGTGACCGTCCTCCGGCGATAGTTCTGCAGGGCGAAGCGGTCGCACGCCGTCTCTCCGACTCGGCGCTTCCCTTCGCGGACGGTCCCGTAGACGTGCATCCACTCGTGGCAGTAGAGGAACCGCAGGACCTCGCGTGGCGTGCGGAAGGTCACGCCTTCCGTCAGCCAGATGAACTTGGGCGGGCCGCCCTTCCGAGCAGACGGGCGCCGCTTGGCGGCGAAGGGCACGATCTCGCCGAACGGGAAGAACGGCTCTGGAACCTGGAGGGTGATGGAACGGTCCTCGAAGTCGGTCCAGGCCGACAGATGCGGGCGTTCCCGATAGCGGAGCGGTTTGACGTGGATGGCGTAGCCCTGGGCGGGTGGGAGACCTTCGAGGGCGTGCCGGACGCGTTCGGGAGTGAGTCCGTGGGCGGTCGTGGTGATAGTGGGTACGGGCACGAGCAGAGGGTAGCGGCGGCCACCGACAGGCACCGACAGTCACCGACAGTCACGAAGGCTTCCCCCGGCGATCGTCAACGGCGTACGGGTTCCGTCATAGGACGCAACCTGTATACCCGTTGACGATCGGCCGGGGGAAGGATGGCAAGGACCCCACGGATCGCATATCCACCTGCCCGTAGCATGAGCGACACCATGTCCGAACCTGCCCGCGAGCGAGACCACCGCGATGGCGCGCGCGCCGTGGCGCCGCTCGCCGTCGCCGTGCTCGGGTTCGGCGCCTCCTACGGCGTCCTCGCGCGCGCCGCCGGCATGGGTGTCCTCGCGCCCATCGTGATGTCGGCGACCACCTTCGCCGTGTCCGCCCAGTTCGCCGCCGCCTCGATCCTGGGCACCGGCGGCGCCACCCTTTCCGCCATCACCGCCGCCATCCTGCTCAACGCCCGCTACGCCCCGATCGGGGTCAGCGTGGCGCCGTACCTCACCGGCGGCTTCTGGTCGCGCTTCCTGCACGCCCAGCTCACCGTCGACGAGACGTGGGCGGTGGCCGCCGAGGGCGAGGGCCGGTTCAATCCGAAGGTCCTGCTCGGCGCCGGGCTGATCCTCTACGCCGCCTGGGTGCTCGGCACGATCCTCGGCGTCGCGTTCGGCGACGTCATCGGCGACCCCGATCGCCTGGGCTTGGACGCCGCCTTCCCCGCCCTCTTCTTGGCGCTCCTGGTTCCCCAGCTCAAGGACCGCAGGACCCTCGAGGCCGCCCTGTTGGGTGCCGCGATCGCCCTCGCGCTTACGCCGTTCGTCCCCGCCGGCGTCCCGATCATCGCCGCCAGCGCCGCCTGTCTCCTCGGCCTCCGCGAACCGCCGCCGGCAACCGACGACCCCGGGACAACAACCCCATGAGCGCCTCCACCACCTGGACCGTCGTCGTCGTCGTGGGGATCGCCACGATCGCCATCAAGGCACTCGGGCCCGTCCTGCTCGGTGGACGCCCGCTCCCGCCAAGGCTCGCGGGA
>DATLPI010000282.1:0-6574 GCA_035535815.1 Actinomycetota bacterium | reverse complement strand
GCCCGCGAGCGCGAGCCCCATCACGAAGAACCGTGCGTAGCGCCGGTCGTCGAACTTCAGGTGCATGAACCACAGCACCACCAGCGCGAACTTCACGAACGCCAGGATGTAAAGCGTCGGGATCAGGATCGCCGGCCGGACGTCGGTGTAGGAGGCGGTAATCTCCAGGGCGGTGAGCACCGCGAGGATGATCCCGATGCGGATGTACTCCTTGGCGCTGGGGTGCTCGCGGTGCACCGCCTGCGACTCGCGGGGGTCGGCCAGGTCCTCCTGTCCGAGCTCTTGCTGGAACGGGGTTTCGGTGTCGGCCACGGTGTGCTCCTAGTTGGCCGGCGTCGGGCCGGTCGGGATCAGGTAGACCACCGTGAAGATGATGATCCACACGATGTCGACGAAGTGCCAGTAGAGCCCCACCATCTCCACCGGGAACCCGGCGTCGTCGGGCAGGCGATCGGCGCCTGACAGGCCCACCAACGACAGCAACATGAAGATCCCCACCGTGACGTGCACCCCGTGGAACCCGGTCAGCACGTAGAAGGTGGTGCCGAACAGGTTCGTCGTGAGCGCCAGGCCCTCGTGGTAGAAGGCCGTGAACTCGTACACCTGGCCACCCACGAAGGTCAGGCCCAGCAGGGCGGTCGCCAGCAGCCACAGCCGCATGCGCGGCACGTCCCGCTTCTGGGCGGCGGTGAGCGCCAACACCATGGTGAGCGACGAGGCCAACAACACGAACGAGGACACGGACGTGTAGGGGATGTCGAACACATCGGCCGGGTACGGGCCGACCGTGCTGGCCCCCCGGTACAGCACGTAGGTGCTGATCAGGGCGCCGAACAGGAGGCACTCGGAGGCCAGGAACAACCACATCGCGAGCTTCGTGTTCGGCAGCCCGGTGGTGGTCTCGTGCTCTCCGCCCCCGCCGGCGTGTGGCTTCTCGATCGCCATCGCCATGCTCAGTCCTCCGCCACCGAGGGCTCGACGGCCCAGCCCATGAAGCCGATCAGCACCACCAGTGCCCCGGCAGCGACCAGCCACCAGGCGTAGAGGACGCCGTAGGCGATGATGGGCAAGCCCACCGCCGAGACCAGCGGCCAGTACGAGGGGCTGGGCAGATGGATCCCGTGCCCGGCCTCCTCGTGGTCGTCGTGCTCGGGGGCGGCACCGGCCTGCGCCGGGACCAGCGTGCCCGTCTTCTCGTCCTCGACGTACTTGCGGTGCCAGAACTCGTCGAGCGAGTGGACCTGGGGGATCTCCTCGAAGTTGTACACCGGCGGCGGACACGGGGTCATCCACTCCAGGGTGCGCGCGTCCCACGGATCTTCCGAGGCCAGCGGCCGCTTCCGGATCTGCGTCCGCAGGACGTTCACGATGAACGTCAGCACGGACAGCGCGATCAGGAACGCCCCCAACGTCGCGATCTGGTTCCAGAACGTCAGGCCGAGCGACTCGGGGTAGGTGTACTCGCGGCGGATCATGCCCGACAGCCCAAGGATGTGCATCGGCCCGAAGGTCAGGTTGAACCCGATCAACAGGATCCAGAAGGCCACCTTGCCCATCGCCTCGGAGAGCTGGCGCCCGAACACCTTCGGCCACCAATAGTGGAAGGCCCCGAAGAACGCGAACACGCTCCCACCGAAGATCACGTAGTGGAAGTGGGCAACGACGTAGTAGGTGTCCGTCTGCTGGTAGTCCGACGGCACGACGGCGTGCGTCACGCCCGACAAACCCCCGATCACGAACATCGTCACCGCCCCGATCGCGTACAACATGGGACTCGCGAAGCGGAGGTCGCCCCCGTGCAGCGTCGCCATCCAGTTGAAGATCTTCACCCCGGTGGGGATCGCGATGATGGCCGTCGAGACGCCGAACGCGGTGTTCGCGACCGGCCCCAACCCCGCCGCGAACATGTGGTGAGCCCACACGCCGAAGCCGATGAACCCGATCGCGATGCCCGAGAACACCATGAACTGGTAGCCGAACAACGGCTTGCGCGCGAAGACCGGGATGATCTCGCTGATGATCCCGAACGCAGGCAGGATCAGGATGTAGACCTCGGGATGACCGAATAACCAGAACAGGTGCTGCCACAGGATCGGATCGCCGCCGGCCGTCGGATCGAAGAAGTGCGTCCCCCACCGGCGGTCGAACAACAGCTCGAAGAGGCCGACCGTGATGATGGGCAGCGCGAACACCAGCAGGAACTGCACGACCAACCCCATCCACACGAACACCGGCATGCGGAACAGGGACATGCCCGGCGCCCGCATGTTGATGATCGTGATCGCCAGGTTGACGGCACCCGCCGCCGACGCGATACCGGTGATCAGGAGGCCGAGCGCATAGAAGGTCATGCCGATCGATGGATCCGTGGTGGAGTTCGGGGCATACCCGAACCACCCGCCGTTCGGCGCCCCGCCCAGGAACGGACTCGAGTACAGGAACAGCCCGCCCAGCAGGAACACCCAGAAGCTGTAGGCGTTCAGACGAGGGAACGCGACGTCGCGCGCCCCCAGCATCAGGGGCAGCATGTAGTTGAAGAAGGCCGCCGACATCGGCATCACGAACAGGAAGATCATCGTGATCCCGTGCATCGTGAAGATCTGGTTGTACTGCTCGGCGTTGAGGAGCGTGCCGTCGGGCTGGGCCAACTGGGTTCGGATCAACAGGGCTTCCAGTCCGCCCACGATGAAGAACACGAACGCGGACACCCCGTACATGATCCCGATCTTCTTGTGGTCGACCGTGGTGAACCAGCTCCAGAAGCCGGTCAACGACGACGGCCGTCGCAACCCTCGGCTCGAGGTCCCGGTAACGCTCACGCTTGCCATGGTCGGGCGTTCGCTCCCATCAGGTCAGGCTGTACAGGTAGGCCACCAGCGAGTTGATCTCGTCCTCGCTGAGGTGGTAGTTGGGCATCTTGGCTCCCAGCTTCACTGCGTTTGGATCGCGCAGCCATGCCTTCAGCGCGTCCACATCGGAGGTTTCCCAGTTGCAGCCCGCGAAACACTCGTGCGTCGGCGCGTTGAAGTGGCTGAGGTTCGGCGCCGCCGCCGCACCCACGTCCCCGACCGTATGACACGCGGTACAGGCGCCTCGGCCACCCGACAGCGGGTTCATGAAGATCTCCTCGCCCTGCTTGGCGACCGGATCCGAGACGAGCGCCGGCCCCTGCTGCTGGTTGACGACCCACAGCTCCCAGTCGTCGGGATCGAGGGCCACCACGCGGAGCTTCATCCGGCCGTGCTGGAGCCCACAGAACTCAGCGCACTGCCCGGTGTACGTGCCCGCTTGGTCGACCTCGAACGTGATGTGGTTCGTGCGTCCCGGCACGACGTCCTGCTTGCCGAACAGCTCGGGGACCCAGAACGAGTGGATCACCTGGAAGTCGGGGGTTCCATCCGTGTTCTTGGCTCCGCCGCCCTCGGCCTCGAGCGAGAGGTAGATCTCGCGGCCGGTCGGCACCACCATGACGTCGGCGATCTCGATCGGTCGCTGCTCACCCGACCCCACCGTCATGTCGGAGTCCGAGTATTGGAAGCCCCACCACCACTGGTAGCCCTGCACGGTGATGTTGAGCGCGTCGGGCGACGGCGGACGTGCCAGATCCCAGATCATCGAGATGGTGGGGACCATCACCACCGCCAGCACCAGCGCGGGCGCGATCGTCCAGCCGATCTCCAGTCGCGTGTTGCCGTGCGTCTGCTTCGGCATGCGCTCGCGACCCTTCCGATGGCGGTAGCGGATCGCGATGAACAGGATCCCGCCCTCGACGATCACGAAGACGACGGCCGCGATCCAAACCACGGCCACGAAGAGGCGCTTCTGCTCGATCGCGGGGTCGCCCACGGGCTTGAGCGTGCTCTGCGTGGCATCGGGGGCACACGCTGCCAGCAGCAGGGCGAGGGCCGCGAGCCCCACGCCCCAGAGCACCTTCTTGCGCACGTTCCCTCTCCCTCGTGGGTCGGCCTCGGAGCCCGCCGGGGGCCGAGACGCGCGCACTGTACCACCGGGTGCTCGCCGACTTTGCACCGGGTCGAACCTACTTCGCATACGAGTGCAGCCCCACGATCCACAGGTTCACGACGTAGTACGTGACGAGCAAAGAGACGAACCCGACGAGGGCGATCACGGCGGCGCGACGACCCTTCCAACCCGACGTCGCGCGCGCGTGCAGGTACCCCGCGAAGATCGTCCACGTGATGAACGACCACGTCTCCTTCGGGTCCCACCCCCAGTAGCGGCCCCACGCCTCCTGGGCCCAGATCGCGCCGGCGATCACGGCGAAGGTCCAGATCGGGAACGCGAAGGCGATGATCCGATACGCCACCCGGTCGAGGGTCTGGGCCGACGGCAGGCGGCTCGCACGCGGCGCGGCGGCGGCGACCGGCACCTCGTCGACGTCGCGGTCGAGATCGTCGGGCGCGTTGAGGTCGAGATCCAGCGCCCCGCCCATGATCGGGGGCGGCCCCGATCCGCGCAGCGCCTCCACCTGCCGGCGCTCACGCCAGTCCTGGACCAGGTACAGGATCGTGACGATCCCTCCCAGCGCGAACAACGACGACCCCCAGATCGCGGCTTGGACGTGGATCTTGATCCAGTACGAGTTCAACGCCGGCACGAGTGGGCCGGGTCCGACGTAGAGGAACGACACCGCCACCGCCATCGTCAGCACGCTGAACATCAGCGCGAAGCCGCCCAGCGTGCGGACCTTGTACATGCCTTCGACGATGATCAGGTAGCCGGCGACCACGAGCATCGCGAGCATCACCGAGTACTCGTACATGTTGCCCCAGGGCACCCGGTTCGCCGCGAAACCACGGGCCACGATCGAGACGATGTTGGCGGCCAGGCCCGCACAGGCGACCGCGCGCGAGACCTTCCACAGCCACTCGCGCCGGAAGGCGAGGTAGGCGAAGTAGCCCACCATGGCCGCGAGGTAGGCGAACAGCGTGACGTTGAACGCGTCGCTGGAGATCCGGGCCCACTGCAGGTCGGTCATCGGGTCTGCACTTCCTGCTGCTCCTCGGTCGGCTGCCCGTTCGTCGGCGGCGGGTTCGAGACCTCGCCGCCCGCTTCGGCGGCGAGGGCCTCGAGCAGCCGATCGAACTCGTCCTCGAACTGCGGTTTGCGCTGCAGGGCGAAGCCTCCCACCTTCAGCACCGTGCCGTCACCGCTGGGTTCGGCGCGCACCCAGACCTTGCGCCGGGAGGTGTAGAGAGCCGGAAGGAGCCCCACGAGGATGAGGATAGCCGCGAGCAGCACGATGGGCACCCCAGCATCTCTACTCACCTGGAACACCGAGTACTGGCGCAGTTCGGGGAACCCCAGGGTCATGTCCAACCCGCCCGAATCGATCTCGTCGGTGCGCTTCTCGCCCACGAGCCCGCGTCCGGTCTCCTCCATGAAGGAGGTATCCAGCCGGTTCGTGGCCAGGCTCGTGAGCTGGCCCTGCCACACGGTGTAGCGGATCACCGCGTTGCTCGCCTTCAGCATCACCGTGGGCTGGCCCGTCTGCAGGAAGTTGGCGAGCCCGGCGCTGTCGGGCCACAGCTCCAGCTCGATCGCCACGTCGTTGCCGCCCGCGAACGTCGTGCCGCCCGCGCCCGGCAGCTTGATCACACCGCGCCACGGCATCGCGAACTCCGGCACGCCGTCCGGCGCCGGATCACGGTCCATCACCACGGCGTCGTCGAACGCCACCCCGTCGGCATCGCGGACCGTGAGCACGGGCGCCCAGCCGAAGTTGATCTGATAGAAGCGGATGCCGTTCACGTCGGCGGGATGGTTCACGCGGATGTCCTGCTGGCGGATGGCCGACCCGTCAGGGTTCAGAAGATCCACCCGTGACACGAAGTCCATGGGTTGTCCCGTTTCGCGGAACGCGCTCTCGAACTCGCGGAGCCGCAGTCCCGTCCCCGTGAAGTCCCCGTCGAAGAACCGGCCGGTGCGGATCTGCCCGTCGTAGTTGGCCGCGGCATCGATCCAGGTGTCCCCTTCCACGACGACCGCGTAGCCGCTGAACCCGGTTCCCTTGCCGAAGACCACCCCCACCAGGATCAGGATGAACGCCCAGTGGAACAGCAGGCTGCCAAGCTCGCGCAGCACCCCCTTCTCGGCGGCCAACGCCGGTCGCGCCGGATCGGGAGCCACCCGGAAGAACCGCCGGCGCAACACGCGGACCGATCCATCGAGCGCGCGCGACGGGGGCGCCGCGACCGTGCGCTCGCCGTAGTGGCGGAAGGCATCGATCTCGCGTGCCTGCACGGGCCGGGCACGGAGCGCGCGGATCAGTGCACGCGTCCGCGGGATCAGGCAGGCCACCAACGACACGAACAGCAGCACGGTGATCAGCACGAACCACCACGAGCCGAAGACGTCGAACAGCCCGGCCCGATCGAGGAACTGCCCCCACAGGCCGTGGTCGAGCTGGTACTGGGCCACGCGCTCGGGTGAGTTCGGCCATTGCGGGATCAGCGAGCCCACCACCGACGCCAGGGCGAGCAGCAGGAGCAGGATCAACGCCGTGCGCATCGAGCGCAGGGTTCGCCACACCAGGGCGACCGATTGCCGGAGG
>DATLPI010000281.1:0-2883 GCA_035535815.1 Actinomycetota bacterium | reverse complement strand
GTTCCACGATCCTCGCCACCCGTACACGCAGGCGCTGCTCCAGGCGATCCCGCGTCCGGACCCGACCCGTGTGCTGCCGGGCGCACCGCTCCAGGGAGAGATCCCCAGCCCGATCGCCCCGCCGTCCGGATGCCGGTTCCGGACGCGATGCCCGGTCGCGATCGATCGGTGCAACACCGAAGAACCACTGATGACCGTGTTCGGCACCGGACATACGGCCGCGTGCCACGTGGCCCAGGCCGAGTTCGAGCGCTCGGGGAGCCAGCAGGACTAGCGGAGGGAGCGAACACCATGCCGATGACGACGATCAACGGGATCGACCTGCACTACCGCGTGGAGGGCGACGGGCCCGAGACAGTGGTGCTGATCAACGGCCTCGCGGACGACCTGGAGACCTGGGTGCTCCAGATGGACGACCTGCTGGGGGCGGGCTACCGCGTGCTCAGGATCGACAACCGCGGTGTCGGCTCCACGAGCGCGCCCCCGGGCCCGTACACCAGTCGGATGCTCGCCGACGACGCGAAGGCGCTGGTCGATGAGCTCGGCCTCACGGGCTTCCATCTGATGGGGACCTCGATGGGCGGCATGATCGCGCAGGAATACGCGATCAACTACGGCGCCGACCTGAAGAGCGCGACGGTCTCCAGCACCTACGCGGCGCCGGGTCCGTTCTGCTCGCGGATGTTCTCGATGTGGCGCGACATGGCCCCGATCAACGGCGTGCCGTTCATCATGCGCGACGTCACCCTCTGGGCCTTCACGGTGCCCTTCTTCGAAGAGCGCGAAGACGAGCTGAAGGAGTTCGAGGGGGAGATGGCGACGATCCCGATCTCGGTCGAGGCCTACCTCGCCCAGCTCAGCGTGATCGAGACCCACGACACGACCGACCGGCTCGACCGGATCCAGGGGTTCCCCGTGCTGGTCATGGCGGGCGAGGAGGACATCCTGATCCCGGTCTCGCTCTCGAAGCGGTTGCACGAGAGCCTCCCGCAGGCCGACTGGGCGACATCGAAGGGAGGCCATGCATCGATGTGGGAGCACCCGGCGGAATTCAACCGGACGTACCTGGGCTGGCTCGCCGAGCACGCCTGACGCGACACGAGTGCAGCGAGGAGGGGGAACGATGAGCGCGAACAACGAGGAGCAGCGGGCGGAGCGTCTCGCCAGGGGTTTCCTGAGCGGCGACATCTCACGGCGATCGTTCATGCGAAGGGCCGCCGGGTTCAGCGCGGTGGCACTGAGCGCGTCGAGCCTGGGCGCCGTGCTCGCGGCGTGCAGTTCGACCACGTCGGACGAGCCGAGCGTGACGGCCGGAGCGGTGGGGACACCAACGGCCGGCGGCACGTTGAAGGCGGCGTTGACGGGGGAGCCGGACACGATCGACCCGGCGACGTCCACGATCTACACCGGCGCCCAGGTGTACGACAACATCTTCAACAAGCTGATCGACCTCGATCCGTCGAACGAGTTCTACGGTCAGCTCGCGACGGCGTGGAACGCTCCCGACGACCAGACATGGGTCTTCGACCTGGTCGACACGGCGACGTTCCACAACGGGGAGAAGTTCGGTCCCAACGACGTCGTGTACACGTTCGAGCGGATCCTGAACCCCAAGACCGCAAGTTCGTACGCGCCGCTGTACGACGCCATCAGCAAGGTGGAGGCGACGGGTCCGACGCAGGTGACGTTCCACCTGAAGACCTCGTTCGGTCCCTTCCTGTCGAACCTCGCGAACAACGGCGAGATCGTGAACCAGAAGGCGATCGAGTCATCCGACCCGTCGCGCAATGCGATCGGGACCGGCCCGTTCGAATTCGTCGAGTGGGTGCAAGGTGACCACGTCACCTTGAAGAAGAACGAGAGTTACTTCCTGGACGGCAAGCCCTACCTCGACGGCATCGAGTTCCGGTTCCTGAACGTGGACCAGAGCCGCATCGACGCCCTGCAGTCGGGTGACCTCAACTGGTCGGACGCTGTTCCGCTCCAGCAGCTGGAGACCCTGAAGAGCGACCCGTCGTTCACCTACGTCACCTCGGCGACGGCCGGCATCCCGGACTATGTGGCGATGAACACAGTGGAGCCACCGTTCGACAACAAGCTCGTGCGTCAGGCCGTGTACTGGGCCCTCGACCGAGACGCGATCCGTCAGGTCGCGTACTTCGGCGCCGGCGAATCCGGCATCGAAGAGGTGCCGACGGGATCGAGTTGGTACGACGACTCCCCGCTGGTTGCCCCGAACATCGACAAGGCGAAGTCGCTGCTGGCGCAGGCCAACGTGACCACGCCGCTCAAGGTCGAGTACCTGGGGCTGCCGCAGTACCCGGAGCTGCTGAAGACCGGCGAAGTGATGCAGCAGCAGCTCAAGGAAGTCGGGATCGACATGGAGATCAAACAGGTCGAGGTGGGCGTGTGGTTCAACGCGTTCGTCAAGGGCGAGTACCAGATCACGTCCGCCTACCAGGAGCGCACGATCGACCCGGACAACTTCTATGCATTGGTGATCCGCTCGGGCGGCGACATCAACACCACGGGCTATTCCAACCCCGCGGCCGACCAGCTGATCGATCAGGCGCGAACCGAGACCGACGAGACGACCCGGTTCGATCTATACAAGCAGCTGCGGCAGATCGTGTTCGAGGACTCGCCGGTGATCTTCGTGCACTACGAGACGATCAACTACCTGATGCAGAAGGACGTCGTCGGGTCCACCGTGAACCCGACCCTCGAGCTGCGGATGCAGGACGTGGGGTTCACCGAGGGGGCTAGCTCGTAGGGGCAGGCCTACTCGGAGGTGCGGTAGGCGAGCGCGGCCGCACGCAGACTCGACGCGATCTTCTCGAGAGGCGCGTTCTTCTCGAGGAGGTCGTCGGCGCCCATGAACTC
>DATLPI010000280.1:0-3921 GCA_035535815.1 Actinomycetota bacterium | reverse complement strand
GCACCGCGATGCTCTCTGAAGCTGGACTCATCGCCGTCCAGGCCACGGTGATCGGTGCCGTGCTGGGACTGATCACGACACGTCAGCTGCTGCTCGCCTCGGATTCGTTCGGCGACGTGCCGATCCCGTTCATCGTTCCGTGGGCCGGCTTGGCCGTCATCTTGGCCCTTCCACTCGTGGCCTCGCTGGCAGTGACGCTATGGCCCGCCACTCGGGCCGCGCGGATTCGACCCGCGGCAGCACTGCGGATCGCCGACTGATCGAAGGAGTGTTGGACATGCAGAACGCACCGCTCGCCTATCCGGTTCAGTTCTCCGTGGATCGCCCGGACCGGGAACTGAATCGACTGACGACGTTCTTCCGTCTCTTCTTCGCGATCCCGATCCTGATCGTTCTGGCCAGCGTGAGCGGAGGAACATGGGAGTGGAGCCATGAACACGGAGCCGCCGTGGCCGCGGGCGGCTTCCTGTTCTTCGGACCGCTGCTGATGATCCTGTTCCGACAGAAGTATCCCCGCTGGTGGTTCGACTGGAGCCGCGAACTGCTCCGATTCTCGAACCGCGTCGGGGTCTACCTCAGCCTCATGGACGACCGATACCCCTCGACCGATGACCACCAGTCGGTCCACCTGGACTACGACTACCCGGACGTCGCCCATGACCTGAATCGGTGGCTTCCACTGGTGAAGTGGTTCCTCGCGATCCCTCACTACGTAGCCCTGTTCTTCCTGTACATCGCGGCGGTTGTCGTCGTCGTCATCGCCTGGTTCGCGATCCTGTTCACAGGCCGCTACCCGCGTGGCTTGTTCGACTTCGTTCAGGGCGTGATTCGATGGCACGACCGGGTCCTCGGGTACGCGCTCCTCCTGGTTACCGACCGATACCCGCCCTTCCGACTCGCTGCGTGAGGGAACTCCAGCATCAGGAGACGATCGTGACACTCAGGGAACAGATCACCCGGCCCCTTTGGCAGCGAAGAGAACCACAATGAAGGCCATCGTGCAGGATCGATACGGCTCGGCCGACGTTCTGGAGTTCCGAGACATCGAAGAGCCGGCGATCGGGGACGACGACGTACTCGTCCGGGTGCACGCGGCGGGCTGCGGTCCGGACGTGTGGCACCTGATGACCGGGATGCCGCACATGGCGCGTCTCGCGATCGGTCTCCGCAAGCCGAAGCTTCCCGTCCTTGACTGGGACGTCGCGGGCACGGTCGATGCCGTCGGCGCGAACGTGACGGCCTTCCAGCCCGGCGACGAGGTGATGGGCACCACGAAGGGCTCGTTCGCAGAGCTCGCGATCGCCAAGGCGGACGACCTGGTCCCGAAGCCGGCCAGCCTCACCTTCGAGGAGGCGGGCTCCCTTCCTATCTCTGGCATCACGGCTGGCATCACGGCACTCCGAGCTATCCGCGACGAGGGGAACGTACAGGCGGGGCAGACCGTGCTGGTCATCGGCGCGGCCGGAGGTGTGGGATCGCTCGTTGTGCAGATCGCCAAGGCCTACGGCGCGAAGGTCACCGCCGTGTGCAGCACCTCGAAGGAGGACCTGGTCAGCTCGATCGGCGCGGACGACGTGATCGACTTTACCCGCGAGGATTTCGCGGATGGGAACCAGCGTTGCACCAACGCTCGCAAGCACTCGGGAGGCACTCTCGCCACGGTACCTGTGGACTACAGGCCAAACGTGCTCGAGATCGAGGTGATCGACGTCGAAAGGGTTCTCCGCTCGAGGACGGCAAAGGGGTCGCGCGTTGATCCACGTACTGTCTCGCCTGAGGCTCACCGCTCGCTCGTGCCGCCAATCAGCGTCGGTTCTGTCGTCGGGAAGGACGTCACCTTCGGGAACGACCCGCACCGCAAGGAGGTGCATCGCTGAATGTCAAGCCAAGTCATCGGTAACGCGATAGCAGCTCTGCTATTCACGGTGATAGCCATAGTCGACTTCACCCGCGATACGTCGGGCGTCGGTGCCGTGTTTCTGGCGTTCGCAGCCGTGTATGCGGGTCTCGCGATTGCGGGCGCGCGAAGGGAGTGAGTGGCCTCGCACCATGAGGGATGGGCTCCGCGCATGGCGTGCCAAGATCGGCCTTCTACCACCTCCCCTGCCCCTCGTGCTTCACGAATGCGTCATCGGGTCCGACGAGCATCACCTCAGTCACGATGGGAGCCTACGAACGTCTGCGGCCATCCGTAGAGCTTGCAGATCCGGTCCCACGTCTCGATGGTCGGAAAGCGTGTGCCGCCCTCGAGCTCCCGATACTCACGGACGCTGACCCCGAGAGACCAGGCGGCGCGACAGACCCGCAGACCCTCGCGCTGCCGATCTCGCTGCATCATCGCCGGGTACGAGGCCAAGGAGGGTACGGGGCGGAGCTTACCGATGGGCGCTGACCGCGTCGTCAAGCGCCGCGCGGATCCGGCCGATGGCCCCTGAGATGAACGACGACCTAGGGATCGAAGGGCTCGAGGATGGCGCGGAGGGCGGCCTCTCCTTCGCTCACGTCCGCGGCCGTTTCAACGCATCCAGGGCTGCGTCCACGGACGCATAGTCCTGGACGCGCCTTATGCCCCCGTCGTCCACCGAGAAGACGCTCGTGAAGCTATCCGCTCCTCTGTGACCAGCGAGCAGTACGCGGTCCCCGACGATGAGGATCCGATCGAAGACAACCTCACCGAAGTCCTGGTCATGGTAGGCCTCGAACGTCGCGAGCAACGTTCTCACCGATTCGAGGGTCGCCATCGCTTAATAACCCTATTCCCGGTGTCCGGCGCGTCAAGCTGGGGACGCCGACACGAACGCCTAGGGCCACCTTTACAGCTTGCAGATCCGGTCCCAAACGAAATGCTAGTTTCCGTAAGCATGGTGCGTCATCCACTCTCATCGCGGTTCTTGCAGGCGATGATCCTCGGTTATGTGCTTCTCGCGATCTTCACGAGGGGGCAGGAAGCACGCGGCGCATACACCTGCGGGTGCGACGAAGACTGTTGGTGCGAGCGGCCGGGGCTAAGCCTCTTCCGATGGGTCCTCCCGCGATGGCACAAGAACGAGGCGATAGCCGCATGGAAGGCGTCGCAGGCCTAGCGCCACGTCTCCGGCCAGCCGTACAGCTTGCAGATCACACGGGTTGCCAGGCGAGCGGGTTCTCATCGTCCGCCGGCGTATCCGTGAGCTGGCCGAGGATCGTCCCGTTCGGATCCATCAGCCAGAGATCGCTATGGGTGGCCTGCGGATCCAACAGCGGGAACACGATCTCGGTGCCGTCGGGGGAGAAGATCGGCCCGTACTCGGACCTCGCGAACGTATCCGTGAGCTTGTGCAGGTTCGACCCGTCGGCTCCCACCCACCAGATGTCGGGATGGATCCTGAACCGCTGTGCCGCGAAGACGACCGCGGACGCGTCGGGGGCCCACGAAGGAACCAGAACGTAGAGGCGGTTCCATGATTCGTGGACCGGCGGGAACGTCGCGATCACCTTCTGGTTCCCGCCGTTGGGATCCATCGTCGTGATGAGCCGTTTGCCGTCGCCGTGGAAGATCCCCTTTTGGGCGACGATGCGCCCGTTGGAGCCCCAGTCGGGGTAGCCGTAGCCGTTCGCGATCTTGGTGAAGCCCGTCCCATCGACGCGGATCGTGAACAGATGCATCGGGTAGTTGCCATCGGAGAACGCGACCCGGCGGCCGCCTGGCGACAGGGCCACGGACGAGAGCACCTGGGCGGGTGCCCTGTAGGCGGGAAGCACGACGCTCCACGTGTCGTTCACCAGGTCGAGGAGCACGATCCGAGCACCTGGGCCGGTGTAGTTGACGACCGCGGCCTTCGTCCCGTCGGACGAGAACGAAACGTCTTCGATGAACCCTTTGAGCGACGAGAAAAGGTGATCGCCGGAGCCGTCCGGAGACATCGCTCGGACCTCGCCGGC
>DATLPI010000279.1:0-4366 GCA_035535815.1 Actinomycetota bacterium | reverse complement strand
GGCGTCCTGCTCAGCCTCGTGGTTCGCTCGGTTCGCGCTGCTCTTGCCGGCGTGGTACACCGCCGCGCCGCCGGCGGCCATCGCGGCCCCCCGCAGCAGCGGACGCCTCCTACGCATCATGCTCGATCACTCTCCTTCTCCACGCCGGTTCGCGACGTACCGATCAGCCATCGCCTGTTCGGCGGTGGTGGTGTCGTCGTACGCGATCGCGATCAGATCGGCCATGCAATCCCCCTTCGAATCTGGACCACCAGGCACCCTCGCCTCCCGGCTGGACACCATCATCCACAATCTCGGCGCTTCGTGCCCAGTCGGCATCTTGCGGAGCAGATGAACGCCGGATGAACGGACATGCAGAAGGGGCACATGAGGCGCCCCTTCCGTACGGACGTGCGACTGGCTCGGGCGGTCAGTGCTCCTTGACGACCGTCCCTGCCGCGTCGACCCGGAGGTCGGTCATGCCCGAGTGCGTACGGTCGCCGGTCACCAGCACGGTGTCGTCGGCAATGCGACCGAGCTCCTTCAGGCGCGTCAGGACGAACTGCAGCGACTCCTCAGGGGTCTGGGTCTCGGTGTCCACGTAGATCTCCGGGTGCTCGGGCGCCTCGTACGGTGCACCCGGGTCCACACCGGTGAAGCCCGCGAGTTCACCGGCCAACGCCTTCTTATAGAGACCCTTCGGGTCCCGGTGCGCGGCGATCTCATCGACGGTGGCGTGCACGTAGACCTCGACGAAGTCGCCGGTCAGCTCGCGCACCGCATCCCTGGTTGCCTTGTAGGGGCTGATCGGGCAGCAGATCGCCGCGACGCCGTTGCGGGTGAGCAGGTGGGCGACATAGCCGATCCGCATGATGTTGGTGTCGCGGTCCTCCTTGGAGAACCCGAGCCCCTTCGACAGGTTCTTGCGCACCTCGTCGCCGTCCAGGATCTCGGTCTTCATTTCGCGGGCCTTGAACTCGTGGAACAGCATCTCGGCGATCGTCGACTTGCCCGAACCGGACAAGCCGGTGAACCACACGGTGAAACCTGTTTGCTCGTTGAAGCCTTCTTGGTCGCTCATCTAGAGGAAGCTCCTTCCGACCGCGCCTTCGAGGGTCGCGTCGATGCCGTAGAGGGACAGGATCGTGGGACCGACGTCGACGAGGTTCCAACCGGAGACCTCGCCCATCGGCTGGCCGGGCGCGTTCTTCACGATGAAGATGCCGTCCCGGTCGTGGTTGGCCCCGTCGGGGCCGGTGTCGTTCTCGTACGTATAGATGCTGGGGTTGCCGACCGCGCCCACCGACCGCCATTCGAGGTCACCGAAGTAGACGATCAGGTCTGGCGCGATGCCTCGAACCTCGGGGTAGACGTCCTGCGGCTTCAGCACCTTCGTGCCGAGCGGTTGGCCGTCGGGACCAGGTGCCGATTCGAGCTTCGCGATCAGCTCATCGCGCGTCGCTTCGTAGTTCGCCGGCTCGACGATCCCCTGGGGCTCACGGCCCTTCACGTTGAGGAACAGCCGTCCGTAGTAGCCGCCATCACCCCAAGCGATCGTGCGGCTCCAGTCGATCGAGGCCTCCTTGATCGGCGTAGGCTGGGACACGGGCTCAGCGAGCGTGAGGTACTGCTCCTGGATCAGCCAGTCGTTGAAACACAGGCCGCCCATCATCGGGCGAGCGCCGTGGTCGCTCATCACCATCGTGATCGCGTCGTCGGGGATCAGCTCGAGCAGCGTGCCCACCTGCTGGTCCAGGAAGCGGTAGTAGTCGCGGAAGGTGGCCTCGTACGCGTTCCCGGGCTGATAGAGCGGGTGCCGCGGGTCGAAGTACTGCCAGAACACGTGGTGCAGGCGGTCGAGCGCGATGTCGCACAGCATGAAGAAGTCCCAGGGCTTGTTCTGGATCAGCCGGCGTCCCACCTGGAACCGGCGCTCGGTCATCTTGAAGACCTGGTCCAGCGTGACCTCCATGCCTGCCTGGCGGAAGTTCGGGATGTCGAAGATGTAGTTCTTGCCCTCGAGCTCTTCTTCGATCTCGGCCTCGAGCGGCTGCGGGTAGGCCCAGCGCTCGGCCGACGGTGGCGTCAGGAAGCAGCCGACGCGCCAGCCGGGGAACTCCTTGGGCGGTGGGAACGACGGCGGCACGCCGATCAGGACCGTCCGCATGCCCTGCTCACCGAGCTTGTCCCACACCGCGGGCTCCTTGATCGAACCCGAGTGGGCGATCGCGAGCCCGTCGTAGGTGGTGTCCTTGCGGTTGCGGAACCCGTAGATCCCGAGCTGGCCCGGAACCTTGCCCGTCATCGCGCACGCCCACGCAGGCACCGTGATGGGCGGCGTGATCGAGGCGAGGTTGCCGTACGCGCCCTCGCCCATGAGTTTGGCGATGTTCGGCACCTCCGCCTGCAGGTCGTGGAACAGGAGCTGCGGCGTAGCGCAGTCGAGCCCGATCACGGCCACCCTGGGTCCTTGTTGCATACGTCGATCCTTCCGGAGTCGGGAACCCTCAAGATGCGGAAACGAAGGCGCGCTGCGGCGCCGGGGGGAGCTTCCGCGGTCGGCGTATCCTACCAACCGCCCGGAGGGCTCCCCAACCCTTGGCAGGGCCTCCAACCTGCGAAGATAGGCGGCCATGACCCTGCTCCGGCGGACCTTGAAGGTGCAAGCGGCGCTGTGGCTCCTGTGGAGCCTGGCTCTCGGACTGGCACCTCGTCTGGTGCTGGAAGACCTGTTCTCCCAGCCGATCCTGGCCGAATACGCCTGGGTGCGGGCCTCGGCCGTCATGGGCGCCGTGCTGGCGCTGCTGATGGTCCTCGTCGCCCAGCGGATCGAGGAACTCTGGTGGTGGTCGTGGGCCTTCGCGGTCCTGGAGGTGGGCACGGCGACCGTGTTCGCGATCAACGCCCTGTTCGGGGTGCCCGAAGGGGCGGCGGTCTGGCCGTGGTGGGGGCTGGCGGCGATCAACGCCGCGTTCGGCGCGTTGCTCCTGGCCGGCATGGGCTTCGCGGGCCAGGAGAAGCCGTTCGCATGAGCGGCGCCGTCGCGGACCCGTTGGGGCCCATCGACGAGTTCGCAGAACAGGTCATGGTGCCGATGGCGGACGGCGTCCGGCTCGCCACCGACATCTACCTTCCCCGCGGCGGACGTGGTGCGGATCGGCTCCCCTGCGTCCTGGTGCGGCTCCCCTACGACAAGAGCGCGCCGTTCGCGTTCATGCCGCGGCTCGCCGAATGGTTCACCGAACGCGGCTACGCCTTCGTGGCCCAGGATGTGCGTGGGCGAGCGCGGAGCGAGGGCGAGACGTTCGCGTTCGTGCACGAGGTGGAGGACGGAGCCGGCACGCTGGACTGGGTCGTGGGCCAGGCGTGGTCGAACGGCGTGGTGGGGATGTTCGGGGACTCCTACTACGGATGGACGCAGTGGGCGGCGGTGGCGAGTGGCCACGATGCGCTCAGAGCGATCGTCCCTCGGGTCACGTCGGTGGAGATCGGGACGGACTGGCGCGAGACCGGCGGCGTCTTCAACGCCTACCAGATGATCGAGTGGGCCGCGGGGACCTGGTCGGGGACGGAGAATTTCGAGTGCGATCTCGACTGGACCGTTCGCCCGCTCGCCGACGTGCAGGCCGATGCGCACGGCGGGCGTCGGTCGCGGTCGCTCGATCAGTGGATCTCGGCGGCCGGCGACGATGCGTGGTGGTGGGAGGCGCTGTACGCCGGCCGAGGCGATCCGCGAGCACTATTGCGCGTGCCGGCGCTCCACACCGGCGGCTGGTGGGATGTGTTCCGGCGGGGGCAGATCCGTGATTTCCGAGCCGTGCACGGCCGGGTGCCGGGCCAGCACCTCGTCATGGAGGCGACCGACCACTTCGATGACTGGCTCCGCGATCGCGATGCTCAGCCGTTCGTGGACTTCATCGACGATGCCGCCGAGATGGAACGGTGGCTGCCCGCCTACGCCGAGCCGGCGACGACGTTCTTCGATCAGTACCTGCGTGGGATGGACGGCGACCGCTCGATCCCGGAGGTCCGGTGGTTCTGTGCGCACGACGGCTGGCGCGAGGCGGCGACGTGGCCTCCACCCGAGGCGGACGTCGTGCGCCTGGCGTTGACGGGGGCGGCGTCGGCCGCCGGAGACGGTGGCGGACTCTCCGATGACACGGACCGGGATCCCTCCTGGACGCGCTGGACCCACGATCCGGCGAACCCGGTGCCAGACGGCATCGAGGATGCGTGGCGGTCGTTGGTGTCGTTGCCCGACGAGCGCGACGTGGAGGCGCGGGGCGATGTCCTGACGTTCACCGCCGATCCGGTAGATGGCGACCTCGATCTCGCGGGGCCGGTGATCGCGTCGCTGCGGGTGTCGTCGACGGCGCCGTCGACCCCC
>DATLPI010000278.1:0-4034 GCA_035535815.1 Actinomycetota bacterium | reverse complement strand
GCAACGCAATGGGAAACAGCGGACAGCGCAGGTTGTTCCATCAGACATGACGACGAACGACCGCGCATCCCCAAGGAGGAAGCTTGAGTGCGGCATCTCCTTGCGCGAGGCGCACGCCGTCGGATGCCAGCACCAGCTCGCCGCCAGGCCTCGGCATGGTTGCCGCGGTGGGCGACAGATTCGCGGCCACCGTGACAGCGTCGCCCCGCTTCCAGGCGAGTACGTCGCCCTCGGCGTCGAGGAGCTCCTGGGCACCGGACGCGAGATCGTCCATGCGTCGCCGCAACGCGATCACCTTCTGGCACCACACGAGCGTGGAATGCGGATCGGCCCGCTGCTCCGCGACCGACCGCGCGGCTCCCCCGATAGGCAGCCACGGTTCGACACCTGGCGAGGTGAACCCGTGGCCCGGTCCCGGCTCCCAAGGGATCGGCGTCCGCCCGGAGTCGCGGCTCCGCCCTCCGGGGCCTGAGCCCTCGTCACGCCACCGCGAGGATGGCATCTCGACATCCTCGAGTCCGATCTCATCGCCGGCGTACAAGGTGGGCGTACCGCGAAGCAGGAGCAAGACGAATAGGGCGCATCGCACCCGGCGCTCGTCCCCCGACGCCCAACGGGTAGCGAGTCGCCCGATGTCGTGGTTCGAGGCGGTCCACAGGGGCCACGGGTCGGTGCCGAGGGCGAGTTCGGTGGCGTCGATCACCGCGCGCAGCGCCGTTGCCTCGAATGGGGCGGTCGCGAACGCGAAGTTGAACGCCAGGTGCAGCTCGGTTCCCTCACCGTAGTAGCTGGCCAGCTCGGGAAGGTCGCGCACCCACGTCTCGCCGATCAGGACACGCGGCGGATCATACGCATCGGCGATCGCACGCCACCGTCGCAGGACGTCGTGCACCTCGGGCCGGTGCATGCTGTAGATGATCTGCGGCTCGTCGAGAGCCGACGCGCCGGCAACGGTCACAGGGTCGTCGCGGAGCAGCCGGTCCTTGACGATCGCATTCGCGACGTCGATCCGGAACCCTGCGACACCGCGATCGAACCAACCTCGAAGGATGCCGTCGAACGCCGCCCTCACGTCCTCGTTCCACCAGTTCAGGTCCGGTTGGTGGGGCAGGAAGTTGTGAAGGTAGTACTGCCCGGACGACTCATCGAGCGTCCATGCAGGCCCGCCGAATGAACTGCGCCAGTTGTTGGGCGGCCCACCGTCGTTCGCGGGGTCCGCCCACACGTACCAATCACGATGCTGGGCGTCCCCCCCGCTGCGAGCGTCGAGGAACCACGGGTGCTGGTCGCTCGTGTGGTTCGGGACGAGGTCCAGCACCACCCTGATGCCGCGATCGGATGCCGCTTCGATGAGCTCCTTGAGCGCGTCCAATCCGCCGTACTCGGTGGACACGTCGAGGTAGTCGGACACGTCGTAGCCCCAATCACGGTTCGGGCTCGGGGAGACGGGATTGAGCCAGACCCCGTCGATGCCGAGCCAAGCCAGGTGATCGAGTCGCTGGATGATGCCTCGGAGATCGCCGACACCGTCGCCGTCGGAGTCCTGGAAGGAGCGCGGGTACACCTGGTACAGGACCCCGTGCTTCCACCAGTCCGATCCGCGGTCGCCGATGTCCCCTCTCGATCGCATCGACGGTCCCTTCCCCCGATCACCCATGTCGAATCGGGTTCGGTTGCTGAGCGACCCTCCTGGGTAGGGGGTTGTGATGCCGACGATCGGGTTCCATGCCTCGCACGAGCAGCTGTCCCCTGGCGACGCCTTGCAGGCCGTCATCGCCGCGGAGGCCGCCGGCTTCGATGCCGCGATGTGCTCGGATCATCTCGCCCCGTGGAGTGAGCGCCAGGGCGAGTCGGGGCACGCCTGGAGCTGGCTGGGCGCCGCGTTGCAGGCGACCGGCTCCACGATGGGCGTCGTGACGGCGCCGGGACAGCGCTACCACCCCGCGGTGCATGCCCAGGCGATCGCGACCCTGGCAGCCATGTTCCCCGGTCGATTCTGGGCCGCGCTCGGTTCGGGCGAAGCGCTGAACGAACACGTGACCGGCGATGGATGGCCGGCGAAGCCGGCACGCGACGCGCGCCTCCTTGAATGCGTCGACGTGATCCGCGCGCTGCTGCGCGGCGATGAGGTCTCGTGCGACGGGCTCGTCCGCGTGGATCGAGCGCGGATCTGGAGCCTCCCGTTCGTGGCACCCCCGCTTTTCGGCGCGGCGGTGTCGGAGGAGACCGCGCGCGTCGTCGGGTCGTGGGCCGACGGCCTGATCACCGTGAACCAGGAGCCCGCGGTGCTGCGGCGCGTGATCGAAGCGTTCCGCGAGGGCGGCGGCGATGACAAGCCCGTCCATGTGCAGGTGCACCTGTCGTGGGCCGACGACGAAGCCGCAGCGCTGGCGATCGCTCACGACCAATGGCGCACGAACGTCTTCGGCTCAGAACTCATGTGGGACTTGGATCTGCCCTCACAGTTCGACGCCGCGGCTCAGCATGTGCAACCGCAGGAGCTGTGCGGCCCCGTGCTCGTGTCTGCCGACCCCGGGCAGCACGCCGACTGGATCGATGGGATCGCGGGCTTGGACGTCCAGGGCATCTACCTCCATCACGTTGGTCGTGAACAGCAGCGATTCATCGACGTGTTCGGCGAACGCGTCCTGCCGGAGCTCACCCGATGAGCATCGCGCGAACGAGTGACCAATGGTGGAAGAACGCCGTCATCTACTGCCTGGACGTCGAGACCTTCCTCGACTGGAACGACGACGGCATCGGGGACATCGACGGACTGGCCGAGCGCGTCGACTACCTGGCCGGGATCGGGGTCAGTTGTCTGTGGCTCATGCCTTTCTACCCCTCACCGAACCGGGACGACGGCTACGACATCAGCGACTACTACGGCGTGGACCACCGGCTCGGAACCCTCGGAGGATTCGTCGCGTTGATCCGAACCGCCAGGGACCGGGGCCTCAAGGTGATCATCGACCTCGTCGTGAACCACACATCCGATCAGCATCCGTGGTTCCGGAAAGCGCGCGCCTCCAAGGCGTCGCCCTACCGGGACTTCTACGTCTGGGTGGACGAGCCGCCGAAACAGAAGAAGTCGGACGTGGTGTTCCCGGACGCCGAAGACAGCATCTGGGCGTGGGACGAGAAGGCCGGGCAGTGGTACCTGCACCACTTCTACTCCCACCAGCCCGAGTTGAACATCTCGAACCCGGCGGTGCGCGATGAGATCGCGAAGATCGCGGGCTTCTGGCTGGAGTTGGGGGTCGACGGCTTCCGGGTCGATGCGGTGCCGTTCCTGTTGGAAGGGGGCGCGATCCCCGGCGACGTCGACCTGGATCCGCACGACTTCCTTGAGGACTTCCGCTCCTTCATCGGCCGCCGCAAGGGGGATGTGTTGTTGCTCGGCGAGGTCAATCTCCCCGCGAAGCCGCTCCGCGACTTCTTCGGCGATCAAGGCGACGAACTGCAGCTGCTCTTCAACTTCCCAGTGATGGAGACGATGTACCTCTCTCTCGCGCGCCAGGATGCGGGGCCGCTCGCCAAGGCGATCGAGGCCACCGAGCAACTCGAGGACTGCCAGTTCGCGAACTTCGTGCGGAACCATGACGAGCTGATCCTGGACCAGCTGAGCGAGAAGCAACGTCAGGAGGTCTTCGACGCGTTCGGCCCTGACCCCGATATGCAGCTGTTCGGTCGAGGCCTTCGTCGGCGTCTTCCGACGATGCTGGACGGCGACCAGCAGCGCATCCGCATGGTGTACAGCCTGATGTTCAGCCTGCCCGGCACGCCGGTGTTGTTCTACGGGGAAGAGATCGGCATGGGCGAGAACCTCCAGATCGATGGGCGTGTGGCCGTGCGCTCACCGATGCAGTGGACGGATGAGCCGAACGCGGGGTTCTCACGCGCCAGACCTTCACGGTTGATCCGCCCCGTGACCGAGGGGACGTTCGGACCCATGGCAGTGAACGTCGCCGCGCAACGTCGCGACCCGGATTCGCTGCTCAACTGGATGTAACGGCTGATCCGGCGCCGCCGCG
>DATLPI010000277.1:0-3419 GCA_035535815.1 Actinomycetota bacterium | reverse complement strand
GACGATTACGTCACCAAGCCTTTCGGGATGGAGGAGCTCCTCGCCCGGTCCCGAGCAGCTCTGCGCCGCAAGGGCTCCGGTGAGCCCGACGCGCCGGTCCTCGTGTTCGGCTCGTTGCAGGTCGACCTGGCTAAGCAGCTCGTCACGCTCGACGGCGACCAGGTCCACCTGACCCCGACCGAGTACGGCTTGCTCGAGGTGCTCGTCACGAACCCCGGCAAGCTGCTGACGCACCAGTGGCTCCTGCGCCGGGTGTGGGGGCAGGGCTACGGCACCGAGACCACCTATCTGCGGACGTACGTCCGCGCGCTCCGGCGCAAGCTCGGCGACGACGCCGCCGCTCCGGCGCTGATCGTCACCGAGCCCGGCGTCGGCTACCGCTGGGTCGCGGATGCGACGTGAGGAACGGCCGGTCGCGGACTCGCCGTAGCATCTGGAGCGGATGAGCACTCAGACCAAGGCATCGACGAGCTCGGTCGCCAAGCGCGTGCTGCTCGGTCGCGCGTTCTCGAGCCACAACCTCGAGCACACGCTCCTGCCGAAGGTGCTCGCGCTCCCGGTCTTCGCGTCGGACGCGTTGTCGTCGGTCTCGTACGCGACCGGGGAGATCCTCCTCGCGCTCACCGTCGCGACCACCGCACCGATGCAATACGTCATGCCGATCGCCATCGCGATCGCGGCGCTCATGGCGATCGTGGTCGGCTCGTATAGGCAGACGGTTCGCGCGTACCACGGCGGTGGGGGCGCATACATCGTCACGAAAGAGAACCTCGGCGTGTTCCCTGGGCTCGTCGCCGCGGCTGCGTTGCTGTTCGACTACATGATGACGGTGGTGGTGTCGATCGTCGCAGGCGTCTTCGCCATCGGCTCGGCGTTCCCCTGGGCGAACCAACACAAGGTGTTGCTGTCGTTGGTCTTCGTCGTGTTCATCTCCCTGGCGAACCTTCGGGGGACGAAGGAGTCCGGGACCGTCTTCGCGGTCCCGACGTACGGCTTCGTGCTGTCGATCTACGTGCTCCTGCTGGTCGGCTTTGTTCGGTGCCTCGGGGGGTGCCCGACGGTGGTGCCCGCATCCGAGCAGATCGCCGCGCCCGCCGCCGTTGCCGGCATCACGATCTTCGCCATCTTGAAAGCCTTCTCGCAGGGGGCGACGGCACTGACCGGCGTCGAGGCGATCTGCGACGGTGTCCCCGCCTTCAAACGTCCGCAAGCCAAGAACGCGGCCGCCACGCTGGCGATCATGGGCGTCATCGGGATCACCATGTTCCTCGGGATCTCCTACCTGACGGTCCACGTGAACGGCGTGGTCTACAGCGAGAGTCGCTCCGTGGTCGCCCAGCTTGCGATCGCCGTGTTCGGGAACGCGTCCCTCGGGTTCTATGTGCTCCAGGCGTTCACCGCGGCGATCCTCATCCTTGCCGCCAACACGGCCTATCAGGACTTCCCGCGACTGTCCTCCATCCTTGCGCGAGATCGGTACATGCCGAGCCAATTCGTGAACCGCGGCGACCGGTTGGTGTTCTCGAACGGGGTCATCGTGCTCAGCGCGCTCGCGGCGCTCATGATCTATGCGTTCGACGCGAACCTGAACACGCTTATCCATTTCTATGTCGTCGGCGTGTTCACATCCTTCACCTTGTCGCAGACCGGGATGGTCCGACGATGGCTGCGCGAATCGCGGAAGGGTCCGGAGGCCCCAAAACACTGGCGTCGCTCGATGGCGATCAACATCGTCGGCGCCACCACGACGGGTCTCGTGCTCGTTGTCGTGATCCTGTCGAAGTTCAAAGACGGCGCGTGGCTGTCGATCCTGATCATCGCGTTGCTCGTGCCCGTGTTCTTTGCGGTGCATCGGCACTACACGTGGGTCCGTTCGGTGGTGCACCGAGGTGGGGAGGGGGTCGGGCGCGTCGGGACGAACCACATCCTCTTGTTGGTCCGAGAGGTAGACGCGTCGACTGCAGAGGCGCTCGGCTACATCCGGTCGCTGCGGTCACGGTCGCTCCACGTGATCACACCGGGTCTGACCCTTGCCCCGGAGCTCGGCGAGGCATGGGCGGCGTTCGCCGGGCCGAGCGTGCCGGCCCCCACGCCGATCGGCGCCGGGAGTCTCACCGGCGACGTACGCCGCTACATCGCGGAGATGGACCTCGCACCGACCGACGTCGTGACGCTGGTGGTGCCGGAGATGGTGGGCGACCATCTCACCAGCCATGTCGTGCGCACGAAGGACCTCGTGCGCCTGAAGGCGGCGCTACTGCGCATCCCGCATGTCGTCGTCACCGACGTGCCGGTGGTGACCACGCACGAGGGACCTCGGGGCGTGGATGCCAAACCGCTGATCCCGTATCGCACCGTGGCCCTCGTGTTCCTCTCGGGCGTGAACGACCTCACGATCCGCGCCGTCAACTACGCGAAGACGCTGGACGCGAGCATCACCCGCGCGATCTACTTCGACCTCGACCCGGAGGCCGCGCATCGGCTCGAGGGGGAGTGGTTCGACGCCGGGCTCGAGATCCCGCTCGACATCGTCGAGGCGCCGTTCCGCGACCTCACGGGCCCGATGCTCGAGGAGGTGCGTCGGTACTCCTCCGATCCCGGCACGGTGGTCAACGTGATCGTGCCCGAGGTCATCGTGTCGCACTGGTGGCAGCTGCCGCTGCACAACCAGAACGCGCTATTCATCAAGCGGCTGTTCCTGTTCGAGGACCGCGTCGTGCTGACGAGCGTGCCCATGCTCGTGAAGGGCACTCCCAAGCGCGAGACCGAGACCGTCTGAGCGCGCTAGCATCGAAGCCATGAACATCCGCCCCGCCACGAAGGACGACCTGGCGTTCCTGCGCAAGATGCTCTACGAGGCCGCCCGGTGGAACCCCGATTGGCCGCGCGAGCCCATGGAAGAGGTCCTGGCCGAGCCCATGCTCCTGCGCTACTACCAGGACTGGGGCCGCCCCGGAGACGGCGGCGTCCTCGCCGAGACCGAGGGCGAGCCCGTCGGAGCCGCCTGGTATCGCCTCTTCACCGACGACGAGCCCGGCTACGGCTTCGTCGACGAGAAAACCCCCGAACTCTCTATCGCCGTCGTCCCGTTACACCGCCGCAAGGGCATCGGCGAAGCCGTCCTCAGATCCTGCATGGTCCAAGCCAGAGAAGAAGGCTTCCAGTCCCTCTCGTTGTCCGTCGCGTCGCACAACCGGTCTCGAATGATGTATCAACGCGCCGGCTTCGAGCGCGTCTCCGAATCGGGCGATCACTGGACCATGGTCGCCAACCTCTGAGGGGACGCGGCCGGCCTCCTCGTCGGACCGCTTCCCTCGCTCGCTTCGCTCGCTCAGTCCAGATGGTCCCGTCGTGCCCGGCCCTCGCTGGGAGACTCTGAACGAGATGGCTACTGGGATCAGCGAGCGGTTGGATGGGAT
>DATLPI010000276.1:0-19331 GCA_035535815.1 Actinomycetota bacterium | reverse complement strand
GGTTCCGCCGGGTCTTCGTGCTGAAGGGTGTCGAGGCGATCGACGCCGCCTACATCACGAGAGAGCCCACATGGACCGACCGCTCCGACGAACATGGGCCGTTCGATCTGATCGGCGATATCCACGGATGCCACGACGAATTGGTCGAACTGCTTGGTCTGCTCGAGTATCGCCCCGACCCGACGTCGGGCGTGTTCGCCCATCCCGAGGGTCGCACCGTGGTGTTCCTGGGCGACCTTGTGGACCGAGGTCCGGCCACGCCTGCGGTGCTGGCGACCGCGATGGACATGGTCGAGGCCGGTTCGGCGATCTGCGTGCCCGGCAACCACGAGGTCAAGCTCCTCAAGGCACTCCGGGGACGCAACGTGCAGATCACCCACGGCCTGGGTGAATCGCTCGCCCAACTCGAGGCGGAACCACCGGAGTTCCGTGAACGGGTCGAATCGTTCATCGACGGGTTGGTGAGCCACTACGTCCTGGACGACCGTCGACTCGTCGTGGCCCACGCCGGCATGCGGGAGGAGATGCAGGGGCGGGCGTCCTCGGGCGTGCGGTCGTTCGCGCTGTACGGAGAGACCACCGGTGAGACCGACGAGTTCGGGCTGCCCGTCCGGTTCCCGTGGGCCACGGACTATCGGGGGTCCGCGGCGGTGGTATACGGCCATACCCCGACGCCGCAGGCCGAGTGGATCAACAACACGATCTGCATCGACACAGGCTGCGTCTTCGGCGGCAGTCTCACCGCCCTTCGCTATCCGGAGCGGGCCCTGGTGTCGGTGCCGGCGAAACACACCTACTACGAACCGGCGAAGCCGTTCCTGCCCGACGATGCGGCCGCCGCACCCATCGAGACGCGGTCAGACCCTGAGGTGCTGGACGTCGAGGACGTGCTCGGATCGAGCGGTGTCCAGACACGACTCGCGGGACGCGTCACGATCCCTCCCGAGAACGCTGCGGCGGCGCTCGAGGTCATGAGCCGGTTCGCCGTCGACCCCCGCTGGCTGATCTATCTGCCACCGACCATGGCTCCCACGGCGACGACGGATGTCGGAACCCTGCTGGAACATCCGGCCGAGGCGTTCGCGTCGTTCCGCTCCGAAGGGATCCCGGCGGTGATCTGCGAGGAGAAGCACATGGGGTCCCGGGCGGTCGTGATCGTGTGCCGCAGCTCCGAGGTGGCCCAGCGTCGCTTCGTCTCGACGGACGCAGCCGGCCTCGCGATGACGAGGACGGGACGCCGATTCTTCTCCGACCCCGCGTTGGAGCGTTCTGTGCTGGAGCGTGTGTCGAGCGCCGTGGCCGACGCCGGTCTGTGGGAGGAACTCGAGACCGAGTGGTTGTTGCTCGACGCTGAGATCGTGCCCTGGTCCCTCAAGGCGGAAGAGTTGCTCCGATCGCAGTACGCGTCGGTGGGAGCTGCGGCCACCCACATGCTCGACGCCTCGGTCGTGGCGCTGGCAGACGCCGATGCCCGCGGGGTTCCCGTAGGGCCGATCCTGGACCGGACCCGGCAACGCGACGAGGCGGCGCACGCGTTCGTCCGTGCCTACCAGCCGTATCAATGGCCCGTTGACGCCGTCACCGACGTGAAGGTCGCGCCCTTCCAGGTGCTGGCCGGCGAGGGCCGAACCTTCCTGGACCATGACCATGGGTGGCATATGGCGATGGCTGACCGGCTCGCGGCGGCCGACCCCGACATGATCCGAACGACCGACCGGTTCCTCGTCGACGTCACCGACGAAACCTCGCAGGCCGCCGCCGTCGACTGGTGGACGGAACTGACCACCGCCGGGGGCGAGGGGATGGTGGTGAAGCCGATGGAGGGCATCGTCCGGGGCCGCCGCGGCATCACGCAGCCGGGGATCAAATGCCGAGGTCCGGAGTATCTCCGGATCATCTACGGCCCCGAGTACCGCCTCCCCGAGAACCTGGAGCGGCTCCGGAAACGGTCGCTCGGGCGCAAGCGAGGCCTCGCCCTGCGCGAGTTCGCGCTCGGGGTGGAGGCGCTCGAGCGTTTCTCGCGTGGGGAACCACGCTGGCGTGTCCACGAGTGCGTGTTCGGCGTCCTGGCGCTGGAGAGCGAACCGGTCGATCCCCGCCTCTAGCCCGTGAGCGGGCCGATCGACCGCTAGCATCGAACCATGCGGAAAGCGATCGTCTTGGCGCTGGTCGGTCTCAGCTTGGTCGCGCTCGCGGCTCCGGCGCAGGCGCGGCCGGAGTTCAGCGCGCGCGTGAGCCCGCTCGACGCCTCCACCCGTCACCTGATGATCGGCCGCTCCTGGCGCCCGGGATGCCCGGTGCCCATGCGCGACCTTCGGCTGATCCGCATGAAGATCTGGGGCTTCGATCGAAAGTGGCATCGCGGTCGTCTGGTCGTCAACCGCCGCTACACCGATGAGATGGTGCGGGTGTTCAAGCGGTTGTACGAGGTGCGCTATCCGATCCGGCAGATGCGGCTGGTGGATCACTTCGGTGCCGACGATCACCGGTCGATGGCCGCGGACAACACGTCGGCGTTCAACTGCCGGTACCGCGCCGGCATCTGCTGCACGTGGTCACAGCACGCGTACGGACGCGCGCTCGACCTCAACACGGTGGAGAACCCCTATGTGTACACCGGCGGGTTCTCGCCGGCGAACGGACGCCCGTTCCTGGATCGTTCGCAGCATCGGCGGGGGATGATCCATCGCCACGATGCGGTGTGGTGGGCCTTCCACGCGGCGGGCTGGAGCTGGGGCGGCGACTGGTCGGGCGAGAAGGACTACCAGCACTTCTCCGCGAACGGCCGCTAGTCCGTGATGGACTAATCGCAGGAGACCGACAGGTACGGGTTGGGGTCGACGGCGGGTCCGTTGTCGGGGTGCCACTCGAAGTGATCGTGCGGCACCGTGGCGTCACCGGTGGAACCGACATAGCCGATCACGTCGCCGGTCTGGACGTACCCCAGCTGGCCGTACGACGACAGGTGCGCGTTGTACACGTACCCGAGTTCGCCCTGCACGCGGACCTCGAGCCCTCCGAGCTCACCCCTGGAGGCAGTCGCGTACCCGGGGAACGGCGCCACGATCGGCGTGCCCGTTGCGGCGGTGATGTCGTTGCCCATATGCCGATGCACCTGCACGCCCGGCAGACGAACGGTGATGCCGAAGTTGTCGGCCACGACGTGGGGGCCGCCGAGCGGGCA
Source organism: Actinomycetota bacterium (assembly GCA_035535815.1). Classification (GTDB taxonomy): domain Bacteria; phylum Actinomycetota; class UBA4738; order UBA4738; family HRBIN12; genus JAOUEA01. The sequence continues at coordinate 16,147 of DATLPI010000276.1, read as the reverse complement.
GGTCTGCAGCACCGCCCAGGTGCCCAGCCATGCGTTGATCGAGGCCCGCTGGGTGGTGAGGGTCTGCACCGTCCGCTGCGTGGTGCGATCAAGGGCGTTGAGCCGCTGCTGCGCTTTCCAGCGTTCGCGCTTGAGCTGGCGCTTGATGTGTTTCCACCGGCGTGGGTTGGCGAACCTCCCCCGGCCGGGCCCCTGACGCAGGATCGTCGTGGAGCGGTGCATCACGCGCCTGATCGTCACCGCGCGCGCATGGCGGGCGCGGTGGACCGAGGTCAGGGTGTGGGCGATGTGCCGCTTCTGGGCGTGATAGCCCTCGAGCTGGGACCTGGCGCCCGCAGGCGTGAGGCCGATCGTTGTCAACGCGAAGATGAGCGCGACGACCGACAAGGCCCGCCTCGCATTTAGGGTGCGCGAGTTCACTGTGAAGTTCTCCGTCCGGGGGTTGGGAGCACATCCCTATCGGCAATCCGCGGCGCTCACCTTGAGTCGAACCCTGCGCCACCGCCGTGATATCGCTCACATCGGGTATGGGTCCGTTCCGTCGTCGTGTCCCCCGGACGGGACCAGCCGTCCGGCCGATGGGGGTCGTCGCGCCGCGCGGTAGGCTCCTCGTGCATGGGGATCCCGGTCCGGCGAACGGTGACGGCGTGTGTCCTGGCGACCTCTTGCCTGGTCTCAGCGTCTGCCCCGCTCACCGTCCTCGCCGAGCCGGTTCCCGAGGCCGCGAGATGCCCTGCCTACGACCGCATCTGGCAGAACGCGGGGCTCTCGGGGGCGGGCGCCTCAGCGCTCAACGAGCTGTCGGGCATCCAGGCATCCCTGGCTCATCGGGGGGTCCTGTGGTCGGTCGAAGACGGCAACAACGGGCCGCACCTGTTCGCGTTCAACACGGGTGGCGAGGTGATCGGCGATTTCACTTTGTCGAAGGCCGACGTGGGCAACCTGGATTGGGAAGCGATGGGCCTGGACCGGCGCAAGGGCCGTGACCAGCTGTACATCGGCGACATCGGTGACAACGCGCACGCCCGCGACGGCAGCGGCCAGAAGGTTCCCGCGCTCTACCGGATCGCCGAACCGAAGATCCGCGCCGGTGCCTCAGGGGTGACGCGCACGATCACCCGGATCAAGAAGTTCACGTTCCGCTACTACACGAAGGCCGGCGTGCTGGCGCCTCGCAACGCCGAATCGATGTTCGTCGACCCGCGGCGCCACGACGTGATCGTGATCACCAAGGACCTTGAGACGATCGGTGGGCACGCCAACCGCGTTCGAGCGTTCCGCATGCGGGTGGGAGCCCTCCGCAGTGGCCGGCTCAACCATGCGAAGCAGGTGGCCACCCTGACCGCGGCGACCGATGGCCACGGCGTGGGGGCGGTGTCGGCCGACATCGCCCGGGACGGCCGTTGGATCGTGGTGAAGAACTACGGTCAGGGCTTCCTGTGGCATCGCGATCCGCACGGACCGGCGTGGACGGCGTTCCGCCGGCATCCGGTCGCGCCGTGCAGGGTCCCGGTGGACTCGGCCGAGGCGATCACCTTCTCCTACACGGACGGCGGGCGCTGGAACGGGTTCTGGTCGGTGACCGAGACCGGCTCGCCCCCGCCCCCGCTCCGTCATCTGGTCGGCCCCGACTGATCCATCGCCGATCGGGGTGTTCAAGCCGGGCCGGTGCCTGCCGAAGACGCCAGGAGATGGACGAGTCCGAGATCGCTGAGTTGCGAGCGCGCCTCGCCGAGGCCGAGCGCGAGCGGGATGCCGCTGAAGCCAGGGCGCAGGCGGCCGAGACGCGTGCCCAGGAGCTCGGTGCCCTCGATGACCGGGTCGAGGTAGCCGAGCGCCGCGCGCTCGACGCCGAGCGACGTCTGCAGGAACTGTCCGAGCAGGTCCAAGCCGGCCGCCCCGGCACGAAGGTCTCCGAGGCGCCGCTCGAACCCGTTGGTTCGACCGAGGTGGACTCGCCCGCAGCGAAGGACCTTCGCGCGCGCCTGGCCCGCACGGCGGCGCGCAAGAAGCCCGGCGGCGGGCCGGATCCCACCTGAGTCGCTAGACCGCCAGCGCGTCCACCGCGTAGGTCTCACGGAGGCGCTGGTCAACGGCCTCGGCCGCCAGCACGTGTCTCGGCGCCAGGCCGTACCTCGATGCCGTCTCGAGGTGCTCGTCGCAGATCGGCATGAGGTCGTCCTTCGGGAACCAGCCGACGTGTTCAGGCGCCGCGGCGTACGGGCCCGCCATCCAGAAGCAGAACTGGCAGATCAGCCGGGTGCGCTGCGGGTAGGCGAACCGCGCTCGGTAGCCGTACTCGTGCTCGATCACCGTGCCCCAGAGCGCGACGCGCCCCAACACCGCCGGGCACTTGGTCTTGCGGAGGATCTCCACCGCGTGGGTGCCATGCAGCCCGCAGGTGCATCCAGGGTGGGGGGCCCGATGGAAGCGCGCGAGGGTACACGCGGCCTCCGTGGGCTGCCGGGGCTTCCAGGGTCGCGACCGACGGGCGACCGGACGCAGCATCAGGTCGTCGCCGTCGCGGGTGCCGGTGAGCGCCCAGGCTCGCCAGGCTTGTATGGGCTCAGCGCCGGTCGTGAGCTCCAGTCCACCGGCGGGCGACGCGGTGGAGGTGTGGCTCATCTCGAGCGTCGATCCGCAGACTCGGGCCCCGCGGGCTGGGGTTCACGTTCGGGCTCGCGCTCGGGCGTCGTGGCGGGCGCGAGGTCGGGCTCGAGTTCACCGGGCACCGGGATCGCGGTGGGCATGATCTCGATGATGCGCTTGGGCTGGCCGATATCCATGATGCTTCGAGGGTACGCCCATGGGCCGAGTTGGGCGAGCCCTACACGGGAGCCAACCGGTAGATGGCCGAGGCGTCGCTGAAGTAGATGCGCCCGTTCGGCGCACGCTCCATCGAGTAGATCGAACCGCCGGGCACGTCGAAGACGCTGACCACGTTCGCGAAGTCGTCGCGCGGCCCGTTCAGGACCCCCCGGTGCAGGCTGCCGCCGTCGCAGCATGCTCCCCAGAACAGGTCCCCTTCGGCACCAGCCAGCCCGCATCCGTCGCAGAACACCGCGCCGGCGATGCCGATCGTCGTGTCGTAGGTGACCAGGGGCAGGCGCGGACTCGGGCCGCTGTTGTTCGTGTCGGGACAGCTCTGGCTCGGACCCCAGCCGTAGTTCTCTCCCGCCACGATCCGGTTGACCTCGTCGTTGCATTCGGGGCCGTTCTCCGTTTCCCAGAGGTCGTCGGTGTCCGGATCGAACGCGAAGCCGAAGGAGTTCCGGATGCCGTAGGCGAACATCCGCGTGCGCTCGCCCCCGATCATCGGGTTGTCGGCAGGCACGCCGCCATCGGTCCGGAGGCGCAGCATCTTCCCGCGCAGGTTCGAAGTGATGTCCTGCGCATTCGTGGAGTCGTGTCCGTCGCCGACGATCGCGTAGAGCCTGCCGTCGGGGCCGAACTCGATGCGTCCACCGTTGTGATACGGATCGTTCGAGGCGGGCGCCGACAGCAGCACCTTCATGCCCACGCCGTTCCAGGCGCCATCCTGCTTGTTCGCGCGGATGCGAACGATCTGGTTGCGCAGGTTCCCGCCGGCGTTGCGGGTGGCGTAGACGTACACGAACGGCTGGTCGGGCCATGCCGGATGCACCGCCACACCCAGTGCTCCGCGTTCACCCTCACCGTTGACGCCCGGGATCGTGAAGAACCGCCGGGTGTGCTTCGTCTCGAGGTTCAGGATGCGGATCTGCCCGGTCCCTCGTTCGGCGTAGAGGAGCTTGCCGCCCGGCAGGAACGTGAACCCGGCCGGCCCTCTGAGGCCGCCCTTCACCTTCAGGACCTTGATCGACGCGCCCGCGTTGGCGGCCGGGGCCAGGGTCACGGCCGCGAGCGAGCTCGCGATCAGGGTCAGGATCAGGAGCCGCACCGTGGTTCGGATCGTTCGCATGCGTCGATGTCCTCTCTGCTCGGGGAAGGCGCTCACGCAGGCGCCAGGCGATAGATACCAAGGGCGTTGCTGAAGTACAGCTGATGGTTCGGCGACGTCTCCATCGAGTACACCGGCCCGGCGAAGTTGATGAGCGACACCCGCTGGAGTGCGCCGTTGAAGTCGTCGCGGGACCCGTTCAGGCCGGCGTGCGCGACCGGTCCCACGGTCTGCTTGCAGTTGCCGTTCGCGCAGCCCACGAACAGATCCCCGTCGTAGGCGGCGCCCAGGCCGCACCCGTGGCAGAACGCGGTGCCGGTCACGGCGACCGTCTCGTCGAAGTTCCAGACTGGCGGGAGCTTCGGGTCGGGGCCGTCCTGGTTCGTGTCGGGACAGGCCTCGTTCGGCCCCCAGCCGAAGTTGCCCCCGGCCCGGACCAGGTTGATCTCGTCGTTGCAGTCGGGTCCGTTCTCGGTCTCCCAGAGGTTGCCCGAATCCGGGTCGAACGCGAACCCGATCGAGTTGCGATGGCCGAACGAGTACACGGGAGCGCCCGGGAACGGGTTCGACGGCGGCACCGAACCGTTGGGGTTGAGCCGCAGGATCTTGCCGCGAGGTTCGTCGGTGAGGTCCTGCGCGGTCGAGGGGTCCTCGCCGCCGTCGCCGATCACGACGTAGAGCTTGCCGTCGGGGCCGAACGCGATCCTGCCGCCGTTGTGGTTGGCGCGTGACCCGATCGGCGACTGCAGCAACACCGTGAGGTTGCGGCCGTGGCCGTGCACGGCGCGCAGACGGATCAGTTGGTTGCGGATCGGTTCGGACCCCGGTCCGCGTGTGGCGTACACGTAGACGAACGGGGTGCGCGGCCAGTCGGGGTGCAGGGCCACGCCCAGCGCGCCCCGCTCACCGTCGCTGTTGACCCCACCGATCCGGAAGAACAGCTGGTCCGAACCGGTGCGAGGGTTCAGGAAGCGGATCTCGCCGGTGTCGCGTTCTGCGTAGACGATGCGTCCGTCCGGGGTGAACGTGAACCCCACCGGGTTGGCCAGGGTGGCCACGGGCACGACGCGGACCTTCGGCGGCGCGGCGTTGGCGGCCGGCGACCCGGCCGACGCCACGATCCCGGCCATGAGCACCGCCGCGATCAGGACCGTGCCGGTTCGCTTGGCTCGGATGTTCTCTCCCCCTCTGATGACCGCTGGTGGCCCCACGCCCTGTGGGAGCATGAGGCCCGTGACGACGCTGCCTCCCTCGATGTTCGGCCAACCGGCCCTGCGTTCTGAAGACCCACGGTTCCTGACGGGGCGCGGCCGATACCTCGAGAACATCCCGATCGAGGGCGTGCTCCGAGCGGTGTTCGTTCGCTCCATGATGCCGCACGCGCGCGTGATCGCGGTGGACGTCGAGGCGGCGCGGGCCATGCCCGGCGTGGTTGCGGTCTACACCGCAGACGATCTGGCCATCCGTCCCATGCCCCCGAGCGGCAACGTGGAGGGGGCCTCGGGCACGCTCGAGGGTCCGTTCGGCCGCGAGGTGATCGCACGCGATGTGGTGCGGTTCGTGGGAGAACCGCTGGCGCTGGTGGTGGCCGAGTCCCTCGCCGTGGGCCAGGACGCCGCCGAGATCGTCCTGCCCGACCTGGAGCCGCTGGCGGCGGTCACCGACGTCGAAGCGGCGATCGCCGAGGACGCCCCGCTGCTGTGGCCGGAGCACGGCAGCAACGTGGCCGATGCGTTCGAGGTGCGATGGGACGACGACGTCCTGGCGGGCTCCGACGTCGTGGCACGCGGCCGGTTCGTGAACCAGCGCGTGGCCCCCGTCCCGATGGAGCCGAACGCGATCGCCGTGGCCCCCGACGGTGACGGCGGCTTCACGGTGTGGGTCTCGACCCAGGTGCCGTTCGACGTGCGCGACGATCTGGCCGAGCTGCTCGAGGTACGCAAGGACCAGGTGCGCGCGATCGCCCCGGACGTGGGCGGCGGGTTCGGCGCGAAGCTGCAGATCTACCCCGAGTACCAGGCGGTGGCGGTGGCCGCCGCCAAGCTGGGTCGTCCGATCCGCTGGGTGGAGACGCGGTCGGAGTCGATGCTGGGCCTCACGCACGGGCGCGCGCAGGTGCAGCTCGTCGAGATCGGCGCCAAGCGGGACGGCACCATCGTCGGGGTGCGGGCCGACCTGCTCGCCGACATGGGCGCCTATCCGATCGGCGCGTTCCTGCCCACCACCACCCAGGAGATGCTGGGGGGCGTGTACACGATCCGTGACATCGCTTGCCGTGGAAGGTCGATCGTCACGAACGCCACGCCGGTCGCGCCCTATCGTGGCGCCGGCCGGCCGGAGGCCGCCGCGTTGATCGAGCGAGCGGTCGACTTGGTGGCCGCCGAACTCGGCATGGATGCGGTGGAGGTTCGCCGCAAGAACCTGATCCCCGCGGATGCGTTCCCCTACGAGTCGGCTTCGGGCACGGTGTATGACATCGGCGACTACGCCAAGGCGCTCGACGAGGCGCTGCGGATCGCCGGCATGGACGCGCTCCGTGCCGAGCAGGCGGCGCGCCGGGCGCGCGGCGACCATGTCGAGCTGGGGATCGGGCTCGCGGCGTACGTGGAGATCACGTCGTTCATGAGCAAGGAATTCGGCGCAGTCGAGGTTGCGACCGACGGCACGGTCACGGTGCACACCGGCACGTCGCCGCACGGCCAGGGGCACGAGACCGCGTTCGCCCAGATCGCGTCCGCGGTGCTGGGGGTGCCGTTCACGTCGGTGCGGGTGGTGCACAGCGACACCGGCGTCGTGCGCCGCGGCGCCGGCACGTGGGGGTCGCGCTCGCTGCAGGCCGGAGGATCGTCGGTGCTCGAGCGCAGCGAAGAGGTCGTGGCGAAGGCTCGAACGCTCGCCGCCCACCTGCTCGAGGTCGACGAGGCCGATCTCACCGTGGGCGAGGGTGGCCTGGAGGTCGCGGGCGCGCCGACCCGCTCGATCACGTGGCCCGAGCTGGCGTCGGCCGCCGCCGACCCTGCGCGGCTCCCGGCGGGCATGGAACCCGGACTCCGCGCCGAGGGCGTGTATCGCGAACCCGCCTCGACCTTCCCGTTCGGGACCCACGTCGCGGTGGTCGAGGTCGACACCGAGACCGGGGACGTCCGCCTGGTGCGCCACATCGCCGTGGACGACTGCGGCCGGATCCTGAACCCGATGCTGGTGGAGGGTCAGGTGCACGGTGGGCTGGGTCAGGGCATCGCGCAGGCGCTGTACGAAGAGGTGCGATACGACGATTCGGGCAACCCGATGACCGGCAACCTCACCACCTACCTGATGCCCTCGGCGGCGGAGTTCCCCTGGTTCGAGACCGCTCGCACCGAGACGCCGACCCCGGTGAACCCGCTGGGGGCCAAGGGGATCGGCGAGTCCGCCACGATCGGGTCGACACCGGCGATCCAGAACGCGGTGGTCGACGCGCTCGCCCCCTTCGGGGTGCGCCATCTCGACCTGCCGCTCTCACCCGAGCGCGTGTGGGCCGCCCTGCACCCTCCGGGGTAGGGTTCCTGGATGACCGACGAAGGGAACCCTCGCTGGGAGGCGCGATTCCGCGCTCCATCCGTGCTCATGCCCGACTGGTCGCCCACGGCGCCCGACCGCATCGTCTACGAGAGCACCGAGAGCGGTGTCTATCAGGTGCATTGTTGGGACCGGGCCACCGGCGCCAAGCGGCAGGTGACCGATCACCCGGTGGGCGTCGTGAACGGTGCCCCGACGCTCGACGGTGAGGGTGTCCTGTACTGGCAGGACGAGACCGGCAGTGAGGCAGGGCAGTGGTTCATCCAGCCGTTCGCGGGTGGCGAGGGCCGGCCCTTCCTGCAGGGCGCACCCCAGGGCTGGAACCAAGGGTTCGCACAGGCACCCGGGGTCGTCGTCGCGGCGATCAGCGATCGCGACGGGTTCGCGGTGTTCGCCGCGGTCGACGGAGCACCCGCCAAGGAGCTGGTCCGCAGCACCGAGGCCGTGAGCCTGGGGGCCTCCGAGGTCGGAGGTTTCAACCGCGGAGCGCTGTCCTCGGACGGAACCCTCTTGACGCTCGAACACGCCGAGCACGGCGACCTGATCCACCCGGCGCTTCGCGTGATCGACCCTCGAACGGGCGCCGTCATCGCCGAGCAGCTCGACGAGGGACTCGCCTTGAAGTCCTCGTGTTGGTCGCCGATCGCGGGCGATCAGCGGCTGGCGATCCTGCACGAACGCTTCGGTGAGGAGCGGCCCGCCGTCTGGAACCTCGCGACGGGAGAGCGGACCGATCTGGAGATCGACCTGCCCGGGGTGATCGAGGTCCACGACTGGTGGCCCGACGCGTCGGCGTTGCTCCTGATCAACCTCTTCGAAGGCCGAGACCGGCTGTACCGGTACGACCTGGCCTCGGGGGAGTTGACCGCTATCGATCACCCGGCGGGCACGGTCTGGAGCGCCCGTGTCCGCCCGGACGGCAGCGTGTGGCTCCGGCAGTCCCAGGGCGATCGTCAGGCGCGGGTGCTGGACGACCAGGGCACCGAGGTGCTGCGCGCCGACGGTGAGCGTGCGCCCGAGGGCCGGCCATACGTGTCGTGGCACTTCGACAACGGCGAAGGCGACCGCGTGCACGGGTTCTACGTCACGCCCGAGGGGGATGGGCCGTTCCCGGTGATCATGCTGGTACACGGCGGTCCCACCTGGCTCGACACCGACCGGTTCAGCCCTGAGGTGCAGTGCTACGTCGATGCCGGCTTCACGGTGGGCATGGTGAACTACCGCGGCTCGATCGGGTACGGCCCGGCGTGGCGGGACACGTTGATCGGCAACATCGGTGGCCCCGAGGTGGTCGATGTCAACGCGGGGCTCGCCGATCTGGTGGCTCGTGGCCTCGCGGACCCGAGCCGTGCGGTGATCGGCGGCTGGTCATGGGGCGGCTACATCACGCTGATGGAGGTCGGTACGCATCCCGAGCTGTGGGTCGCGGGCATCGCGGGCGTGCCGGTGGGGGACTACGAGCTCAGCTACGACGACATGTCGCCCGAGCTCCAGGCCTACGACCGCGCCTTGTTGGGCGGCGCGCCCGCCGACGTTCCCGACCTGATGCGCGAGCGCAACCCGATCAATTTCGCCGGCCGGGTCACCGCGCCGGTGATGTTCATCATCGGAGAGAACGACAGCCGATGCCCCTTCCGTCAGGCGATGGCCTACGTGGACCGCCTGAAGGACCGCGGACACCCGCACGAGGTCTACCTGTTCGGCACCGGTCACTCCTCGTTCGACATCGAAGAGGAGATCCACCAGCAGCGTGCGATCCTCGCGTTCCTGGAGCGGACCGTCCCGGCCGCCTGACCCTCCAACGTTCGGACTCCCGCTTCGGGGGTAGGGTCGCTCGGTGATCCTCGTGACGGGAGCATCGGGCACCATCGGGTCTGCGTTGGTGGAACGCCTCATCGCCGATGGCCATGCACCGCGCGTCTCGTCGAGGCATCCGTCCTCGCTCACCGAGCGCTGGCCTTCGCTCGAGGCCGTGCAGCTCGACGTGCTCCGGCCACTGACGCTGGCTCCCGCGCTCGACAGCGTGACCGCCGCCTACTACCTGGTTCATTCCATGGAGCCGAGCGCGCAGGGCGGCTTCAGCGAACGGGATGCCGAGGGGGCTCGGGCGTTCGCCGAGGCCGCGCTCGAGGAAGGGGTCGAGCGAGTGATCTATCTGGGAGGACTCGGCGACGAGGGGCCCGAGCTGTCCGAACACCTGGCGAGCCGGCACGAAACCGGTCGGATCCTCGCCGAGTCGGGGCCACCGCTCCTGGAGTTCCGCGCCGCCATGGTGGTCGGCGCGGACAGTGCGTCGTTCCGGATGCTGAACGACCTAGTGAACCGGCTCCCCGCGATGATCGTGCCTCGGTGGGTGGAGACCCCTTCCCAGCCCATCGCGACGGATGACGTCGTGACCTACCTCATCAGCGGGTTGACGACCGACCTCGTCGACGGTCATACGATCGTAGAGATCGGCGGCCCGCAGGTGCTGACCTACCGGGAGATGATCGAAGTGGTGGCTCGACGGCGAGGGCGTGACCCGTTGATCGTGGGAGTGCCGTTCCTGACGCCGCGCCTGTCGTCGTATTGGTGTGGGCTGACGACGTCGGTGCCCTCGGCGCTGGCCCGCCCCTTGATCGAGGGGATGTCGACCCCCATGGTGGCCGACCTCACCGAGGCCGCGAAGCGGTTCCCGGACGTGCACCCGATCGCGTTCACCGAAGCGCTCGAACGTGCTTCGACCGAGGAGTCGTCGTCGAATCATGACCCTGGTTCTGAATGACTGCCTCGCATAGACTCTCCGAGACGACCGACACGCCCGGGGGGCGATAGCTGGTGAGTGAGTACGTCCGTCGGCTCATGGCAGAAGTGACGGCCAAGAACCCGAGCGAACCCGAATTCCTCCAAGCGGTGCAGGAGGTGACCGACTCCCTCGCTCCCGTGCTCGAGCGTCATCCGAAGTACCGCGAAGGCGCGATCCTGGAACGGCTGATCGAACCCGAACGCGTGATCATGTTCCGGGTGCCGTGGCAGGACGACGACGGCGAGGTCCACGTCAACCGCGGCATCCGCGTCGAGATGAACAGCGCGATCGGCCCGTACAAGGGGGGCCTGCGGTTCCACCCGACGGTGTACCTGGGCATGCTGAAGTTCCTGGCGTTCGAGCAGATCTTCAAGAACGCGCTCACCACGCTGCCGATCGGCGCGGGCAAGGGCGGGGCCGACTTCGATCCGAAGGGCAAGTCCGACGCCGAGGTGATGCGGTTCTGCCAGTCGTTCATGACCGAGCTGCAGCGCCACATCGGCCCGCACACCGACGTCCCGGCCGGCGACATCGGCGTGGGGGGCCGGGAGATCGGCTTCCTGTTCGGCCAGTACAAGCGGATCCGGAACGAGTTCACCGGCTCGCTCACCGGCAAGGGACTGGACTGGGGCGGTTCGCTGATCCGGCCCGAGGCCACCGGGTACGGCGCGGTGTACTTCGCCGAGCAGATGCTCCACACCCGCGGCGACACCCTGGACGGCAAGGTGTGCCTGGTGTCGGGCTCGGGGAACGTGGCGCAGTACACGGTCGAGAAGCTGCTGGACTTCGGCGCCAAGCCGATCACGCTCTCGGACTCCGGCGGTGTGCTGTACGACAAAGACGGGATCGATCGCGACAAGCTCCACTGGGTCATGGACCTCAAGAACGAGCGCCGCGGCAGGATCATGGAGTACGCCGACCGCTTCCCCGGCGCCGAGTTCATCCCCGCCGATCCGCGCAACGACCACAACCCGCTGTGGGACATCGCGGCCGACTGCGCGTTCCCCAGCGCCACCCAGAACGAGATCAACGCCAAGGACGCCGCGAACCTGCTGAACAACGGCGTCGGCGTGGTGAGCGAGGGCGCGAACATGCCCACGGTGCCCGAGGGCGTGGAGGCGTTCGTGTCGGCATCGATCCTTTACGGGCCGGGGAAGGCTGCGAACGGAGGCGGCGTGGCCGTGAGCGGCCTGGAGATGAGTCAGAACTCGATGCGCGTGACCTGGTCGCGCGAGGAGATGGACCAGCGGCTCTATTCGATCGTGACGCGCATCCACGAACAATGCCGTGACACCGCCGAGGACTACGGTCACCCGGGCAACTACGTGATGGGCGCCAACATCGCCGGCTTCGTCAAGGTGGCCGACGCGATGCTCGCGCAGGGCCTGATCTAGCGCCGCCGCGCCGTCCGTCGCGCGCCGCCGTAGACTGGCAGGGAATCACCGGGGAGCCCGGAAGGACCGGGCTGAGAGGCCGACTACCCCGTCGGCGACCCGACGAACCTGAACCAGGTCATGCTGGCGGAGGGAGCTGATGGCGTCACCTCGCACCGCGCTCGTCGTCTGTGGCGGCGGGCCCGTCCTCGCGCCGTGGGCGTTGCCCGCGGCCCCAGACGTCGTCATCGCGGCCGACGACGGCGCGCGCGAAGCGTTGCGCCTCGGTCTGGAGGTCGACGTCGTGGTGGGCGACATGGACTCGGTCCCGGCCTCGACGCTCGCTCAGGTGGAGCGAGCCGGGGGACGGGTGATGCGCCATCCCGCCGACAAGGACGCCACCGACTTGGAGCTCGCTCTCGACGAAGCGCTCACCTCACAGGCGGCGCGGATCGTGGTCGCAGGAGGAGCCGGGGGGCGGCTCGACTTCGTCATCACCAACGCGTTGGTGCTGGGGCATCCACGACTCGCCGCGGTCGAGGTCGATGCCGTGTTCGGGCCGGCCCTCCTGCACATCGTGCGCCGTGAGCGCGCGATGGACGGTACGCCGGGCGAGGTCCTGAGCCTGCTCGCCGTCGGCGGTCCGGCGGCCGGTGTGCGGACCCGCGGGCTGCGCTGGACGTTGGACGGCCAGGACCTGCCGGCCGCATCGGGCTGGGGCGTCAGCAACGAGTTCGCCGAGTCGGAAGCCTCGGTCTCGATCGAGGCCGGCGTCGTCCTCGTGGTCCGGCCCGGGGAGGAGCGCGATGCGTAGGCGTCGGTGGGCTGCCTTCGCCTTCGTAACCGTGTTCGCCGTCGGCGCCCTCGCCGCCGCGTGTACCTCCTCCGATCCCACGAACGAGGCCTCCGGCTCCGCATCCTCGGAGCCGGTGACCCTCACCCTGCTGACCCACGATTCGTTCGATGCCTCCGAGAAGGTGCTCGACGCCTTCACCGAGGAGACGGGCATCGAGGTGCGGGTGGTACCGGCCGGAGACGCCGGTCAGCTCGTGAACCGGGCGATCCTGTCGGCCGGGAACCCCGAGGGCGACGTGCTCTTCGGCATCGACGACAACCTGCTTTCCGGCGCGCTGGACGCGGGGGTCTTCTCGCCCTACACCTCACCGCGTCTGGACCAGGTGGACGACGCCTACGAGGTCGATCCCGAGCACCGCGTGACGCCGATCGATCACGGCGAGGTGTGCCTCAACGTCGACACCGGATGGTTCGACGACCACGGCCTGTCGGCGCCGGCGTCCCTGTCCGATCTGACCGACCCGGCTTATCGCGGGCTCACCGTCGTGGAGAACCCTGCCACCTCGACGCCGGGGCTCGCGTTCCTGCTGGCCACCGTGGCCGAGTTCGGTGAACAGGGGTGGGAGGCCTACTGGACGGCGCTGCGCGACAACGATGTGCTCGTCGTCGACGGTTGGGAGGGCGCGTACTACGGCGAGTTCTCGGGGGCTGGCGGTGGCGAGGGCACACATCCGATCGTGGTGTCGTACGCCTCGAGCCCGGTGGCCGAGGTGGTGTTCGCCGACCCACCGGTCTCTGTAGCTCCGACGGCGGTGGTGGCCTCGAGCTGTTTCCGCCAGATCGAGTTCGCGGGTGTCCTGGAGGGGACCGACCATCCCGTAGAGGCCGGCCGGCTGATCGACTTCCTGCTGTCGCGGCCGTTCCAGGAGGACATCCCGCTGAAGATGTTCGTGTTCCCGGTGGCCGAGGACGCGGAGCTGCCGCCCGAGTTCGTCCGATACGCCGTCGTGCCGGACTCGCCGCTGACCTTGTCACCGGGGTTGATCGCGGACCGACGCGCGGCGTGGGTGGACCGGTGGACCGACCTCGTCCTGCGCTGAGCTCCCGGGCGTGTCGCGTCGGGCTGCTGGCGATCCCCCTGGCGTTCCTGGCGCTCTTCTTCGTGTTCCCGCTGGTCTCGATCCTCGATCGCGGCCTCCGGCCCGACGGTGCGCTCGACCTGGGCGCGATCGGACGGGTGATCGCCGACTCCGATCTTCGAGGGGTGGCGTGGTTCACGCTGTGGCAGGCGACCGTCTCCACGGTGCTGACGCTGCTTGTGGGGCTGCCGGCCGCGTTCGTCCTGTCGCGGTTCGCCTTCCGAGGCCGTCGCGTGGTGCGCGCGATGACCCTGGTGCCGTTCGTGCTTCCCACCGTCGTGGTGGGGACGGCGTTCGTGGGGCTGCTGGGGCCGGGAAGCCCGGGAGCGACGGCGGCCGGGTGGGTCGGGATCGATGCGGGCGAAGGGTTGCACCGCACGATCGGCGCGCTGCTGGCCGCCCACGTGTTCTTCAACGTCGCCGTGGTGGTGCGGGTGGTGGGCTCGTACTGGGACCAGGTGGATCCCGAGCTCGAGGAGACCGCGGAGTCGTTGGGGGCGGGTCGCATCGAGACCTTCCGGCGGGTGTTGCTACCGATCGCCCGCCCGGCGATCGCCAGCGCCGCGGCGTTGGTGTTCCTGTTCGCGTTCACATCGTTCGGCATCGTCCTGCTGCTGGGACGCCCGGGCGCCTCGACGCTCGAGGTCGAGGTCTACCGGCACACCTCGCAGCTGCTCGACCTTTCGACCGCGGCGGTGCTGGCGTTGGTGCAGATGGTGTTCGTCGGCGCGTTGCTGCTGGTGGAGAGCGTGCTGGCGGCGCGGGCCGGGGTGCCGCTGTCGCTGGTCACCTCCGGTGCGGCCCGGCCGATCCGGGACCGGCGTGAACGGCTGCTGGTGGTCTCGGTGGTGGCGGCGACCTGCCTGCTGCTGGTCACGCCCGTCCTCGCGCTCGTGTGGCGAGCCTTCGGCGGTGGTCTCGGTGGATTGTCGCTGCGGGCGTTCACGTCGCTCGGCGATGCGCGGCGGGGGAGCGTGCTCTCCGTGGCACCGTTAAGCTCGATCGGACATTCCCTCGTGACGGCGTCGACGGCGGCGCTGTTCGCCGTGGCGATCGGCGTTCCGGCAGCGCTCGCGATCGCCCGTGCACGACGATCGTCGTGGCTCACCGTGTTGGTGGCCCTCCCGTTGGGGGTCTCGGCGGTGACCGTGGGCTTCGGCTATGTGGTGGCCTTCGACGACGCGCCGCTGGACCTGCGGGGTTCGGCCTGGGTGGTGCCGCTGGCCCAAGCGGTGATCGCGCTGCCGTTCGTGGTCCGGATCGTGACGCCGGTGCTGGTCTCGATCGAGTCCGGGATCACCGAGGCGGCCGCCGACCTGGGTGCCCCGCCGGTCCGGGTCCTGACGGCCGTGACGCTGCCGATCGCCCGACCCGCGATCGCGGCTGCCGGGGCGTTCGCCTTCATCGTGGCGTTGGGGGAGTTCGGGGCGGCGGCGTTCCTGGCCACCCCGGACCGGCCGACGCTGCCGGTGGCGATCTCGCGGCTGCTGGGCCAGCCGGGTTCGGCGTCCTTGAGCCAGGCGGCCGCGATGAGCGTGATCCTCATGGTGGTGACGGCCGTGGGGGCGCTGGCGATCGATCGCTTCGGACGTGGCACGACCGGTGCCAAGGTCGCCACCGGTCGCACGATCTGAGGCTGCTAGCGTGGAACCGTGCCCACGTGGCTGCTCTTCCTCACGGCGATCCTGATCGGCGCGTTGATCTGGCGGATCGGCATCGCGTCGATCCGCTCGTTCTCGCCCGACCCCACGAAGGACGTGGCGCCGGACGAGCCCGAGGACGTCGAGGATCTCGACGTCTACCTGGTGTGTGGCGAGTGCGGGACGGAGTACAAGGTCTCGCGACTGGGCGAACTCCAGGTGCCCCGGCACTGCGGTGAGCGCATGCAGGTGGTTCGCAGACCGGCTTGAATGAGCGGTTGTCCACCGGATCTCCCACAGGTATCCACAGGTTATCCACAGGAGATGAACCTCCGACGAACGCCGGGCAACCACGCAGGTGGTTATCCACCGGTGTGCATAACGCTGTGGAAGATCACATCGGTGTGATTCGGCCGAGGTCTCTTCGAGAGCCAGCGGGTCGGCTCAGTACCAAAAGGTGGTGCCCACGAATCCGACCCCGATCAGGCCGAGCCCGACCCACAGGTAGATCGGGTCGGCCTGGCTGTCGGTGCCCGGGATCAATCCCACGTAGTTGAGGACGATGACCAGGACTCCGGCGGCCATCAGCCCGATCAACACCGGCCCGTACCAGCGGGGGCTGGACTTGTGCTTGGTCTTGGCCTGCTGCGACGGCGAGCGGTAGCGCGGCGACTTCTTCTTCTGGCGACCCTTGGACTGCGGCATCGCCCTCGATGCTACCGGGCGGACGGGTCCGGCTGCACCTCGGCCGGGCTGTCATCGGTGTCGACCTGGGTGTTGCCCAGCCAGCTCTGGAACAGTCCGGCGTACACGCCGCGTGCGCCGATGAGTTCGTCGTGGGTTCCCTCTTCCACGATCCGGCCGCCGTCGAACACCAGCACGCGGTCGGCGTGCTCGGCCGTGGAGAGCCGGTGGGCGATGGTGACCGTGGTTCGGCC
>DATLPI010000275.1:0-4014 GCA_035535815.1 Actinomycetota bacterium | reverse complement strand
CATCGATCGATGGTCGCGGCGCAAGATCCTGGTGATCGCGCCGTTGGTGCGCGCGGCGCCGGCGTTCCTGATCCTGGCGAGCCCGACGCGATATGCCTTCTGGTACTACGCCGGCGCGCTCTTCGTGACCAGCGTGAACCGGTTCTTCCTGGCGACCGCCCAGGCGGTGGTGCCGCGGATGGTGCCCACCGAGGACCTGCTGGCCGCCAACGGCATCGCCACGGTGGGCGGCACCGTGGCCCTGCTGGTTGGAGTGTTCGCCGGCGGCCTGATCTCCGACGCGTTCGGCAACGGGGCGATCGTGACCGCCGCCGCGATCATGTGGCTCGTCACGTCGTTGATCGCCTGGCGCATCCGCAGCGACCTGCGCCCCCACCTGCTGCCCGGGTCCTCCGACCTGTTGCGTCATCAGCTGCGGCGGGTGGGGTTCGAGTTCGTCGACGGGATCACGCACATCGTGCGCACACCGCGCGCGATCGCGCCGATCACCTCGATCGCGGTCGACCAGATGGGCCAAGGCCTGGTGTTGGTGCTGGCGCTGGTGGTGTTCCGCGAACGGTTCGGCACCGGCGTGGGCTCGTTCTCGTGGTTGATCGGCGCGGGCGGCGTGGGCGTGTTCCTGGGCCTGGCCACCGTCGGCCTGCTCGACCGGCGGTTCTCGCGAGAACACATCGTGGCCTTCTCGTTCGCGTTCGGTGGGATCGCGCTGTTGTTGGTCGCGCTGTTCCTGAACCGCTGGTCGGCGTTGCTGGCGAGTTTCGTGGTGGGCCTGACCTTCGCATGGAAGAAGGTGCCGATCGACACGATGGTGCAGGAGGCTGTGCCCGACGGGTTGCGCGGTCGTGTGTTCGCCGTCTACGACGTGGCCTACAACCTGGCGCGACTCACGGCGGCGTTGCTGGCGGTCGTGCTGCTGCCGGCGATCGGTGAGAACGGATCGGCGGCCGTGGTCGGCATCGTGTTCCTACTGTGGGTGCCAGTGCTCCCGAGGTGGCTCCGCAACGTTCCCGAGATCGTCGTGCGCGTGGACGCCGACGGCGTGCCCGAGCAGGTGCAGTGGGGTGGCGTCAGCGAACCCGTAACCGTGCTGGAGGCGCAGGAACGCGGCCGGTGGCGGGTGCGGCTGGCCGACGGCACGATCCTGGCGATCGGCCGCCTCGCCGACGGCCAGTGGGAGATCGCCGAGGAACTCACGGACTCATCCCCTTGACGGTCTCGGCGTCACGACCCAGCATCGTCGGACGTGACGACCACTGATGAACCAAGGGTGAACGGATCGGCACAGCGCCGGGTGATCGCCGCCCTGTCGGTGTGCTGTACCGTGCTGGCCTTCGTGTCGATCTGGGCGCTGGCGAACCGCAACCAGAGCGCCGCCGAGGGCCCGGTGTACTGGGTTGCCCTGGACGGCGATGACGCCGGGCCGGGAACGTCCGACGAGCCGTGGGCCACGCTGCAGAAGGCCGCCGATACCGCACCGCCCGGCGCGCAGGTGCTCGTCCGCGAAGGGGTGTATGGGCAGCGCGTCGAACTGCACGTCTCGGGCGAACCCGGGCGTCCGATCACGTTCGAACCAGCTCCGGATGCGACCGTGGTGCTGGACGGTTCGACGCTCGACGTGCCCTCGGACCGCTCCGCGATGATCGCGATCGACTCCGAGCGCTACATCACGATCCGGGGATTCGAGATCACCGGGTTCAAGAGCGATGAATCCGGGCGCGTGCCGATCGGCATCCTCGTCACCGGCGACGCGGACCACATCCGTCTCGAGGGCAACTTCGTGCATGACATGGGGACCACGTTCCAAGGGCGCAACGGCGGGGACGCCCACGGGATCGGCGTGTTCGGCACGAACAGCGATCATCCGATCGAGGAGGTCGAGATCGTCGAGAACGAGCTCGCCAACCTCACCCTCGGTTCGTCCGAGGCGCTGGTGGTGAACGGCAACGTGAAGGACTTCCTGATCGAGGGCAACCGCGTCCACGACACGAACAACATCGGGATCGACGTGATCGGGTTCGAGGGGACGGCGCCGGACCCCACGGTCGATCAGGCTCGCGACGGGATCGTGCGGGCCAACACGGTGTGGAACGTGGACAGCGCAGGCAACCCCGCGTACGGCAGCAGCCGCAGCGCCGACGGGATCTACGTCGACGGGGGCAGGGACATCGTGATCGAAGGCAATGTCGTGCACGACGTCAACATCGGGATCGAGCTCGCGAGCGAGCACGCCGGACGATCCACGAGGAACATCACGGCGCGCAACAACCTCGTGTACGACGCCACGACGATCGGAATCGCGATCGGTGGGTACGACCGCCACCGCGGCAGCACCGAGGACTGCGTCATCGTGAACAACACGGTCGTGAACACCGACGGCGTGGAACTGCTCGTGCAGTTCGATACCCGCAACAACGTGATCGTGAACAACGTGATCGTGGCGGGCCCTCAGCACGCCTTCGTCGAGAATCCCTATCGTGAGAATCGAGGCAACACGTTGGACCACAACTTGTACTCCTCGCTCGACGGCAGTTCGGTCGGGACCTGGCAGTGGAAGGGCGCCGATTATCTCGACTTCGATGCATGGAGGGTGCGATCGGGGAACGATCGCTCGTCGCTCTTCGCCGATCCGGAGTTCCACGACGCAGGGGCAGACGACTACGCGCCGGGCACGAACTCGCCCGCGATCGATGCAGGCGCGTTCATCGCGTCGGCGGGCACGACGGACATCCTCGGGGAGCCTCGGGCGCAGGCAGGAGGGATCGATCTCGGCGCCTACGAACTGCCCGCGATGCCGCCATCCCGGACGCCATCGATCGCCGGAGCGCTCACGTACGCCGGCGACATGAACTGGAGCCGGTCGGACAATGGGTGGGGACCGCCGGAGATCGATCGGAGCAACGGCGAGCGTGCTCCCCATGACGGGGGCGCCATCCGGGTGGGCACCGCGGTGTTCGACCACGGGGTCGGGGTGCACGCACCGTCGCGCATCGTTGTACCGCTCAACGGGCGGTGTTCCCTCTTCCTCGCAGACGTCGGAGTCGACGAGGAGGTGGGTGATCACGGCTCGGTCGTGTTCGAGGTGTGGGGCGACGGTCAACGACTCGCGGTGAGCGGCATCGTTCGTGGGCCGCAGGCCGCCGTCCCCGTCGCGGCCGACCTGGAAGGCATCACCCAGATGACCCTCATCGCAACGGCGGGTGGCGACGGCAACGCGTTCGATCACGCCGATTGGGGCAACGCCCGCCTCGAATGCTCGGCTCCGTGACCGGGATCCTGAACACCCGGCCGGGAGCCAAGGATGCGAAGAAGGACCGTTTCTCGATCGCCGCTGCCTAGGCGAACCACCGATCGAGAGGAACGGCGACATCGAGTGGCGAGAGGTCGCCGGTCTCAAGGAGCGTCGTCACCGCGTCGGCCATGGCCGCCACCGCGACCCAGGCCATGCCACCGCCGACGCTCACCCGCTGCGCGCCCGCTTCGAAGATCTCGCCGATCGTGAAGCCCGGGAACCCCAGCACATTGACCGGCCGTGAGACCGCGGAACAGACCGCGCGGATCTCGTCCACGGTTCCCAAGCCCGGGGCGTACAGCACGTCGGCGCCGGCAGCCTCGTAGGCCTGCAGCCGCGTGATCGTGTCATCCAGGTCGGGGTTGTTGCGGATGTGGTTCTCCGCACGCCCCGTGAGCATGAACGGGACGTCGAGCGCGTGAGCGGCCTCGGCGGCGGCCGTGATCCGATCGGCGGCGTGGCTGATCTCATAGAGGCGACCGCCGTCGCGGTCGAAGTCCTCGATCGAGCCACCCACGGCGCCAGCGGCCGCGACCCGGGTGATGGCGAGCGCGGCGTGGTCGGGCTCGGGCCCGTACCCGTTTTCGAGGTCGACCGACACCGGCACGTCGGTCGCCGCGGTCACCGACGCCGTATGGGCCATCGCCTCGTCGGGTGTCACCTCCCCGTCCCGCCGCCCGAGCGTGAACGCGAACCCGGAGCTGGTGGTGGCGAGCGCCTTGCAC
>DATLPI010000274.1:0-34657 GCA_035535815.1 Actinomycetota bacterium | reverse complement strand
CGCCGAAGGCGCCATCGACGCCGCCAGCATCCTCAAGCCCATGCTCGCCCGCGGTGAGCTGCAGACCATCGGCGCCACCACACGCGACGAGTACCGCAAGCACCTCGAGAAGGACGCCGCGCTCGAGCGCCGGTTCCAGCCCATCGAGGTGCAGGAGCCGTCGGTCGCCCACACGATCGAGATCCTCAAGGGATTGCGCGACCGCTACGAGGCCCACCATCGGGTCAACTTCACCGACGACGCGTTGGTCGCCGCCGCCAACCTCGCCGACCGCTACATCAGCGACCGGTTCCTGCCCGACAAGGCGATCGACCTCATCGACGAGGCCGGCTCGCGCATGCGCATCCGTCGCATGACCGCGCCGCCCAACGTCCGCGAGGTCGACGAGAAGATCGCCGAGGTTCGCCTCGAGAAGGAATCCGCGATCGACGGCCAGGACTTCGAGAAGGCCGCCTCCTTGCGCGACAAAGAGCGCCAGTTGCAGGAAGAGCGCTCCCGCCGCGAGGAAGAGTGGAAGTCCGGCGAGATGGACATCCTGTCCGAGGTCGACGAAGAGGAGATCGCCGAGGTCCTCTCCATCTGGACCGGCATCCCCGTGTTCAAGCTCACGGAAGAAGAGACCGAGAAGCTGCTCCGCATGGAGGACGAGCTCCACAAGCGCATCGTCACCCAGAACGAGGCGATCTCGGCGGTGTCCCGCGCCATGCGCCGTACGCGGTCCGGGCTGAAGGACCCCCGTCGCCCGGCCGGCTCGTTCATCTTCCTGGGGCCCTCGGGCGTCGGCAAGACCGAGCTGTCCAAGGCGCTCGCCGAGTTCCTGTTCGGCGACGAAGACTCGCTGATCCAGCTCGACATGTCCGAGTACATGGAGAAGCACACGGTCAGCCGCCTCATCGGTTCTCCTCCCGGTTACGTCGGGTACGAGGAGGGCGGCCAGCTCACCGAGGCCGTGCGCCGCAAGCCGTTCAGCGTGGTCCTGTTCGACGAGATCGAGAAGGCTCACCCCGACGTGTTCAACACACTGCTCCAGATCCTGGAGGACGGTCACCTCACGGACTCACAGGGTCACAAGGTGGACTTCAAGAACACGATCATCATCATGACCTCGAACCTGGGCACGCGTGACATCCAGAAGGGTCCCGGCATCGGGTTCGCGGCCAGCGCCAACGAAGAGGTCACCTACGAGAAGATGCGCGACCGCGTCACGGAGGAACTGAAGAAGTCCTTCCGTCCCGAGTTCATCAACCGCATCGACGAGGTCATCGTCTTCCGCTCGCTGACCCAGGACGACGTCAAGAACATCGTCGACCTCATGATGCGCCGCGTGCGCGACCAGCTGAAGGCCAAGGACGTCGAGATCGAGCTCACCGAGGCGGCCAAGGTCATGCTGGCCACCCAGGGCTACGACCAGTCGCTCGGGGCCCGGCCGTTGCGTCGCACCATCCAGCGTCTGGTCGAAGACCCGCTTGCCGAGAAGCTCCTCTACAAGGAGTTCCGCGCCGGCGAGACCATCTTCGTCGACGCCGTGGACGGCGAGATCGTCTTCGAGCACACGGACGGCATGCTCCCGCCCGACGTGCCTCCCGTGGAACTTGCGGGCTCGACCGAATAGGTCGTCACCCGCATCCCGGCGGCGTCCTGTGAGGCGCCACCATCTCAAGGCCGAAGCCCGGCCCCGCATGGGGACCGGGCTTCTCGGCATCCAGGGGCCGGGACGGCCGGTCAAGCGCGAGGGGCCGGATGCCGACCTGTGAGGGATGGACGCTCCACTTCCTCGCGTCCGGCGGGCGCCGAGGGTCGACCTCGGGGGCTCGCTGGGCTACCTCGCAGCTCTGTGGGGCACCTCGCTGGTGGTGCGCGGTGGGTTCGTGTCGCTGTGCCCGGGCTGCGACGTGGATGCCCTCTCGATCCGATCGATCGTGATCGGGCTCGTGCTGCTGATGGGGGTCGGGGCCTTCCTGTGGAGCCGGGATCTGCGGGGTGCCGCCCTCCTGGTGACGTTCCCGGGCATGCTGGCCGGCGTCGCCGTGACCCTGGTGGGTCCTTCGTTCGCCGTCGTCGGACTCCTGGCGGTACCGGTCGCCTGCTCGGCCGCCGCCGCGGGTGTGCGCCGGCGTGAACGGTGGGATCGCGCGGCCGTGGTGTGGACGTTCGCGGCCATCGCGGTGCTCGGTTCGGCCGGAACCGGGCTGCTGGCGCTCGCGGCGTCATCGACCGTGGTTGCCTGCGTCGTCCTGGGTCCCGATCCCGACCGGTTCCTCATCCCTCCGCCGAAGGCGATCGTCAACGACCCGGCCGGTCCGTAAACGGCACGTTCCACACCCGTAGGATGCCGACGTGCGAACCGCGATGAAGGTCCTGGCCTGGCTGGCCACCGTGCTCGCCGCCGCCGGGATCGTGGGCGGTGCCTACCTCTACGGCGTGAACGCCGGACTCTTCGCCGCCGGACGCGCCGACGACGTGGGGCGACGATTGCTGGAGGACCCGCTGTTCCAACGGGTGGTGGCCGAGCGCACCGCCGACGCCATCGTGGAACGGGCGCCGGCCCTCGAACCCAGACGCGAGGCGATCGTGGAGTCAGCCGTCGCGGTCACCGAGACCCGCGCGTACCGGGAGCTGTTCCAGGGCGTGGTCGACATCGCCTACGAACGGGCGCTCGACGACGACCTCGATGATCCCGTGGTCATCACGGCCGACGACCTCGCTCGGCTCCTCGCCCGCGAGGAGCCGGTGATCGGCGATCTGCCGCTCGGCCCGCTCCGCTCCGAAGGGGTCGAGCTCATGAACGCTCGCGACATCGTGAAACTCCGGAAGGCGAAGTCTGCCGCCGAACGGTGGGACACACCGCTCCTGGCCGGAGGTATCGTGCTCGCGATCGTCGCCACCGCCCTTCCCGGGCGCAAGGGCCCGCGGTTGGTGCTGTTAGGTGCCTGCATCGCCCTGGGAGCTGCGGTGCTGTACTTCGCGAACGGCATCGCCGGCGATGAGGTCGCGGCCCGCTCGCCCCAGGATGCCGCCGCCGTGGTCGATGCGCTCTGGGGCTCGGCCGCGACGTCGGTCCGCATCTGGCTCGGAGGAACCTTCATGGCTGGCCTCCTGGTGGTCGCCATCGGGTTCGTGATCGGCGTGGGCAAGGACACCACCCCTTGAGTCGGGGTGAAGCCGATCACATCGTGAGTCCTCGCAGGTCCTCGGGGATGAGATCGGCGAACTCCCACGCGGTCCAGTAGTCGGCGGTGAGCCGGGCCGCATCGGCCCTGACCCCATGCGCCTCGGCCCAGTCGCACGCGCGCTCGAGGTCTCGCTCGAGGAACGAGCGCGCGTGGCGGTTCTTGCGGGGGTCCACCGCCTGAGGCACGTCGATGACCACGATGGTGCCGTCCCACACCAGCAGGTTGTACGGCGAGAGGTCACCGTGCACCACATTGAGATAGAGCATCCGCTCGATAGCCCGCAGGAGCTGGTCGAACAGATCCTGGGCTTCGGCCGTGTCGTCGGGACGGTAGTTCCGCAACTGCGGCGCGGCGAGTTCCTCATCGCCGACGTAGGTCATGAGGATCGCGTCCTCGGTTCGTTCGATCGGATGCGGGACCGAGACGCCGCCCTCGGACAGGGCTCGGAGCGTCTCCCACTCGCGGTTGACCCAGATCGAGCCCTGCACCTGCCGCCCGAACGCGGTCTTCTTCTCGAGGGCCACGCGGACCCTCCGCGGCTTGATCCATTCGCCGTCGCGGTACATCGACTCGTCGCGGAAATCTCGCCGGTTAAGCGGGTGATACGCCTTCAGGGCCAGCAGATCGTGGCCGGTGGTCCGTGGGTTGGCGCGGCACAGGTGGACCGAGGCTTCCTTGCCGCTCTTGATCGGTCTGATGACCTGCTCGATCAGTCCTTCGTCCAGGAAATGGTCGAACGGGCTCGGTTCGGGGTTCGCGTCGTGCAACGCGGGTGCTCCTTTCGGATCGTGGACACACGGCGGTGCCGCGTCCGGACGGGAGCGGGGCGCGAGCGGGCGGAGACGCCGGCTACGCGCAGGACCCGGAAGGACGCAGCGAGTGCGAGATGTCGAGGACCGAGATCGCGGCCATCACTCATCACTCCTTCCGGTCGGAGGCGACGCGTCGATCGCGCCGCGGGTCAACCCACCCTAGCACCTCGAACCGTGTCGGTCCCGCTGGATAGGGTCGGGCCATGGCGAAGACACGAACGGTCATGGCGTGCCGGGATTGCCGTCAGCAGGTCTCCCAGTGGGCTGGTCGGTGCCCGGGGTGTGGAGCCTGGGGCACGATCGAAGAGGTCGCGGGAGCCTCACGGGACGGGCACGGCTCAGCGCCGGTGCCCCTCCGTCGTGACGCCGGGATGTCCGTCGACGCCCGGGTGAGCACGGGACTGGGCGATCTCGATCGGGTCCTGGGCGGAGGGCTCGTCCCCGGATCGGTCACGCTGCTCGCGGGCGAACCGGGGATCGGTAAGTCCACGCTGCTCCTCCAACTCCTCGCGGGGATCGCCGCCGAGGGCCATCCGTGCCTCCTGGTCTCGGGCGAGGAATCCCACGCCCAGGTCGCCGGTCGAACCCGCCGGTTGGGGATCGACGGTGACCAGATCTCGTTCGCGCCCGGTCGCGACCTCGCGGCGGTCCTGTCCACCGCCACCGAAGCGCGCCCGTTCCTGCTCGCGGTGGACTCTATCCAGGCGCTCCGCGACACCTCCGGCTCTCAAGTGCCCGGCGGGGTCTCGCAGGTGCGAACCTGCGCCGACGCGCTGGTGGGGCTGGCCAAGACGCTCGACATCGCCGTGGTCATGACCGGCCACGTCACCAAGGACGGCGACCTCGCCGGGCCTCGCGCGTTGGAGCACTACGTCGATATCGTGCTGTCCTTCGATGGGGACGCACGCTCGGGGCTCCGGGTGGTCAGCGGAGGGAAGAACCGGTTCGGCGCCGAAGGTGAGAGCGCGTGGTACGAGATGGGGGCAGGCGGTCTCGCGCCGATCGATCCCACGGCCATCCTGGTCTCCGGCCAGCAGGTTCCCGGCGCCGCCGTCGGGGTGCCCCTGGCGGGCCGCCGAGCCCTCGCGGTCGAGGTGCAGGCCCTGGTCGGCAGCACGGAGGGCCCGGCCCGGCGCCAGGCCACCGGTCTCGACGCACGACGGTTCCAACTGGTGGCGGCCGTGCTCGACCGTTCCACCGGGATCCGGCTCGGCCGCGCCGAGCTCTTCGGCGCGTCCTCAGGCGGCATCAGGGTCGACGACCCGGCGTGCGACCTCGCCGTGGCGGCCGCGCTGGCGTCGGCATCGAGCGGTGCGTGTGCCCCTGAAGGATCGGTCTTCATCGGGGAGGTCTCCCTCACGGGCCAGGTGCGCTCCGTGGTCGGAATGCGGCAGCGGTTCGCGGCAGCACGGGCCGCGGGATTCACCCAGGCGTTCGCGCCACCCACCGACGAAGCATCCGACGGTCTTCAGGTCGTGCCGGTCCGCTCGGTTGCCGAGGCCGTGAGCTGGTCACGCCCCTAGGGATCACCCCCGAGAAGCGGACGACCGGCGTGGCGCCCTCGGATCGAGGGGCGCTTCGAGCCGAGGACGACCTTCGCCGGTCGCCGCGTTGGTTCGCGAGATGGGATCTCCCTCGCGGGATCGTGCGATACGCGAACGTAGCCTTTATGCGCCCGGGCAGGAGCTGTGTCAAACCACAGCACACGGACGGCGACGACGTGACACCGAGCCATGTGCTGGTGGGGTCACCCACGTCCGCTCCTCGGGCGGGAACGAGGGCGCTGATACGTCGTTCGCCCTAGGTCTTCGGCTGCCGATCAAGCGACGAATACGGCCTCTGACCTGCGGTGATGGGTTGCGTCGCAAGCCCCGCTCGTGCTACCCTTTGACTAGTCAGCCAGGCCCCTTTTCCACCGATCTGGGAGGTTCCGTGTTCCGTAAGGGCGACACCGTAGTGCATCCGGAGCATGGAGCCGCAGTGATCGAGGAGCTGCGGGAGAAGGAATTCCTGGGCGAGAAGCGTACGTACCTCGTGCTGCGGGTCGCCTACGGCGACCTCACCCTGATGATCCCCACCGATTCCACCGAGCAGGTCGGGCTCCGGTCGGTCGTCAGCAAGGCCGAGGTCAAGAAGGTGCTCAAGGTCCTCACCGAGGACGAGTCGTCCATGGCCGCCAACTGGAGCCGTCGCTTCAAGAACAACATGGAGAAGCTCCACTCCGGTGACCCGTATCAGGTGGCCGAGGTGCTGAGGAACCTGTCCATCCGTGACCGCGAGAAGGGCCTGTCGGCCGGCGAGAAGCGGATGATCACGAAGGCACGCCAGATCCTGATCTCCGAGCTGTCGCACGCCACGGGCAAGTCCGAGGACGACGCCGAGATCATGATCGACGACGTGCTGGACGGCGCCCACGGCGTCAAGGTCGTCGCGCAGGCCTGATCTCCCGCCTCTACCGCCTCTACCGCCTCTCCCTGTTCTCCACCAGCGCATCCGGCCCTACAGGCTCCCCTTCGGAGCGCCGATGACCACCTCGTAGGGCTCGTTCGGCCTGCCCGCGGCCGGATCGGCCGTCGGATGCGATGGAAGCGGGGATCGAGTGTCCGAGCGCGAACCGGAATCGAACCGGAGCGGCGCCGTCCGAGGGCGTGTGGTCGAGGGTGTCCGGCTCATCTTCATCGCCCTCTTCGGCACCGGCGGGTTCCTGGCCGGCGGCACCTTCGCGAGCGAGAGCACCAGCCTCGCCTTGCTGTGTATCTTCCTGGGCGCCGCGGTGGGGTTCGTCATCGGCGGGGTCGCCGGGCGCCTGACCCTTCGCGCGGTCAGTGGTCTGGAGCAGGAGCTGCGCCGCAAGCCCGCGCCGCAACTCGCCGGCGGGGTCATAGGGTTCATCATCAGCCTCGTCGTCGCGGCGTTGCTCATGGTGCCGCTGTTGTTCGTCCCCGACGCCGCGGCGTGGCCGGCGATCGTGTTCGTCTACCTCGTGTGTGGGTCCCTGGGCTTCCGGTTGGGTGAAGCGAAGTACGAGGACATCTTCGGGCTGGTCGGCATGAAGCCGAGGGCGTCGGTGGCGGGCAGGGGCGACCTGCACGTGCTCGACACCAGCGCGTTGATCGACGGCCGGGTGGCCGATCTGGTCGCCACCGGGTTCGTGAGCGGCACGGTGCTGCTGCACGACGGCGTGCTGCGAGAGCTCCAGGCGGTGAGCGATTCCTCGGATCCGAACCGTCGCCAGCGCGGACGGCGGGGCCTCGATGTCCTGGTGGAGCTCCAGAAGGCGCCCACGGTGCAGTTCCAGCTGGTGGAAGAGGCCGGGGTGCTCGACGTCGATGCCGCATTGGTTCGGCTCGCGCGTGAACGAGGGGCGACGCTGATCACGGTCGATCACAACATGGCGAAGGTGGCCGAGGCGCTCCGCGTGCCGGTGGCGCAGATCAACGCGCTGGCATCGAAGTTCCGCGTGCCGTATTCGGCGGGGGACGAGATCTCGGTGCGCCTGGTGAAGGAGGGGCGCGAACACGGTCAGGCCGTGGGCTACCTCGAGGACGGCACGATGGTCGTCGTGGAGAAGGCCGTCGAAGAGATCGGGTCCAGCGCCGACATCAAGGTCACGAACGTGATCCAGACGACCACCGGCCGCATGGTCTTCGGCGTGCTGGCCCCCGACGGCGAGTCCGTGCCGGCCTCCTAGCCTTTCCGTCCCATCGGCTGGCACCCCGACGTCTCTGGCATGCTTCGGGCATGCAACCCGAGCCCCCCGGCGCCGTCGCGATCGTGCTGGCCGCCGGTGCGGGCAGGCGTCTGGGCGCGGTCGACCAACCGAAAGCGTTCCTGCCGATCGGAGGCAGGCCCATGTTGACGGTGGCCGCCACCGCAGCGGCCGCCTCGGAGTCGGTCCGCTCGTTGATCGTGGTCGCGCCCGCAGGCTGGGAGGAGTACGCGCAGGGGTGTGTGGAGTTCTGCGGCCGGCCGGCGGTGGTGGTGACCGGTGGAGACTCGCGTCAGGCATCGGTGCGAGCCGCGCTCGCCGTCATCGAGGATGCCCCGGTCGTCGCCGTGCACGATGCCGCCAGGCCGTTCGCCGCGCCCGATCTGTTCACCGCCGTGATCGGTGCGATCGATGAGGTGACGGTCGGCGTCATCCCCGTCGTCCCGGTCACGGACACGGTCAAGCGGGTGCTCGAGGGGGTCGTCGTCGGCACGGTCGACCGGGAGGAACTCTCGCTGGCTCAGACCCCACAGGCGTTCGCGACCGAGGCGCTGCGCGCCGCCCACGACCGCGCCGTGGAGGCAGGGCTCACACTCACCGACGACGCCGCGGTGCTGGAGTTGGCCGGCCATCAGGTACGGGCGGTGCCCGGCGACCCGATGAACACGAAGATCACCACCCTCTTCGATCTCGCGCAGGCCGAAGCCCGGATGGGAGGCGGGGATGGCTGAGACGCCTCGCGTGGGGATCGGATTCGACGTCCATCGGTGGGCGGAAGGGAGACCGTTGATGCTCGGTGGCATCCGGTTCGACGGTGCCGACGGTCTCATGGGGCATTCCGACGGCGACGTGGTGTGCCACGCGCTGGCCGATGCCCTGCTGGGAGCGGCGGCGCTCGGTGATGTCGGGGAGCACTTCCCCGAATCCGATCCCACCCTCGAGGGGATCGCCGGGCTCGATCTCCTTGCACGTACGCTCGTGCTCATCGCGGACGCGGGGTTCGCGGCCGCATCCTGCGACCTCACGGTGATCGGCGATCGCCCACCGATCGCGACGAGGCGGCCCGAGATGCGCTCGGCCCTCGCCGGGGTCCTCGGTCTTGCGGTCGGCGCGGTCTCGGTGAAGGCGACGCGTCCCGAAGGGCTCGGGCTGCAAGGCGACGGTGTCGGCTGCATCGCGATCGCCCTCCTCGAACCGATCGCGGGTTCGCGATGAGCCGTGACCGCGATCGTGCCCATCGGCGCCGGACGCGGCCGCCGGAGCCGGGGTCGGTCGTGGGAGGCCGGCGCGCGGTCACGGAGGCGATCCGTGCGGGCCGGGCGACCGAGGTCCTGGTGGTGTCCTCACCGAAGGTGACCCAGGGGATGCGTTCGCTGCTCGAGGCGGCGGAACGAGCCGGGGTGCGGGTCACGGTGACCCCGCGCGCCAGGCTCGACGGCATGGCCGCCGACCATCAGGGCGTGGTGGCCCGGATCGATGCCCCCGACCGGGAGGAGGGCTCGGGCGTCCTCACCGAGCGAGAGGTCGCGACCTACCCCTTCGCCGAGGACGCCATCGTCGTGGTGTTGGACGGCATCACCGATCCTCAGAACCTGGGTGCGGCCGCGCGTTCGGCCGAAGCGGCGGGTGCGGCCATGCTGATCACCAGGACCAAGCGTGCCGCCGACGTCACCGCGAGCGCCGTTCGGGCTTCCGCCGGGGCGCTGCTGCATCTGCCCCATGCCCGCGTCGCCAACATCGCTCGCGCCCTCGACCGGCTGCAGGATGCCGGGTTCTGGGTCGTCGGCCTCGACGGCGAGGCCGCGGCCTCGATCTACGACGAACCCGCACCCGAGGGCAAGGTGGCACTCGTCGTGGGCAGCGAGGGGGAAGGGATGTCGAGGTTGGTGCGTGAGCGGTGCGACATCCTGGTCCGACTGCCGATGCACGGCCGCGTGGGCTCGTTGAACGCGTCCGCGTCGCTGGCCGCCGTGCTGTACGGCGGCGTCTTGCCCGCGAGGGAGGCTACGGTTCCGGCCGCCGACGGCCGATGACCTGACCGGAGGATCCGCACGGCGCGGATCGAGGAACGGTCATGGACGAGTCGCTGCCGCCACCGCCCCACGCCGGCTACGAAGCGTGGGCCGATCGCGTTCCCCCGGGAACCGATCCGAGCGTCGCTCCTCGACGTCCCGGGGTGATCACCGCCGCGGGCGTGCTGCTCCTGGTGTCCGCCGGCTTCTCGTTGCTGGGCGCGCTGATCCTGCTGACCTCGCGAGCCAGGCCCACGTTGAACGGGCTGGGGTCGGCCCGGGCCTTCGGCGCCGTCCTCGTGATCGTCGGAGGGTTGCATCTGCTGGCCGGCGTCCTCGTCCTGGCTCGATCGAACGGCGGGCGCATCCTGGCGATCGTGCTCGCCTCGCTGGGGGTGCTGGGTGCGTTGTCCCAGCTCCGTTCGGCGACGGGCTTCGTTTCCCTCGCGATCAACGGATTCGTCGTCTACGCGCTCATCACGAACGGGGATGCGTTCAGGCGACGGACACGGCGATAGACTCGCTCCCGCCCGGCCGGCGTGGCGCAGCCCGGTAGCGCAAGCGATTTGTAATCGCTAGGTCGTCGGTTCGAATCCGACCGCCGGCTCTGACGTTCGCCCCCCACCATCCGACCTACGCTCGAAGCCTCCTTCGGTCCTATACGGCGCCGGGCACCGATGTGCCGATGCAACGGGCATATCCACGAGGGCCTGGCGATGGATCGAGGGGGATTGAACATGCCGGCTCAAGCTTGCCGCCGAGGATCGACCGCGGTATCCGCCGCCGGTCGTTCGCGTTCGGCTCCGCCTTTCGTCTCTCGCCCGCGCGCGCGGAGCCGTCGGCCATCGGCCGTGGCTGCGCTCAAGGAGAGACCTCAAACTTTCGATAAGGAACCGTCCGTCCCATGGGATGACTGGAGCGTCGATGTGAACCGATCCGGGCGAACGCGCGGAGCACAGCTTCACGAAGAAGCAGGAGCGGCAGCGGTCGAATTCGCGATCGTGGCGTCGCTGTTCTTCATGCTGGTCTTCGCCATCATCGATTTCGGTTTCGGGTTCCACACGTGGAACGGAACCGCGCACGCCGCTCGTGAAGGCGCGCGCCTGGCGGCGGTCGATCCAGATCCCGCGGCGATCGAGAGCCGCGTTCGCCAGGCGGCGGGGTTCCTCGATCAGACCAAGATGACGGTGACCGTCCAGTGCAGCCGCGGCGGAGGCGGATTCTCCGCCTGTCCCACGTCGGCTTCCTCGTGGGCCGAAGGCGACTACGTGCGGGTCATCGTGGACTACCGATATCCGTACTTCACGCCACTGCCCGGTTTCGTCGGACTCGGGAATGACTTGAACCTGCATTCGCAGTCTGAGGTCCGATTCGAGGGGGCATAGCCGTGAACAGGATCCTGCGCCGGGTACACGCCCGGGCCAACGACGAGTCCGGCGCCATCATCGTGATGGCGATGTTCCTGATGGTGGTGCTGTTCGGTGCGGTCGCGTTCACGATCGACCTGTCCCGACTGTTCCACGAACGTCAGGTGCTGCAGAACGCGGTGGACTTCGGCGCGCTCGCCGGTGCGCAGGAGCTGCCGGCGCAGGGTTCGACCCAGGGTGCGATCGCGTCGGCGAAGGCCTTGCAGGTCACGCTGGACAACGCTCCGTGGATCGATCCGGCCACCATCAGCATCACCTTCAAGTGCGTGGTGGGGGACCGCAACGGCGACGGGGCGCCGGACCTGTCGGACGTGCCGTACATCTGCGGACCGTCGACGGGAACCTGGACGACCGACTGGAAGACCAAGCGCGGTCGCTCCCAGCACACGTGCAACCCGTACATCGGCGACAAGTGCAATACGGTCAGCGTGCGCACGAGCGAGACCGTCAACTACATCTTCGCCCCCGTGATCGGGATCAAGCAGGGGAGCACCGGGTCGGTGAGCGCGGCCTCGTGCCGGGGCGCGTGCGGCGCCCAACCCAATCCGCTCGACGTGGTCATGGTGATCGACCGAACCGGGTCGATGACGACCGCCGACCTCGCGAACGCCAAGAACGCTGCCCGATCCGTGCTGGACTTCTACGACTCGACCGAGCACCACGTCGGGGTCGTGGCTCTGCCGTACGGCAAGACCACGGACAAGTGCAACGCGAACGATCCGCAGCTCTATCCTCAGGCCGCGGCGTCGTTCTGGCAGATCGCGCCGCTGAGCTCGGACTACGATCGATCGGACGGGTCGCTCAACACGTCGAGTCAGATCGTCACGGCCATCAACTGCCTCAAGGTCTCGCCCACCATCACGGTGAAGGTGAACGGCGTCACCAAGACGGACGCCGGCCACACGAACCTCGGCGATCCGCTGGACGCCGCTCGGGAGATGCTGCAGACGCAGGGCCGCTCGGACGTCCCCGACATCATCATCTTCATGACCGACGGTGAGGCGAACCAGCCCGACGGCCTGCAGCCGTGCAGCTACTTGAACAACAAGGCGGCGATCGCCAAGGCCGCCGGACAGACGATCTACACGATCGCCTACGGGGTCGGAGGCGCACGGTGCTCGCGTGACACCAGCGGAGCCTTCCGCAACGCGTTCGCCAGCACGAACCTCGCCAAGGCGGCCACCAATTCCACCGACGACGTCCCCGGTGGATGCGGGATCAACGAGAACAAGGACGGGGACAACTACTTCTGCGAGTCGGGGAGCGGAGACCTGGAGCCGGTGTTCCGGCAGGTGGCCGCCGCGACCCTCGGACACTCGCGGTTGATCGAGGACCTCTGACGGAGCGGTCTGGACACAGGAGGAGACCCGAATGAGGAGACAGACACTGGTGATCCCGATCGCCCTGCTGTTGGCCGTGATGGCCGCGGCAGGCGTGGTCCTGTACACCATGAACGTGAAGGAGGAGGCGACCACGGGCGGACCGACGTCCACCGTGGTCGTCGCATCCGAGGACGTGCCGGCAGGCACCGAGCTCGACCCGCTGATCGAACAAGGCAAGCTGGTCGAGCAGGAGATCCCCAAGAACTACATCGTGCCCGGCGCCGTGGGTTCGCTGGAGGAACTCCAGGGCCGCACGGTGAGCCAACCGCTGGTCGAAGGTGAGCAGATCCTGGCGAACCGGATCGACGAGCTCGGCACGATCGAAGGTGGCTCGCTGGGGATCCCCGATGGCTTCACCGCCTACACGGTGGAGCTGCGTCCGGAGCAGACCGTGGCCAACGTCCTGAACCGTGGGGACCGCGTCCGGGTGTTCGCGACCTTCGCCGAGAAGAGCGGCGCACGTGCATCGGTGGCGTTGTTGCCCGACGTCAAGGTGTTGGCCGTCTCCAGCGATGGCGACCCGGAACAGCAGCAGACGACCAACCAGCTGGTCACGCTGGCGGTCACGCCCGATGACGCGGCGAAGCTCGCGCTGTTCGGTCAGGACACCGGTTCGCTGTGGCTGAACCTGTTGCCGCCGGATGCCCCCAAGGACCAGGTCCCCGATCCGTTCACGGACGTCGACCTCATCGCCTTGGCCAAGAAGAGCTAGGCGGAAGGCGTCAGGCGCTCACCAGGAGTCGGTCCAGACCGCGGATGATGTAGTTCGGTTTCCACGAGGGCTCCTCGACCAGCACCAGGTCGGGGAGCCCTCGGAGCACCGTGGAGAAGGACGTCTGGAGCTCGAGCCTTGCCAGCGGGGCCCCCAGGCAGAAGTGGATCCCCGCGCCGAAGGTCAGGTGCGGGTTCGGTTCACGCTCGAGCCGGAAGACGTCCGGATCGGTGAACACATCGGGGTCGCGGTTCGCCGATCCGAACAACAACCCGAACTCCGACCCACGCGGGATCGTGACGCCACCGATCTCGACGTCCTCCAGCGCCCAGCGCTCGAACATCTGCAGCGGGGTGTCCCACCGCATGATCTCCTCGACCGCAGAGGGAACGAGCGCGGGTTCGGCACGGAGCCGTGCGAGGGCTTCGGGGTGACGGAACAGTGACCACCATCCGTTTCCGGTGACGTTCACGGTGGCTTCGTGGCCGGCATTGAGCAGCAGGACGCACGTGCCGATCAGTTCGTCCTCGGTGAGGTGGTCACCGTCGTCGACCACCGCGGTCATCTCGCTGATCAGGTCACCCGCCGGCGAAGCACGCCGCTCCCTCGAGAGCTCCCGGAGGTAGTCGGAGAACTCGACGCTGGCTCGCACGGCGATCGCGGCATCCTCATCGGTCGGCTGCAGTTCATACATCCGGCAGATGTCGGCCGACCAGGGTCGCAGGCGATGCCGGTCGGCCACCGGGATGCCGAGCAGCTCGGCGATGATCGCGACCGGGAGCGGCTCGGCCACGGCGGCCATCAGGTCGAAGCTGCCGGTTCCTCGCCGTCCTTCGATGAGCCCATCCATCAGCCCCTGCACCGGCGCTCGCATCGACTCGACCATGCGCGGCGAGAAGGCCTTGGCCACCAGTCTGCGAACCCGCGTGTGGTCGGGCGGTTCCATGTCCAGGATGCCGTGCGTGACGAGATGCCAGAACGGATCGTGCTGCGCCGGCGGTGTCGTGCGTCCCATCTCCTCGTGCGAGGCGAGATGGAGATAGGTGCGCCCGAGGCGTCGATCCCGCAGGAGGGCGTTCACGTCCTCGTACCGGGCAACGAGCCACAGATCCAGGGCTTCGTCGTGGATCACCGGGGCGCGATCGCGGAGCTCGCGGTAGATGGGATACGGGTCAGCGACGAAGCCGGGATCGGCGGGATGGAAGCCCACGTCCATCCACCTACGGTAGCGTCCGGCCCATGCGTTTGATCCGGCGTGTGGTCCGCTGGGCCGGCATCGCCGGACTCGTGACGACGACGGCCTGCGGAGGGTTGGGTGGCTCGGGCGTGCGGGTGACGGATCATCCCGCTCCCGGCGCCGGAGGGCCGCGCTCGGACGCGACGGTGACCCGGATCGTCGACGGCGACACGATCCACGTCGACCTCGACGGACGGGACACCACGATCCGGATCATCGGGATCGACACCCCTGAGAAGGATGGGCCCTACACCGACGCGGAGTGCTTCGGACAGGAGGCCACGCGCTACACGGAGCAGGCGCTCGCCGGTCGCGAGGTCGGGCTGGAGTTCGACGTCGATCGGACCGATCGGTATGACCGAACCCTGGCCTACGTCTGGGTCGGGAACGAGCTCTTCGACGAGCGCATCCTCGAGGACGGCTACGCCGTGCTCCTCACCGTCCCGCCGAACGTGCGATACGTCGACCGACTCACGCAGGCACAGCAGGCGGGGCGGCAGGCAGGTGCCGGGCTGTGGGGAGCGTGCCCGGGCGGCTAGGACCGGCGAAGCACGCGACCCGACCGTTCGATCCCGTCACCCTCCTCCGACCACGCGATCGCTCCGCCGACGATCACCGCCCGGATCCCCTCCGGGAAGGTGTGCGGAGCATCGAAGTCGGCCCGGTCCGCCACGATCGTCGGGTCGAACAGCACCAGATCGGCGACCGCGCCCTCCTCGATGCGGCCCCGCTTCGCCAAACCGAACCGATCGGCGGGGAGCGAGGTCATCTTGCGGACGGCGGCCTCCAGCGACAGGACCCCTCTGCGCACGGAGCGGCCCAGGACCCGGGGGAAGGTCCCGTAGTTGCGAGGGTGGACGGGCAGCCCGCCCAGCGGTCCCGTCGG
This sequence comes from Actinomycetota bacterium, assembly GCA_035535815.1. Classification (GTDB taxonomy): domain Bacteria; phylum Actinomycetota; class UBA4738; order UBA4738; family HRBIN12; genus JAOUEA01. The sequence goes on along the minus strand of DATLPI010000274.1, from coordinate 19,307 downwards.
CGACATCGACGACGCGTCCGAAGCCACCATGATGTCGGGGTCGGCCATGATCGTGCGCACGTCGACCTCGGCCATCGCGTGACCGATGCACGCCGTCTGTGGTTCCTCGATCAACAACTGGATGCAGGCTTCGACCGGTGCCACTCCGCGCGCGTTCGCGATCGCGCCGATGCTCTCGCCGTTGCAGGTCGTGTCGGCGGTCGCCTCGATCACGATCCGGTCCCATCCCACGCCGCGGACGGAGGACTGGAACGCGTCGCCTTCGCCCTCTTCGATCGCCCGCGCCAGCATCGTGCGTCGGTCGGGGTCGGCCCAGATCCGAGCCACCTCGTCGACGGGAGCCCACTCGGGCAGCAGCGACCACAGGACCGAGGCCCACGCCTCGTAGGGGTACTGGTCGCCGGTGACGTCGTCGTCTCCGTGGAACCGTTGCAGGAGTTCGTCCGCCCTCCCCCAGACGAGCGATGTCTCGCACTTGAGATGGCTCACGTGCGCGGGGCCTCCCGCGCGCCGGCCGATCTCGATCGCTTCGTCGACCGCGCGGAACAGATGCTCGCCCTCTCCGCGGATGTGCGACGCGTAGATGCCGCCTCGGCTCGCGGCCTCTTCCGCGAGGGCCACGACCTCGTCCGTCCGCGCGTACATGCCCGGCGCGTAGATCAGCCCCGTGGAGAGGCCGAGGGCGCCGTCGTCCATCGCGCTCGAAACCGCCCGGCGCATCGCCCCGAGCTCCTCCTCGGTCGGTGCCCGGCGTTGCCCGCCCATGACCTGCGAGCGGATCGCCCCGTGACCCACGAGGGCGGCGACGTTGACGGCGGGCCGTGCGGCGTCGAGACGGTCGAGGTAGCCGGCGAACGAGGGGAACGCGAGATCCATCGCCGCAGGGTCGCCACCGACCAGTTGAGCGCATTCGACGGCTCCTGCGACCGGCCACGGCGAGGAGCCACAGTTGCCCACCACCACCGTGGTCACGCCCTGTCGCAGGGTCGACGGCATCTCGGGATCGATCAGGGCCCCGAGATCCGAGTGGTTGTGCACGTCGATGAACCCGGGCGCCACGACGAGCCCTTCACCGTCGAGGGTTTGTGCGGCTGGGGCATCGGCGGGCGGCGTCCGTGAGACCCACGCGACCGAACCCGCCGTCACGCCCACCGTCGCGGTGAACCCGGGCGCACCCGTCCCGTCGATCACGGTGACGGACTCGATCAGGAGATCGACGTGCGCGGGCATCGCCCGATGCTAGCCGCCAGGCAGGAACACCTGGAACGACGCACCTCCGCCGTCGCGGGCCTCGAGCCACGCGCGTCCCCCATGCAGTTCGGCGAACCGGCGAACCAGGGACAGGCCGACGCCCACCCCCGGCGAGTGCTCCGACGACGAGCCAGGGGCCTGGCGGAACGGTTCGAACACCGCTTCCCGAAGATCGTCGGGAACGCCGGGGCCCTCGTCTTCGACGACGAGCATCAGGCCGCCGTCCAGGCTCGAAGCCCTCAGCCAGATCCTGGTGGCAGGCGGTGTGTGACGGATCGCGTTCGACAGCAGGTTCTCGATGATGCGTTCGACCTTGGCGGCGTCGACGGAGACGGTGACCGCCTCGACATCCACGTCGATCTCGTGGCCGGTGCGATCTTCGAGTTCGTCGACGGTGCGAGCCACCAGGGCCGCGAGGTCGGTCGGACGTCGCTGTGGCGACACGATGCCGCGCTGGAGTCGATCGAGGTCGAGCAGGTCGGACAGCAGGCGTTCGAGCTTCCTGGCGTTGGAGGCCACGCGATGGACCAGGTCAAGCGATTCGGCCTTGGGCAGCTCGAACCGGGTCTGCTCCAGGGTCAAGGCTGAACCCAGGATCGACGTGAGCGGGGTCCGCAGGTCGTGGGACACCGCCTCCAAGAACGTGTTCTTCATGTCATCGAGCGCGCGGAGGCGCTGCGCCGCCTCCCGCTCTCGCCGGAACGCCTCGGAGTACTTGCGCTCGCTCTTGCGCAGCGCCTGCTCGGCCCGTTTGCGGTCGGTGACGTCCACCATGAGCCCGCGCAGTTGCTTCGGACCTTGGGCGCCGCGGACGACGTGCACGAGGTCGCGGAGCCACAGGGTGCTGCCCTGGGAGGTGATCACCCGGTACTCCACCGTATGGTCCTGCGCGGCGTCGATGGCGGCGCGACTCGCCTGGATCGCACCCTCGCGATCGGCTGCGGCGATGTGTGAACCCCAGGTCACGCTCTGGTTCGGCCACCCCGCGGCCTCGGCGCCCAGGATGTCGTCGAGGCGACCACCCAGGAACGTGAACACCATCGTGGCGGCGTCGGCCTCCCAGAACACGGCATCGAGGCTGTCCACCAACTCGTGGAAGCGCTCGAGTTCGGAGAGTCGCCGCGCGTTTCCCAGGGCGAGGGAGGCGATGTCGGACAGCCCACGCGCGTACCGGAGGTCGCGGTCGTCGAAGGCGTCTCGTCCCGATTCGGCCACGATGACCAACGCGCCGAACCCATCGGGATCCCAGTCCAGCGGGGCGATCAGCACGTCCCTCGCCTCATCCAGCAACCAGAGTTCCTCGGGGATCTGTTCGACCAGCACCTTGGGGATGATGAACGGGTGGGTCTGGCCCTTCAGGAAGCTCTCGGCGACCTCCCGTGGCACGTCGGCAACCATCGAGCGAGGGCGGAGGGTGCCTCGTTCGATCTCATGCACGCGCGCGACCCGGAACCCGCCGGTCTCGGCATCACGCACATAGGCGGCCACGACGGCGGCCGGCACGAGCGATGGGACCGATTCGACGGCATCCTGCAGGATGTCGCCGATGGTCTGGCGGCCGGTCAAGGTCTGGGACAGTTCCAGCAGAGCGACCGAGGTCGCCGCCGCTTCACGCTCGGCACCCAGGAGCCTCGCGTTCTGGAAGGCCACGGCGGCGTGGGCGGCCAACACCTCGAGCAGGCGCTGGTCCTCTTCGTCGAACTTGCCGTACCCGAGGCTGGAGAGCACGATCACGCCCACGACCTGCTCACCCACGAGCATGGGCACCAGCAGCATCGACTCGGTGATGTCGTCGGTGCCCTCGATCTGGACCGCGAACTCGACCTCCTGCGCGTTGGGGGTCAGCAGGGAGGTTCGGTGCTCGGCCACCCAGCCGGTCATGCCCTCGCCCATCTCGATGAGGAGTTCGTCGAGCGTCTCCTGCCCGTACGCGTCGAACAGTTCGCCCCGGAACGCGATCGGCGTCAAGGTGTGTCCGTTGGGCTCCAGCAGGTACACCCGGCAGTTGTGGTAGTCGATGATCGTGCGCAGTTCGGCCGTGATCGACTCACCGATCTGGCGGACGTCGTCGAAGGTGTTCAGCGTCGCGGCCAGGTTGTGCAGCATGTTGAGCTGCGCACCCCAACGGAAACCCTCGCTGCGGGGCTCCTCATCATCGGCTCGCGATCGTGCCGGCCCGCCTGCCGCGTCGACCACCGGACTCGCCTTCCTTCGCCCTGAGGCTATCGTCTCACCTTCGTGCGGGTTCCCTTCACTTCTCGGCTCATCCGGGACCCAGCTGGAATCGTGCGTCCCAACCGGGCGCTCGGGGTGCTTGCACCGCGGTCGAGCGTCGATACGCTGGCCAGGTGAGCAGCTCGCCCCCGCCCCAGCCGCTCGAGGACCGAGCGCGCGCGATCTTGGATTTCGAGCGTGAGAGCTGGATGCTCCCGATCGCCAAGCACCGCGCGATCCGCGAAACGTTCGGGTTCTCGCCGGCGCGCTATCACCAACTCCTGAACCGCATCGTCGATTCGCCCGAGGCGCTCGAGTACGACCCCATGCTGGTGCGCCGCCTGCGCCGGGTGCGTGAGGCCAGGCGTCAGCGCAGGGTCGCGGATCAGCTCGGTGTGCGCACGTAGCCGATCCGGGCGGGCCAGCATCGCTGGGGCCAGGATGGCTACGGTAGGATGGGCCGAGTGAACCTTTCTCCTGCTCGTCTCATCGTGCTCGTGGCATTGGTCGTCGGCGGCGTAGCGGTCCTGTTGAACGGCTTCGACACCGATGGTGATGTCGCCGCCGTCGGCGGCACGTCGCCGTCGCCCTCTGTGGCGCTCTCGGTCTCGCCGACGCCCACGACGACCCCCACGCCCACGGATGCGGTGAACACGCCCGAACCCGAGGTCGACGGCGTGACCTTCGCGGTCTTGAATGCCACCTCGACCGCGGGCCTGGCCGCTGAGGTGCAACAGATGCTCGAGGGCGAGGGGTACACGCGAGGTGCTGAAGCAGCGAACGCTCCAACCACCGGAGTCGCGAAAACGACCGTGTACTTCCGTGGAGGCGCCGATGCAGCACAGAACGAATCCAACGCCACGAACATGGCGGAGGAGTTCCTCGATGGTGCCGAGGTCAAGCTCCTCGGAGCCGAATTCGAATCTGCCGTCCCGGAGGACACGCAATTGGTCGTGGTGATCGGCGCCGACTACCCGGGCGCCGAAGCCTAGTCCTCGATCTGAGCCAGCGCCTCGGTGCGACCGGCGGCCCGCGCCTCGTCGTCCAACTCCGTCAGCCGTTGCAACGCCTCACCCAGCGCCTCCGGTGAGAACGGCTTGGTGATGAACTCGTCGGCACCCATCTCCAGGCACCGACGGCGATCCTCGCGCTGCGCCTTGGCGCTCAGCACCAGGATCGGGGTCAGGCTGGTCCGCTCGTCCTCACGGAGGGTCCGGAGCACCTCGTACCCGTCGATCCTCGGCAGCATCAGGTCAAGCACGATGGCATCGGGGCGCTCGGCCACGGCATCGGCGATGCCATGCTCTCCGTCCTGCGCTTCCAACACCTCGAACCCGGCATGTCCCAGGTTGACCCGGCACAGCAGCAACACATCGGGCTCGTCGTCGATGACCAGTATCCGGACCATGGCGGTCCTTGTCCTCCTATCGGGGGACGGGTGGATCCCCTACAGGTGATATCGGTCCTGGAAGGGGCGCGTTGATACCCCAAATGCAGGAGTTGATCGCCGATCAAGCGGCCGGGCAGGGCGTTGACGTGCCGGGAACCCCCTCCTACGCTGGCCGGACAGGAGGTTCTCCGTGCTCAAGGTCTCTCAGAAGCTCGAATACGCGATGCGCGCCATGATCGAACTCGCCCAACGACGGGACGAGGAAGGCCTGGTGCCGGCTCGCGAGATCGCCGAGCGTCAGCAGATCCCGCTCCGGTTCCTCGAGCAGCAGCTCGGAGCGCTCTCGAAGGCAGGGTTGGTGGAGAGCTTCCGAGGGGCCGGTGGAGGATGCCGTCTGTCTCGCGCTCCGGAGCAGATCACGATGGCCGAGATCGCCGATGCCATCGAGGGCCAGATCTTCCCCATGTTCTGCCTCGAGCCCAGCGACCATACGTGTTTCCAGGACTCACAGTGTGGGCTGCAAGGGTTCTGGGCTGATGTGGCCCGGGCGGTGCAGGATGTATTCGCGCAAACGACGGTGGCGGACCTCGCGGCCCGCCACCGGGGTGTCACCCCGGGTCCGACCGTGATCGCACCCGAGCAGTTGTTGTCGCGTCTGAATTGACGGGACGAGCCTAGGCCGGCGACCAACCGCGAGCCTTCGCGGCGTCCATGCCCAGGATCTTCGTGAGTTTCGTGCCGCACACCGGACACGTTCCCTGTGCCGCGGGACGCCCGTTCTTCAACGTCACGACCTGGCCTTCGAACTGCCGCTTCTCGCGACACTTCATGCAGTAGCCCTCGTCGGCCATGGGCCCTCCTTTCCTCGAGGCCGCCTCTGGGGCGGCCTCACGCACGATGCTGGTCCTCAGAACCGCGCTGTGCAAGCACATCGGCGCAGGTCGCCAAGGTTGATCCGGGTCCTGGGATCCCCTCGGTTCGGCGGCGTGCTCGGCCCATCCTGCGTACGATGCCCCTCGCCAGTTCGTGCCGACCCGGGAGGATCGATGAGCGACATCGAGCAGAACATCGAGGCCCTACTTTCCGAGGAGCGGGTGTTCCCCCCTCCGGCCGACTTCGTCGAACGTGCCATCGTCAACGACTCGGAGATCTACGATCGCGCCAACGCCGACCACGAAGCCTTCTGGGCCGAACAGGCCGAGCGGCTCACGTGGTTCTCCCACTGGGATTCGGTCATGGAATGGGAGCCGCCGTGGGTGCGGTGGTTCTCGGGCGGAACCCTCAACGCTTCCTACAATTGCCTGGACCGTCACGTGGAGGCCGGAGGTGGCGACAAGGTCGCCTATCACTGGGAGGGCGAACCCGGCGACACTCGCACGATCACGTATGCCGACCTGTACGAGGACGTGTGCCGGCTCGCCAACGGGCTGAAGTCGCTCGGGGTGGCCAAGGGAGACCGGGTCAACATCTACCTGGGCATGGTGCCCGAGCTCCCGATCGCGATGCTGGCATGCGCGCGGATCGGCGCCGCCCACTCGGTGGTCTTCGGAGGCTTCAGCGCCGAGGCGCTTCGCGACCGCATCAACGACGCCGAGGCCAAGGTGCTCATCACGGCAGACGGCGCGTGGCGACGTGGCACCGTCGTGCCGCTGAAGGACAACGCCGATGACGCCGTGGCGCAGTGTCCCTCGATCGAACACGTGGTCACCGTGCGCCGGTGCGAGAACGATCACGCCTTCCAGGCAGGCCGGGACATCTGGTACCACGAGTTGGTGGCCGACCAGCCGGCCGAGTGTGAACCCGAACCGATGGATGCCGAGGATCTGCTCTATCTGCTGTACACCAGCGGCACGACCGGCAAACCCAAGGGCATCGCCCACACCACGGGCGGCTACATGACGCAGGTGGCCGCCACCCACCGGATGATCTTCGACATCCACGAAGACGACGTGTACTGGTGCGCCGCCGACTGCGGGTGGGTGACCGGCCACAGCTACATCGTCTACGGGCCGCTCGCGAACCACACCACCGGCGTGATGTATGAGGGCGCGCCCGACTGGCCCGACAAGGACCGGTGGTGGGACATCATCGAGCGGTACGGGGTCACGATCCTGTACACGGCGCCCACCGCGGTACGTGCGTTCATGCGATGGGGGACCGAGCACGCCGACAAGCACGACCTGACCTCGCTGCGGCTGCTGGGTTCGGTGGGCGAGCCGATCAACCCGGAGGCGTGGATCTGGTACTGGAAGGTGATCGGCGGGGAACGCTGTCCCGTCGTCGACACCTGGTGGCAGACGGAGACCGGCGCGATCCTCATCTCGCCACTGCCGGGTCTCACGCTGCTCAAGCCTGGGTCGGCGACGTTCCCGTTCCCGGGGATCGCTGCCGACGTCGTCGACGAACGGGGCCTGAGCGTCGGCCTGGGCGGTGGCGGTTACCTGGTGCTGCGTCACCCCTGGCCTGCGATCGCCCGTACGATCTGGGGTGATCCCGATCGCTACGTCGAGACCTACTTCGGTCGCTACGGCCACGACGTCTACGTGGCGGGCGACGGTGCCCGCCTGGACGCCGAGGGGTTCTACTGGCTACTCGGCAGGATCGACGACGTGATGAACGTCGCCGGCCACCGGCTGTCGACCTTCGAGATCGAATCGGCGCTCGTCGACGACGAGAAGGTCGCCGAGGCGGCGGTCGTCTCGCGTCCGCACGACGTCAAGGGTGAAGGGATCGTGGCCTTCGTCACCTTGAAGACGGGCTACGACGGCGACGAAGCGATGCTCAACGAGCTCCGCGACCACGTGGCGAAGGTGATCGGCCCGATCGCCAAGCCCGACGTGATCATCTTCACGCCCGACCTGCCGAAGACTCGGTCGGGCAAGATCATGCGTCGGCTCCTGCGCGACGTCGCCCGTGGCGATCAGCTGGGTGACGTCACGACCCTCGCGAACGCCGAGATCGTCGAGTCGATCCGGGAACAAGCGGCCGCCGGCGCCGGCGAAGAATGAGCCATCGATGACCATCGACGAGAAGATCTTCCTGCCGCAGGAGGCCGAGTTCGTTGCGGTGCAGCGAGACTGTGCGCTCGCCACGGTGCGGCCCGACGGGCGTCCGCACGTGGTGCCGATCTCGACGGTGCTCGACCTGGACCGCCTGGTGTTCGCCACCGAACGCGACACCCAGAAGGTTCGCAACATCGAGGGCAACGCCAACGTCGCGATCTGTTACGACGAGTACCACGAAGACTGGTCACAGCTGGTGCAGGTGATCGCCGAGGGCGAGGCGTACATCCTCGACGGCGGCTTCGAGTTCGAACGCGACCGCACGCTGCTCTACGAGAAGTATCCGCAGTACGAGGAGCGGGCACCGATCGAGGAGGGCAGCTCGGTCATCATCGAGGTGCGCGTCGACAAGGTCATGAGCAGCTGGCGGTCGGCGCAGGAGTGACTCAGGCCGTCGGGGTCGGCCGGCCGCCGTGCTCGGCGAAGAAGTCCAGGATCATCCGCATGTGCCGCACCTGATCCTCGGTGGCGTTGGCGTGATGGCCGGTGGGATACCAGTGGACCCGGACCTCGACGCCGTTGGCTCGCACCGCGTCGACCCAGGGCGTGATCCCCTCCACCGGGCATCGTGAGTCGTTCTCGCCGGCGATGATCAAGACGGGCGCCCGGACGCGGGCCGCGTACGTCATGGGGTCGCGTTCCCGGTACATCTCCGGCACCTCGACGGGGCTCCCGCCGTAGACGGCGTCATCCCACGCCTGGAGCGCCGGGGCGCTCGCCCAGTGCGCCGCCACGAAGTCCCCCGCGGGGATGCCCGCGAACATCGCGCGCCACCGATCCGGGTGCAACCCGGCGTTGAGGCACGCCAGGCAGCCGCCCCAGGACCAACCGCTCCAGTAGACGCGCTCGGGATCGGCGACGCCGTCGGCGATCAGCCGGTCCAGGCAGGCGTTGACATCTTCGGTCTCCGGCAGGCAGGGGTTACCGATCAGGGCCTCACGGAAGCCGACGCCGTAGCCGGTCGAGCCTCGGTAGTTGACCAACGCCACCGCGTAGCCCGCGTCCACGAAGGCCAGGGTCTCGGCCTCGAAGCGGTCTCCCTCGTGCCACTCGGGGCCGCCGTGCACCGACATCACCGTAGGGAAAGGACCATCGCCTTCGGGCGTCGCCAGGAAGGCATGGATGGGGTCGCCGTGCGGGTTGTCGAACCAGAACCCGCGCATCGCCGTCCCGGGCGGCGGCGGCTCGTCCTCGATCGCGAGAACGGGCCCGCCATCGAGGTCGACGATCCTGGGTGGATCGATCCCACTGCTCGTTTCGAACCACACCTGTCCGTCCGGCCGGATGGCGCCGTCGTCGATCTCGCCGCCGGGATCCGCGATCACGTCGGTGGTCTCATCGTCGACGTTCACGCGGATCAGCTGTGACCGTCCCTCGTGTTCGTGACGCACCAGCAGCGCCGCCGCGTCGGGGTACCAGGCCACGGGCCACGCCGCCCCCGGCAGGGAGGGCAGGGCGAGATCGCGCCGCTCCCCCGTGTCCAGGTCCCAGAGCCCGGGCCGTTCGAACGCTCCCCGCTCGCTGACGAACGCGAGCAGGTGGCCGCGTGGTGACCACGCCACCGCATCCAGCCGCCGTGCGGGATCGACCAGGTCACCCACGGGCTCGCCCGTCTCCGCGTCGAGGACGCGGAGCGCCGAGCGCAGGATGTCGCCGTCCTCACCGTGGCGGATGCAGAGCAAGGCCCCGTCGTGCGAGAGCCCTCCCACGCCTTCGGGCCATTCGGCGCCGACGCCGGCGGGATGCTCGTGCCGGTAGGCCAGACGCGCTTCCTGGTCGCCATCGGCGATGTACACGCGGTAGTCGTCGTCGGTCGCGATCCCCACCGCGATGCGGTCGCCCACCATGGAGATGCCCATGGACCACGCGTCGGGAACACCACGCACGAGCGGTCGGGGTTCCCCGCCGTCGAACGGAGCGCTCACCCAGTGGCCGCGTTCGTCGCCGTTCGCGTCGAGCCACCACACCAGCCGCCCGTCGGGGGCCACCATCACATGCTCGATCCCTACCGGATCGTCGGTGACCTGCCGCCAGGAGCCGTCACCGAGGTCATGCGCCCACACCTGCGACGCGCCGCTCCGGGTCGTGATCAGCGCCAGACGGCCGGGCTCGGCCTCGGACCACGCGGGGAAGCCGACGCTGGTGGCGGTGAACCGTCGTTCCCAATCTGGCTCGAGCGACATCTCGCCTTCCTTCTCGATGCGGACAGGCCGCGAGCCTATCGCCGGGATGGCGGCGGTGCCTTGCCGCCGGGCGATCCAGCGGTCACCATCGGAAGATGTCGGGCTCCGGGAGCATGCCTCCCCCGATCATCGGTCCCCAGGGCCGGGCCCTGGGTCGTCGTTCGCGACCGATCGATGACGACGTCGAGGGTCCGCCGCCCGACGATGACTGGCGCTATCGCCGCGATGGCGCACCCAGGCTCCTCGCCCTCCTGGGCGTCGTTGCCGGGTTCCTGGCGCTGATCGTCCCCGGCGTCTTCGCGCTTCGTTCGTATCGCCGGTGGCAGGACGAGATCATCCTGCAGCCGTCCTTCGCCTGGGTGATTGGGATCCTGGCGCTCTGGGCGGCGATCTGGTGCCGCTCCTGGTGTTCACCGACTTCATCGGCTTGGCGATCCCGCTGGCCGTGGTGGGCCCGTTCGCCAGCATCGTGATCGCGCTGAAGTCCTGAACCGCGCTCGGACGGGCTTGTCACACCCGCTCCGTTTCCCGTTACAATCGTTAGCACTCGGTAGCTTCGAGTGCTAGCAGTCGGAGACCAAGACTGACCAGGGCTGAACAAGCCACCAACGCGAAGGAAAGGAGAAGGGATGGCTGCGAAGATCATCACCTTCGACGAGGAAGCGCGGCGTTCGCTCGAGCGGGGCATGGACCAGCTCGCCAACGCCGTCAAGATCACGCTCGGTCCCAAGGGCCGCAACGTGGTCCTCGAGAAGAAGTGGGGCGCCCCCACGATCACGAACGACGGCGTCTCGATCGCCAAGGAGATCGAGCTCGACGACCCCTCCGAGAAGATCGGCGCCGAGCTGGTTAAGGAGGTCGCCAAGAAGACCGACGACGTCGCCGGTGACGGCACGACGACGGCCACGGTGCTCGCTCAGGCGATCGTGAAGGAAGGCCTGCGCAACGTCGCGGCCGGCGCCAACCCGATGAGCCTCAAGCGTGGCATCGAGCGCGCCACCGAGCTCGCCGTGGAGGCCATCAAGAACCAGTCCAAGGAGGTCGACGACAAGGCCCAGATCGCCAACGTCGGCGCGATCTCCGCGGCCGACACCCAGATCGGCGAGACGATCGCCGAGGCCGTGGACAAGGTCGGCAAGGACGGCGTCATCACTGTCGAGGAGTCGAACACGTTCGGCATGGAACTCGACTTCGTCGAGGGCATGCGGTTCGACAAGGGCTACATCTCGCCCTACTTCGTCACCGACCCCGAGCGCATGGAAGCCGTGCTCGAGGACCCGTACATCCTGATCGCCAACTCGAAGGTCTCGGCCGTGAAGGACCTGCTGCCGGTGCTCGAGAAGGTCATGCAGGCCGGAAAGCCGGTCCTCATCCTGTGCGAGGACGTCGAGGGCGAGGCATTGGCCACCCTGGTCGTCAACAAGATCCGTGGCACGTTCCGCAGCGCCGCGGTGAAGGCTCCCGGGTTCGGTGACCGCCGCAAGGCCATGCTGCAGGACATCGCGATCCTGACCGGCGCCACGGTGATCTCCGAGGAGGTCGGCCTCAAGCTCGAGAGCGCCACGATCGACCTGCTGGGCACCGCCCGCAAGGTGATCGTGACCAAGGACGAGACCACGATCGTGGAAGGCGCGGGCAAGGACGAGGACGTCCAGGGCCGCATCAACCAGATCAAGGGCGAGATCGAGAACACCGACTCCGACTACGACCGCGAGAAGCTGCAGGAGCGGCTGGCCAAGCTCTACGGCGGCGTGGCGGTCATCAAGGTCGGCGCGGCCACCGAGGTCGAGCTCAAGGAGAAGAAGCACCGCATCGAGGACGCCGTGCAATCCACCAAGGCGGCGGTCGAAGAGGGCATCGTGCCCGGCGGCGGCGTGGCCCTGCTGAACGCGCAGGCAGCGCTCGACAAGGTCGACCTCGAAGGTGACGAGCTCACGGGTTCCAACATCGTGCGCCGTGCGCTGGAGGAGCCGATCAAGCAGATCGCCGTGAACGCCGGCCTCGAGGGCGGTGTCATCGTCGAGAAGGTACGTGCGCTGGATCCCGGGTTCGGGCTCAACGCCGCCAACGGCGAGTACGGCGACATGCTGAAGTTCGGCGTGATCGACCCGACCAAGGTGACGCGCTCGGCGTTGCAGAACGCCGCGTCGATCGCCGCGCTGTTCCTGACGACCGAAGCCGTCGTCGCCGAGAAGCCCGAGAAGGCGCCTGCCGGCATGCCCGGCGGCGGCATGCCCGGCGGTGACATGGACTTCTAGCTCGTCCGCACCATCGCACCACCAGTGAGAGCGGGGGCCTTCGGGTCCCCGTTCTTCGCGTTGACCGTTCACAGGCCGCACCCCAGGATGAGCGGACCCCCGCGCATCCGAGGAGGTCTCGCTGGCCGGCAGGGAAACCGCCCGAGTGTTCGCCGCCGTGCTCCGGCGCGGAGCGTTGCGCCGGGTGCTGCTCGCGTTCTTCATCTTCAACGCCGCCGAATGGGCGGTCTGGCTGGCGGTGCTCGTCTACGCGTTCACGATCGGCGGCACGACGACCGCCGGCGTCGTCGCGCTGCTCCAACTGATCCCCGCCGCGCTGGTCGCTCCGTTGGGCTCGGTCGTGGGGGACCGTTTCCGTCGCGACCGTGCGCTCGCGCTCGGCTACGCCACCCAGTCGGTCGTCATGGGGGCCACGGCGATCGCGTTGTGGTCGGACGCCCCTCCATGGGTGGTCTTCATCGGGGCGATCGCCACCAGCTGCTCGATCACCCTGACCAGGCCCGTCCACAACGCGATCCTGCCGGAGTTGGCGGAAACGCCAGAGGAGCTCACCGCCTCCAACGCCGCCTCCAGCACCCTGGAGGGGCTCGCGATCTTCGTCGGCCCGGTGCTCAACGGCGTGCTGATCGGGCTGGACGGTCCGTGGCTCGTCTTCGCGGTGATGAGCGCCGCCTCGGTGGCCAGCGCGCTCGTCACGGTGCACCTTCCGTTGCGGGAGGTCGACGGGGCCGAACGGCAGGAGGATCCCGAACGGCTGATCGCCGATGCCCGAGAGGGGTTCGCCCAGCTCCGCCGCGAACCCGGAGCCCTGATGCTGAGCCTGCTCGTGGGGGCCCAGTTCGTGGTGATCGGCGCCCTCGATGTGCTCTACACGGTGACCGCGATCGACGTGCTGGACATGGGCGAGTCCGGGATCGGGATCCTGGCCTCGGCCGTGGGCGTGGGCGGGGTGGTGGGCGCCACCGCCACCGCTGTCCTGGTCGGCCGCCGGCGCATGAGCCCGGCGCTCGGCGCCGGGATCATCGTGACGGGGATCCCGCTCGCGCTGGTGGCGTTCGCACAAGAGCCTCCGTTCGCTTTGGTGATGCTGGCGCTGAGCGGCGCGGGCAAGGCGTTCTTCGACGTGGCCGGACGCACGCTCCTGCAGCGAACCGTTCGCGACGACGTGCTCGCGCGGATCTTCGGGGTCCAGGAGGGGCTACTGATGGCCGGGTTGGCACTGGGGTCGATCGCGGCACCCGTGTTGGTGGCGCTCTTCGGGGCACGGGGTGCCTTCGCCGCCGCCGGGGCATTCCTGCCCCTGCTCGGGGCGCTCTCGTGGGGGCGGCTGCGGCGGATCGAGGAAGGCGGTGCGGTGCCGGGGCCGGAGCTCGCGGTGCTGCTGCGCATCCCGTTCTTCCAGCCGCTCTCGCAGCCGGTGCTCGAGCGCTTGTCCTGGAACCTCCTACCCGTCGCTGCGCCGGCGGGATCGGTCGTCATCCGAGAGGGCGATCCCGGCGATCGCTTCTACATGATCGAGGACGGGACGGTGAGCGTCGCTGCCGGCGGCGTGCCGATCGCGACGCTGGGACCAGGCGGCTACTTCGGAGAGATCGCGTTGCTCCGCAACGTTCCTCGCACGGCCACGATCACGGCCGACTCGGATCTCCGCCTCCTCGCGCTCGAACGCGACGACTTCCTGGCCGCCGTCACCGGGTCGCGCCCGAGCTCGGAGCGCGCCGACCAGGAGATGGACCGCCGGCTCGGTGAACACCACCCGCCCAGCGGACGGTGAGAGCGGCCATCTGCAACACAACCGCAACATCTCGGCGCGAACCACCCCCGGGGACGAACCGAACTACCCGTGGAGCCCCTCTCTCCGACGAGAAGGCCCCGGACCCCCCGTCCGGGGCCTTTTCCCATGTCCGGGCCATGGTTGCGTTCGGCGGCGTGGGAGGATACGCGCCGTGCACGAGGTGACGATCACGATCCGCTGGCGCGACGTCGACAACTACGGCCACGTCAACAACGCCGTGTACCTGACCTACCTCGAAGAGTGCCGCGACCGGCTGGTGGAGTCCCTGTTCGGCACGAAGGAGGCATGGGACTTCGTCCTCGCCCGCGTCGCGATCGACTACCGGAACCAGCTCACGCAGGCCGATGGCCAGGTCGTGGTGCGATGCGGGGTCGCCGGGCACGGGACCTCGAGCGTGCGCACCTGGGAACGGATCACGAAGCTCGACGGCACCGTGGCCGCCGAGTCCGAAGCGGTGATCGTGCCCAGGGACCCTGCCGGCGAGCGGAGCCGTCCACTCACGGATGCGGAGCAGGCGATCCTGCAGGCGGCGACCGAGGAACCGAGCTGAGCGCTACTTCGTGGGGATCAGTCGTCGCCCGTGGACGAAGTGGTCGCGGTACCAGCTGCCGGGCCCCACGTACATCAGCGTGACGCCGCCCACGCTGGTGGACGAGTCGAGGGCGTAGCCGTTACCGACGTACAGATCCACGTGGTCCACGGTGCCGTCGCCGCTGCCGTCGTAGAACGCGAGGTCTCCGGGCAGCAGGGCGTCCCACTTCAGCTTGCCGAACCTGGCCATGTCCGCGGAACCGCGCTGCGGCAGCGGCCATCCCCGGTGGGGGCGGGGCGGTGAGATCTCCCAGTACCCGCCGTCGTCCTCACGCATCAGCCACCACATCAGACCCGAGCAGTCGAACCCGGCGATCGGTTGTCCGCCGAGCGCGGCCGGTTCCGGCGAATCGAAGCCCCATTCACCGGCCCAGACGTAGGGATAGCCCACGTACTTCAGGCCCCACTCGACGATGGCCCTGCGGGTGGGACCCATGTTCGGCAGGACGACGCCCTCGTAATCGCTGCGGATCCACGAGACGTTGCCCGGCGCGGTCGTCTTGGCCTTGTAGATCGAATAGGCGACCTGGGCGCGAGGCATCGGCGACTGTGGCGTCACGTCGTGATCGGCTTCCGCACTCGGGTAGCGGAGGTTGAGGCGATTGCCGAGGTTCGTCGTCCCCAGGTTCTGGGGGGTGGCGAACGCGACACCGTCCCGGGTTCGGAGGTGGTTGATCTGGTTCGCCGTCGAGCGCATCCCCAGCGCCAAGACGATCGAACGGTGGACCGTGACCATGGTGACCGGCTTGTCCGGCAGGAAGCGTCCGTCGCTGACCGGCCGCATCCACCCCTTCTGCACCGCGATGTTCGCCCACTTGTAGAAGGACTGGGTGGGGTCCAGGTCCGGGAAGGTGATCGAGGAGTCGACACCTGCGTCCGGCGCGAACGCCTTCACCACCGCCCGGGCGAAGTACTTACGGGTTTCCAGCATCCGAGGCCGGAAGGGGTAGGAGCCGTCGCCGTTGGCGGCGAAGTCCCGCATCCAGTCATGGTCCTTGCCCACGAAGTTGATCGCCGGCCGGGCCCATGCGTCGCCGGGTCCGACGTCGCTCCAGCGCAGGGCGATGGCCTTGGCTGAGGTGGCCTTCGGCACCACCACCGGCAGTGCGGGCATCCCCGTTCCCGCCTCCCCGACGGTGGGGTCGATGTGGGTCGGCGTGGCTCCTACCGCGTTCGCCGTAGGGACGAGGACGAGCAGGCCGGAGAGCAGGGAGATCCCCAGCGTCGCCGTGATGGCGAGCGCGTTCACGCGACGGCGAAGCCGAGTTCCCCCTCGATGCATGCAGGGAGAATCGGCAATCCGGCGTGAGTCCTTGAGCCGGGTGCGGTGGGGCCGCATCGCCCCGACCCTAGCAGCAGGTCCTGCAGCTGCGCAGGGGGAGCCTCCCTACGCCCCCTGAGGTAGGCTCGGCCGGTGCTCGGAGAGGTGGATGCGCTCATAGTCGAAGTGAAGCCCTTCGACGTGCACGGAGTGGGCTATGTCGACGTCACCGTTGCGTTCCGAGACCGAACCGTGGAGACCGCTCGCCTGGGGGCCGAAAGCGTGCCGGCCGATCTTCGGCCAGGGGAGCAGGTGGTCGTCACGAGAGCCGTGAACATGGTCGTCTCGCTCCGCCGAGCCGACCGCGATCGATCCTAGGGACTCGCGCTAGTCGCGCGGGCCCTCTGCCCGCACTTCTTCCACCTTCGTCAGGGCTTCCTGCAGGTCACGGAGCCAGTCGTCCTGACGTTCGGCGACCAACCGAACGCACCACGCCAGCGCGTGGCTGCGACTGCGGGCGACGCCGGCTTCGACCAGCGTGTCCAGCACCTTGCGCTCCGGCATCCGCAGCCGGGTCATCGCCGGCACGCTCAACGTGGTGAACAGCACCTGCTGATCGGCGCAGCGAGCGCCCCAGCTCACGGCCTTGGCGAACCGATGCTGTGCCTCGTCGGCGATCTGCATGCGCTTGCCGCGGGTGTCCTCGCGGAATCCGGCGATGCGAGACGCGATGGCGGCGGCCCTGGCCTCGGATGACGCGTCGGCCGCGAGATCGGGCTCGGCGATCGTGCCGACGACGAGGATCTCGTCGCGGTCGGTGCTCACGTCGACCGCCCCGACGTAGAGGCCGTCGGGGAGCCTGCCGGCGAACCATCCCTGGATCTCGTCGAGCGATGCGTGGTCGTGTCGGTGTTCGCGTGGGTTCTTCATGCAATGAAGATTACATCATTACATCACTATGTCAAACAGTAGGATCCGCCGGGCCGCTTGGCTCAGCATCGGGGCGTGGGCTCATGTGTACGCTGCGCCACCATGGAGCCCTCGCCCGACGAGACGGTGACCGGCGCCGCCTATGGTGGGAGCCGGCTCACCGGTGACTTCCAGGCCCCACGGGAGTACGCCTTCGACGGCCGTGGCGAGCTCGCGACGCAGCCCGGAGCCGCTCCCGAGCAAGCATCGGAAGACTCCGAGATCCTCCGGGCGATCGAGGAGCAGGGCGATTGGATGACCGAGGTCCTCGCCCGGCTCGTTCGCGCCGAGACCACGCTCGGCAACGAGGAACCGGGCCAAGCCGTGATGCGATCGATCCTGCGGGAGGATCTCCATCTCGAACCGGTCGACGTGCCGATGGACGCTGAGGCGTTGCGAGCCCACCCGCACGCGGCGCCGTTCGATTGGCCGCTGGAAGGCCGATCGAACGTCGTCGCCATCTGGGGGCCCGATCAACCGGACGAGACCGCGGGGCGTTCGCTGATCCTCAACGGGCACATCGACGTGGTCAGCCCGGAGCCGTTGGGCCAGTGGGGCACGCACGACCCTTTCGGCGCCGATCGGGACGGGGAGTGGATGATCGGCAGGGGCGCCGCCGACATGAAGTGTGGCCTGGCAGCCATCGTGGGTGCCGTGCAGGGGCTCCGATCCCTGGGACTCACTCCCCGGGCGCCGGTCACGATCGAGTCGGTGCTCGAGGAAGAGTGCAGCGGCAACGGGACGCTGCAGACCGTGCTCGCCGGCTACACGGCCGAGGCCGCAGTCATCGCCGAGCCGTTCGGCGCCGCGATCACCACCTCGCAGGTGGGGGTGCTCTGGTTCAGCGTGCGGATCACGGGCGTGCCGGGACATGCCGCGGAGGGCCGAAACGCCACGAACGCGATCGAGAAGAGCCTCACGGTGATCGGTGCGCTCCGAGGTCTCGAGTTCGATCTGAACGCCGCCCCTCCCGCGCCCTTCGACCTGTTCGCCCATCCGATCAACCTGAACGTCGGCACGATCCGCGGGGGCGACTGGCCCTCGACCGTGCCGGGCGAGTGCGTCACCGGCTACCGCATCGCGTTGTATCCGAACATGTCGCTGGACGACCTCAAAGCGCGCATCGAAACGCTGGTGGCCGAGGCGACCGCCGACCAACCGGGGTCGGCCGAGGTGCACTACAACGGCTTCGCGAGCCATGGCTACGAACTGGCCGATGACCACGACCTGGTGACCACGCTCGCAGGGTCGTTCGCGCGGCAGGCGGGGGTGCCACCGGCGCTGGTCGCCACCACCGGCACCACCGACGCCTCCGTGTTCGGCAACGTGGCCGGCATCCCGGCGGTGTGTTTCGGGCCCTTCGCCGAGGCCGCGCACGGCGTCGGGGAACGGGTGTACCTTCCGTCCGTGATCCAGACGGCGCAGGTCATGGGCTTGTTCATCCGGGACTGGTGCGGGCTATCCAGGTAGTAGCCTGGCTCGCCGCCCTCGTCCTGCTGATGATCGTCGCACGGCTGCTCGTGCGGCGAACCCACGACGCCTCGCCGCCGGCGGCCGACCCCGCCCCGACGCCATCCCCCACCCGTGACCGTGGCTCGGGCGCCAACGCCGATCGTGCGCCGCTGATGGGCATCCCGGTGATCCGCAACTTCTTCCGCACGAACGAGACCCCGGTCTATTTCGTCAGCGCCACCGCGTTCAACCTGCTGGGGATCGACCGGTGGGTGCGCAACTTCCGGTTCGTCAACTACTACGACTCGTTCGACGGATGGCATCCGAACGTGTTCGTGCCGAAGGAGCAGTCCCCGCGAGCGTTCGAGTCCATCGAGGAGATCTGCAACTACCTGCTGGGTCACAAGGAGGTGGTCGACTTCATCGGTGGCCGTGGCCTCGGCGGCAAGGTGGCGTTCCTGATGTTCGACGAGGAGACCGAGACCCTGGCCCGCGAACTCGATCTCCAGGTGGCGTTCCCCCCCGCCGAGCTCCGCCACCGCATGGACTCCAAGATCGAGACCACGCGGCTCGGTGATGACGCCGGCGTCCCAAGCGTGCCCAACACGATGGGGCGGGCGAACACCTACCGAGAGGTGCTCGACTTAGCGGGTGCCGCTGGCCTGGGCACCGATCTCGTGATCCAGACGCCCTACGGCGATTCCGGCCAGACGACGTTCTTCGTCGCGAGCGAGGGCGACTGGAAGCAGGACGAGAAGAAGATCGTGGGCCATGACCTGAAGGTGATGAGGCGCATCGACCCGCGCGAGTGCGCGATCGAGGGCGTGATCACCCGGCACGGGACCTTGGTGGGGCCCCTGATGGCGGAGCTGACCGGGTTC
>DATLPI010000273.1:0-2666 GCA_035535815.1 Actinomycetota bacterium | reverse complement strand
CCCAACCCTCGATCGCCACCCACGGTGGTGTCGGCACGCCCGCCCGTGCCAGCGCGTCTTTGGCCAAGATCTTGTCGAAGGCCACCTCGCAATCGAAGGCAGCTGTTCCCGTGTAAGGGATCTGGAGCAGGTCCAAGAGCCGCTGCACCGTGCCGTCCTCGCCTTCCTTGCCGTGCAGCGCCAGATAGCACAGGTCCGGCACGCGCTCCTGGAGGGATTCGGCGAGCGGGGTCTCCCCCGGGTCGATCAACCATGCGTCGTGTGCCAGTTCCTGCAGGGCCGTCAGCACGCGATGGCCGCTTCGCAGCGACACGTCCCGCTCGGGGGTCCGGCCGCCCGCCAGCACCGCGACCTTCATGGATGCAGGCTCCGGTAGAGCTGCTCCTCGTCCTCGAGCAGGCTGCCCAGGCGGGCGATGCCTTCACGGATCCGATCCTCCGTGGGGTAACAGAACGCCAGGCGCATCTGGTTCTTGCCGCGGCCATCCGGGTAGAACGCCGTGCCGGGCACGTAGGCCACCCGGCGTTCGACCGCCGCGGCCAGCATCGCCTGGGTGTCGAACCACTCGGGCAAGGTCACCCACACGTAGAAGCCTCCGGCGGGCAGCGTCCACATCGCGCCATCGGGGAAGTGCTCCTCGATCGCCTCGAGCATGGCGTCACGGCGCCGCCGGTAGGTCTCCACCAGGGTGTCGAGGTTGCCGCGCCACCGGTCGCCCGCGAGATAGCGCTCGGTGACCAGCATCGTGAACGCCGATCCACACAGGTCGGCAGCTTCCTTGGCCAGAACCAGACGCTGCACGACCGATTGTTCGGCCAGGGCCCATCCGACGCGGACCCCCGGCGAGAAGACCTTCGACACGGTGCCGAGGTAGATCACGTTCTCGGGGTCGAGGGTTCGCAGGCAGGGGAGCGGTTCACCCTCGAACCGCAGCATCCCGTACGGGTTGTCCTCGATGATGGGGATCGAGGCTTCGCGGCACAACGACACCAGCTGCTCGCGCCTTGGGTATGACAGCGTCACACCTACAGGATTGCCGAAGTTGGGGCAGGTGTAGACGAACTTGGGGCGCTCACCGCGCACCAACGCCTCTTCGAGCTGGTCGACCACCATGCCGTCTTCGTCCACGTCGATCTGCAGGTAGCGGGGCTCGTACGCGCTGAACGCGGTCAGGGCGCCCACGTACGCCGGGGCCTCCACCGCGATCAGGTCGCCGGCGTCGATGAAGATCTTGCCCGTGAGGTCGAGGGCCTGCTGCGCCCCGGTGGTGACCACGACGTCCTCGGCGTCGGCCTCGACCCCTTCTTCAGCCATCAGGGCCAGCAGCTGCTCCCGCAGCGCAGGATGACCCTGGCCACCGCCGTACTGCAGGCTCGAGGTGCCGTGTTCCTCTAGCACCTGGCGGACCACCTCGAGGACGTCCTCCTCGGGGATGGCCTGGACGTAGGGCATGCCACCGGCGAGCGAGACCACCTCGGGACGGGACGCCACGGCGAACAGCGCCCGGACCTCCGACGCGGACATCCCGGACGTGCGATGAGCGTAGAGGTCGACGAATCGATCGATGGAGAACTCGGCCATGGGAAGGCCCTCAGCCTAGCATCGGTGCAGGTCAGGGCCTCGGAAGCGTCGGGTCAGTACCCTGCCGTGACGCCCCATTCGACGGGCAGGCAGACCCCCGTGATCGGCGCCGCGTGGTCCGAAGCCAGGAACGCCACCGCGGCCGCGATCTCGTCGGCGCGGATGAAGCGCGCACGGTCGCCCTGGGGGAGCGTGGCCTTCAGGGCCGCCAGGTAGCCCGCCTCGTCGCCACCCCCGTAGTCGCGCGCCTGACCCGCGAGCATGGGCGTCTCGACGTCGGCGGGGCACACGCTGTTGACGCGCACACCGTGGGGGGCGAGTTCCAGCGCGAGCGACTTCACGATGCCGTTCACGCCGAACTTCGATGCGTTGTAGATCGCCGCGCCGGGTCCCCCAACCAGTCCGTAGTCGCTCGAGATCGCGACGATCGAGCCCTGCGAGGCGATCAACGCCGGGATCGCGAACCGGCACGCGAAGAACGTGCCCTTCAAATTCACGTCGATGGTCCGATCCCACTGGTCCTCGGTCATATCGGCGGTCGGTCCCTCAACCCAAATACCTGCGGTGCAGACCATCACGTCGATACCGCCCAGACGCTCCACGGTGGCCGCCACCATGCGTTCGCAGTCGCCCACGAAGGTGACGTCGGTGGTCACCGTCTCCACGTCGCCCAGCTCGGCGGCGGCCTCGGCGAGAGCCTCGTCGCTCCGGTCGGCGAGCATCACCGTCTCCCCATCGGCCCGGAACCTGGCGGCGATCGCCCGCCCCATCCCGCCGGCGCCTCCGGTGATCAGGACGACCCGGTCCATGGGTCAGTCACCCGTCCCGCCGTCGATCGCCTCGCGCATGATGTCGGCGTGCCCCAAGTGGCGGGCGGTCTCCTCGATCATGTGCACGACGATCGCGCGCAGCGTGATCCGGCGGTCGTCGCGGTAGGTCACGATGTCGTCGAACGATGCCGCCGCCGTGATCTCGCGCGCGATCGCACACTCGCCCCGGTAGAGCGCGGCGATCACCTCGACGCTCTCGCCCGTTTCGGCGCGCCAGTCGGCGTCCGGGTCCTCGTCCGTCCACGGGTAGTCGAC
>DATLPI010000272.1:0-7069 GCA_035535815.1 Actinomycetota bacterium | reverse complement strand
ACCGCGAAGTCCCTCGGCTGCGAGGCCGCCTAGGCAGCACGGAAAGGCGGCCGGCCCTGCAGGGCCGGCCGCCTTTCCGTGCTGCCTAGGCGGCCTCGCAGCCGAGGGACTTCGCGGTCGCGTTCCATCGAGCGAGCTGGTTGGCGCACGCCGACGCGCCCTGGCCCACTTGCACCTGGCCGTTGTCCACCGGTCCCACGTACCTTCCTGTCGAACGGAGCTTCGAGGTCTTCTTGGTGATCCCGGCCTTCCAGCGCAGGGTCTCCTTCTTGAACTTCGTCAGGGCAGCGATCTGGGTCTGCTGCCGCGCGTTCTCCGTCCGGAGTTCGGCGATGGCGTGCGCCTGCTTGTCGGCGCGGTCCTCGAGGTCGGCGACACGTTGGGACAGCGTCGCGCCACCGCGAGGGGTGTCCGCCCCTGCATCCATGGCCACGACGGCGATACCGAGGCTCGCGATCACCGCGAGCAACACGACGTTCTTGCGCATCCGGAACCCTCCTCAGACCCGACGGCACCGGTTCGGGCTCGATGCCCTGACCCCGACCGGCGATCCGGTCCAGCGTAGACCGGCCCGATGACGTCCCCTCACATATCTCCAGGGTTTCGACTCTTGCGATTCGGGTACGCTCATCAACCGACAGCAATCACTGTAGGTCGATGACGGAGGGGAACGTATGAGGCACCGCATCCTGGTCGTGTTCGGGTTGATCATCGCGGCGATGTCGGTGACGGCGGCGTCGGCAGCCGAGTTGGTGGCCTGGGATTCCTTCTCCGACGGCGAGGCGGCCGTCGCGGATTCCGGCGGAACGTGGGCGCAGGTCAATCACACTTGGTCGGTGCAGGACGGACAGGCCGTGGCCACGGCCGGGCGATTGCGCATCGGCTACGCGGTCATGGCCACTCCGGTGTCGGACGGCTTCACGGTGCAGGCCGACATCACGACGTCGCCCACCTACGATCGCGCGGCACCCGCGCTCGTCACCAACTGGGTGGACAACAAGAACAACATGGTGACCAAGCTGGAAGTCACTCCCGGTCATCCCGGCGGGATGCTCGCCGTCGGCGACCAGATCGACGGGCAGATCCATTCGACGCTGTGCAAGGTGGACCGGCTGGGGCTGACGAACGGCGTGACCTACCGCCTTTCGGTGACCCGGACGGGCGACATCGTGACCGGATCCGTGACCTCGCTCTCGGACGGCTCCCTGATCGGGTCGTGCTCGGCCGTTCTGTCATCCGAGGCGTTGACGGCGTACGGCGCCGGGACCGGCCAGGGCCTTCGCGTCAAGATCAAGGACGACGAGGACGATGGCGGCTCGCGCTGGGACAACTTCGCGGTCTTCACGAACTGACGGCTGCCGCGCTACGGTGCGTCGATGAGCGGTTCGGCGATGAAGGACGCCTTCGGACATCACGTGTGGGCGACCATGCGCTTGATCGATGTCTGCATCGAACTGCCGCCCGAGCAGCTCGCCACCGCCGTGCCCGGCACCTACGGCTCGATCCTCGACACGCAGCGTCATCTCGTGGGCTCCGACACCTGGTACCTGCTCTGCATCTCCAAGGACGATGCGGTCGCCATCGACGAAGACCACATGGGCCTGGGGGAGCTTCGCACGGCCACTGAGCGGAACGGGGCCCGTTGGTCCCAGCTCCTGGCCGATGAGCTCGACCCGGACGCCATCATCAACGATGTCGATCACGAGGACGGCTATCAGAAGGACGCGACGGCCGGCATCCGGTTCGCGCAGGTGCTGCATCACGGGACCGACCACCGCAGCCAGATCTGCACCGCTCTCACCAGCCTCGACGTGGAACCGCCTCCGATCGACGTCTGGGACTTCGGCGTCGAAGTCGGGCGCGTGGTCGAGACCTTCCCGCCGTCCTGACCTCGTGGCGCCACGGGCTCGGAACCTTCGCTAGGCTGCTCGCCCATGGGCACCACGGAAAGACGTCGCCGGCTCCGACGGACGCTGGATGAGACCGACGTCCTCATCATCGAGGCGCTGAATCAGGACGGCCGACGCTCGTTCGCCGCGCTCGCGCGAGACCTCGATCTGAACGAAGCCACCGTCCGGTCGCGGTTCGCCCGCCTCACGCGTCGAGGGGTGGTGCAGGTGGTGGTGTTGGCCGACGCGCTGGCGCTCGGCCTCGTCTTCGCCGAGGTGGGCATCAAGGTCCGCGGCGGGACGGTCACCAGCGTCGTCACCGAGCTCCAGAAGGTGCCCGAGATCGACTACATCGCCGTCTGCGCGGGGTCCTTCGATCTGCTGGTGGAGATCGTGTGCGTCGACAACGAGCACATGTTGCAGGTCCTCGAGGAACGCATCCGACCGGTGGAGGGCGTGGACGCCGTCGAGACGTTCACGATCCTGGACGTTCCCAAGCACAGCTACCGGTGGACCAGGCTGCTGGCGTCCAACGTCTCCTTCCCCGAGTAACGGGTTCTGGGGTCCGCACGGCCGTGCACGTTCGGATTTCATGAACAATCACTCTGATTAGTGCTGCATTCAGAGCCCTCTTGGCTTGCCCCGTTTCCACCCCCAACCTAGGCTCCGCAGCCTAGACCGAGATGTCGAGCGCTCGTGGGGGGTCGATGGACGAGGACGAAGCCGTTGCCTGGGCGATCGAGGAACTCGTCGCGCAGATCGAGATCAGGTCGATCTCCGATCACGAGGACCGGATGATGGCCTACCTCGATGCTCGCTGCCGGGCGCTGGGGTTCCCCACCACGGTCCAGCCCATCGAGGGCGCCGGCCCGAACGTCGTAGTGCGCTGGGACGGACGCACGGATCCACCGGACCTGCTCCTGACCGCCCACACCGACACGATCGATCCGGTGTGGGACTGGCGCGACGTCGCCACGGTCGACGGCACCGTGGTCACCGGCCTCGGCGCGCAGGACGACAAGGGGTGCGGGGTCGCCATCCTGCTCGGCGCCGTGCTGGCGCGTGAGGCGGGCGTCGATCTGTCCGCGACCTCGGTCGCGCTCGGCTTCGTCGTCGACGAAGAGGTCGGCGGCAAGGGGTCGCGCGCGCTCGCCGATTCGCTGCGTCCCCGGTTCGTCGTCGCGTCCGAGGGCAGTGAGTTGGACATCGCAACCGTCGAAACCGGATTCCTCGACGGCTGGGTGCGCGTGCCCGGGGCCACGATGCACGGTTCCCTGCCGGAGGAGGCCGACAACGCGGTCGAGAAGGCGGCGCGACTGCTGCTCGCCCTGCTCGAGGCACCGTTCACCTCGATCTCCCACCCGATCGCCGGGCCGAACACGGTCACGGCGCAACGGATCGAGAGCTCCTCGGCGATGAACGCGATCCCCGACGTGGCGAACATGTACATCAGCTGCCGCGTGTTCGGCGAACCGTCCCTGGACGAGACGAGGAAGGAGATCGAGGCGATCTGTCGCCGGGTAGGCGCGACCTTCGAACTGCATGACCAGGGTGGTTGGTGGGAGACACCTCAAGATGCCCCGCTCGTCGAGGCACTGATCCGCGCGAGCGAACAGGCGATCGGACGCACCCCTGGGTTCACGCGGATGCCCGCCTGGACCGACGCCCACAGCTTCTTCGACCGGTGCGGATCCGAGGTCGTGGTCTTCGGCCCCGGACATCTGCGCGCGGCACACCGACCCGACGAACACCTCGATGCCCGTGACCTCGTGCGCTGCGCGCGGGTCTTCGCGGCGTTGATCGCCGACACGGCGTCCCTGTCGACGGCGGAACCGACCCGAAGCAAGGAGGGAGTTCGATGAAGAGCCCGTGGACACGCTGCTTCGCCTTGGTGGTGGCGCTGGCACTCACCGCCGCTGCATGCGGCAGCGACGGGGACGGAGGCGACTCGGCCTCGGCTGCGGGTGGCGATCAGAGCACCGGCCCGGTCTCGGGGGATCTGACCTTCTTCGCCTACGAGGACGCGTTCGAACCGGACCTGCTGGATCCGTTCGAGGCGGCCAACCCGGATCTCAACGTGCGGACCGCCGCGTTCTCGAGCGGTGACGAGACGGTCACGAAGCTCCAGAGCGGGTTCCAGGCCGATGTTGTCAACGTCTGCGTCGAGGACACGACGCGGATGGTGAACCTCGGGCTGCTGCAGCCGATCGACACGAGCCGCATCGAGGCGTGGGACGAGATGTTCCCCGCGTTCACCGGGCTGCCCGGCGTCGAGGTGGACGGTCAGACCTACCTGGTGCCCATGGTCGGTGGCACCAGCGGCATCATGTACAACAGCCAGGACATCCCGGACGGGTTCGACTCCTACGCCAGCGTGTTCGATGAGGCCTACGCCGGCCGGATCGGCATGGACGACGACCCGCTGTCCGGCATCGCCATCGGCGCCATGGCCGCCGGCATCACGGACCCGATGAACCTCGACGACGCCGAACTCGAGCAGGTGAAGCAGTACCTGATCGAGAAGAAGCCACTCCTGCGGAGCTTCGTGAAGGGCGACGCCGACATCGCTCAGCTGTTCAAGTCGGGAGAGATCGACGTGGTGGTGCCCGGCTACAAGGGCTCGACCGAGACCCTGCAGCAGGAGGGCGAGCCGGTCGACTACTCCTTGGCAGATGAGGGCCAGCTGACGTGGACCTGTGGCTACGCGATCGGCGCGAACGCAGAGAACGTCGATGCCGCGTACGCGCTGATCAACCACTACGCCCAGCCCGAAACGCAGGCGTGGCAGGCGGAGAACTTCTTCTACCTCGTGTCGAACCAGGAGACGCTCGATGCGGTGTCGCCCAAGGTCGTCGACGAAGCAGGGCTGGAGGATCCGGGCAGCTTCGAGCACGCGATCCCGTACGCGATCCCTGAGAACTACGACGCGTGGCAAGAAGCATGGAGGGAGATCAAAGCCGCCTGATGAGCGCCGACACGACGAACGGGCGTCCGCACGCGATGTGCCGCATGTGCGGTGAGTCCATCACGAGTCGGTTCCTCGATCGCAGCGAGCTCGACGCATCCCGTGAGGAGCAGTTCATCGAACGGTGCGAGATCTGCGGTGGCAGCAACCTCTTCGAGCGGGCGGAGTACTTCTACCCGGCCGGATCGCCGTAGCCGAAGGTGAGGTGCAGCAGGACCTCGTCGTCGAAGACGATTTCGCCGGCCTGCGTGAAGCCGTATCGCTCGTAGAACCCGAGCGGGCTCCCCTCTCCTTGGCCCGCGCTCGTCCACATCTCGGTGACACCTCGCGCGCGGAAGAGGGCGACGACCAAGTCGAGCGTCGCCGCGCCGTAGCCACGGCGTTGGTAGCGCTCGTCGATGAGCAGCTTCCAGAGGTAGTGCGCGATGTACTCGGGGCCGTCCACCTCGTCTGCGATCATCACGAACCCGACCGGCGTCTCGTCGTCATAGATCGCCCAGAACTCTGCGTGGGCGCCCGGCTCCTCGGCTGCTTCGAGCAACGAGTCGGTCACGCCGCTGACGAACCGCTCCTGCGCCGGTGTCGTGCGGAGCGCCTCGACCGCTTCGCGGTTCGCGTCGTCGATGGTTCGGAGCGAGATCACGACCAGCACGCTACCGGTTCGCGGGGCGGGTGTGGAATGAGAACCCCCACGGGGAGGTTCTCCGGAGGGCACGGTCGATGCCGAACGAGGAGACGACGGATGCGTGACCGAGTGATGACCCGCGGCGATGGACTCGCGATGGCGGCCGCGGTGATCGTCGTCCTGACCACGGCGCTGTACGTGACGATCATCGTGTCCCAGGACGAGGGGATGGTTCCGCGCGCGGGCTTCGTGGTGGTGCTGCTCGCGACGGCGATCGCCGGGGTGATCGGTTCGATGACCTTCCGCGATCTCGCGATGCGGGGCGCCGCCGCCGGCTTCGCTGCCGGCGTGCTCATCTCATTGGGCACGTTGGCGCTGCTCTCGATCGGCCTGCTGCTCATCATCGCCGGTGTCCTCATGGTCCTGTGGCTCACGCGCACGCAGGAGGAGCGCCGTGCATCTGGCGGAGGGCCACGCACGGTGATCGCATGCGTCGTCGGCGCGCTGCTTCCGTTGAGCTTGCTGTTCGCCCCGTAGGGCTACCACCTCGCACACTTGCGGTAGATTCGAGGCGTGAGCGGGGACGGCTACTTCGACGAACCGGTCGCGGCAACCTACGACGAGTCGTCTGCCGAGATGTTCGAGCCGTCCTCGGTCGAACCGGTCGTCGAGGTCTTGGCGGAACTCGCGGGGGACGGACGCGCGCTGGAACTCGGCATCGGCACCGGACGGATCGCGCTCCCGCTCGCGCAGCGTGGTGTTCCGGTGGCCGGGATCGACATGTCGACCACCATGGTGGCGAGGATGCGCGCGAAGCCCGGTGGCGAGGACATCGAGGTGACCATCGGCGACTTCGCCACCGCCACGGTCGATGGATCGTTCTCCGTGGCGTATCTGGTGTTCAACACGATCAACAACCTGACGACGCAGGCCGAGCAGGTCGCGTGCTTCCGCAACGTGGCGGCGCACCTGGAGCCCGGCGGATGCTTCGTGATCGAGGTGGGGGTCCCAGGACTGCGGCGCCTCCCGCCGGGCGAGACCTATCTCGTCTTCTCCGGCGGTGGAGACGGGTGGGGGATCGACGAGTACGACGTCGCGACGCAAGGGCTCATCTCGCATCACCTGCGGGCCGTGGACGGCAAGCTCGAACGCTTCTCGGTGCCGTTCCGCTACGTCTGGCCCGCGGAACTCGATCTGATGGCCCAGCTCGCCGGCATGAGGTTGCGCGAACGCTGGGCCGGGTGGAAGCGGGAGCCGTTCACGAGCGAGAGTCGCAAGCACGTGTCCGTGTGGGAGAAGCCCGCCGACGCGTCCCTCTGATCGCGAGCGGGCTCCTCCCTCACGGGGTCGCTATGCTCGGGCGATGGTTGAACTTCATGTGCTGTTCGAAGGCTATGTCCGCGAGGGTGACGAGCTGCGTGTCGGGAGCACCGTGGGGTTCGTCCGCGACGGCGATGCTGCCGTGATCATCGATCCCGGGTTGGTGCCGAGCCCAGCGGCGATCCTCGACCCGCTGCGTGCGCTCGGTGTCGAGCCGGACGCCATCACCGACGTCGTGTTCTCGCACCATCACCCCGACCACACGGTGAA
>DATLPI010000271.1:0-2958 GCA_035535815.1 Actinomycetota bacterium | reverse complement strand
GGGGCCACGGTCTACGAAGCCGAACAGGTTCCCGATGCGCGGCTCGCGCAGGGACACGTGCACCGGGATGCCGCCTTCATCGACGAGCCGTTAGATCGCTATGGGGCGCTGGCGTCGATGGGCGGGGTGTTCAGCTCCGTTCGAGACCTCACCAGGTGGGTGCACGGGTTCGCCGAGGCGTTCCCCGCTCGCGACGACCCCGGGGGGGCGCATCCGTTGTCGCGGGGCTCCCGTCGCGAGATGCAGCAGGTGCAGCGCGCCTTCGATCCCGAACTCGGGTGGACGTCGGCCGGAGCTGCGCCCTCGCTGCTGGCCGGTGGCTACGGGTTCGGATTGTTCGTCTCCCAGGACCTGACGCTGGGGCGTGTGGTTGACCACAGCGGTGGCTATCCGGGGTTCGGTTCGAACATGCGCTGGCATCCCGCGTCGGGCGTCGGCGTGATCGCGCTCGGCAACCGCACCTACGCGCCCATGTCCCGCCCCGCGGCCGATGCGCTGAAGGCGCTCGTCGCGGCGGAGGTCGCGCCCGTCCGCACGGTGGTGGGTTGGGATGCTGCGGAAGTTGCCCGTGCCGATGTCGAACGGCTGCTCGACGGGTGGGACGCGGACCTCGCCGATCGGCTGTTCGCGTTCAACGTCGACCTCGACGAGCCGCTC
Source organism: Actinomycetota bacterium (assembly GCA_035535815.1). GTDB lineage: Bacteria > Actinomycetota > UBA4738 > UBA4738 > HRBIN12 > JAOUEA01. The sequence goes on along the minus strand of DATLPI010000271.1, from coordinate 2,301 downwards.
GATCGCCGCCGGACGGCGTTCGAGGAGATCCGCGAGCGCCACGGAGCGCTCACCCGTGATGCGGACGAACCGGTGACCAGGGACTCCCCGGCGCACGTCGTCTGGTGGCTCACGGGCGAACGCGGCGGGCGGGTTCGAGTGGAGATCCTGTTGACCGGGGAGCGAGCGCCCTGTGTCCAATCGGTGGAGGTGCGGTCGGTCGCCGAACCCTCCGAGGCGCTGCAGGCCCTCGTCGAACGCGTGGTCACGGTGCTGAACCATCAGCCCTCCGAGCCCTCGTGGCCGGCCGATCTGGTGCCGGCCGGTCAGACCGACGCGGACCACGAACTTGACGATCGTTCGCTCCGGGTCGCGGCGGCGGAGTTCTCCCCGGTTCGCCGTGGCCGTCCGACCCACGGAGACGGGAGCACCCGCGTGACGGTGCCGCTGGTGGGTGATCACGGGCGTCTCGAGTTGGAGATCGTGGTGGACGACACGGGGGCGTTGACCCAGCGCACCTTGCGGGCCGAGCGCATGTCGGCGCCCATCGATCCGTGAAGGCCCGTCGCCTGGAACACACCGAAATACGCGGCGGCCGGTCCGAGGGTCCTAGCTCCCGCTACGTAGTGTCCGGAGGCTTCCCCAAGGGCTGCAGGGGATATGACGGTGCCGGCGGGCGGTCAGCCGCCTAGGCCGAAGGGCTCGAACGATATCCGCCGTGCGTCCATCCCCCAAGCCGGTTCCCAGATACCGACCAAAAGCCTATGCGGAAACCCCTTCGATTACCCGAAATCAGGTATCAGAACGTCCCCGAAGCCCGGGAGGGGTGAGCATCATGCGACAGTGGGAATTGATCGGAATCACCGACACGGTGCCGACGCCGCCACCGCCGCCGCGCTCGCGATTCGCGAATGCCGCGACGATCGGCGCGGCGGCCGAGGGGCGGCCCGTGTTCTTCTGGACCACCGACACCGCGCTGCGCCTGCGGACCGTCACAGGCGCTGCTACCGAGGTGATCGGCATGCCGTTCTCCAAGACCGAGGGACGCGACCTGATCGCGGTCTTCGGGATGGAGGGGCCGCACTTGGCACTGCTCGACGCGCACGTCGCCGCGCTCAACGGCGAGACGGCCGAGTTCACGCTCGAAGGTCACCGTGCCACGGTCCGCTGCCAGGTGGCGCCGACGCACGACGCCCTTGAGCGCGTGACCGGCACCTTCTGCCTCGCCGTCGACGTGGAGAAGGTGGATCTGCGCGACGTGGTGGAAGAGGCGGCGGTCGCCTAGACGATCGCTGCACGAGACCGGGGTAGGCCCAGCCCGCAGGGCCTAACCCCTGAACGACGACACGGCCCCGAGGATCCTCTCCGTCTCCTCGGGGCCGTGCGTCGTGCTGAGGGTCCACAGCTCGTAGCCCGAGGGCGGCAGGTACACGCCGGCAGCCAGCAGATGGTGGAACAGCCGGGCATATCGCTTGTGAGAGGCCCCGCTCGCATCCGAGAAGTTCTGGATCGGCCCATCGGCGAAGAACACGCTGAACATGGAGCCCGCTCGGTTGATCGTCACGGGGATCTCAGCCGCCCCGAAGGCCGCCGCGATGCCGCCGGTGAGTACCTCCGCCGTCGCTTCCAGCCCGGGATAAGGGTCGGTGGTGCGGGCCAGGTCGAGCGCGGCGATCCCGGCCGCCACCGCCACGGGGTTCCCGCTCAACGTGCCCGCCTGATAGATCGGTCCGGTGGGGGCCAGCCGTTCCATGAGGGCTGCAGGGCCGCCGAACGCTGCGCACGGGAACCCGCCACCCATCACCTTCCCGAGTGCCGTGAGGTCGGGCGTCACGCCGTAGTAGGACTGCGCGCCGCCGTAGGCGATCCGGAACCCGGTGATCACCTCGTCGAACAGCAGCAGCGCGCCGTGCTCGGTGCACAGCTCGCGCAACCCTTCGAGGAATCCCGATGCGGGCGGGACCACGCCCATGTTCGCCGCGACGGGTTCGACGGCCACCACGGCCACCTCGTCGCCGCGCTCGGTGAAGATCGCCCGGACCGCTTCGAGATCGTTGAACGGGGCGGTGATCGTGTCCTTCGCGCTCCCTTCGGTGACCCCGGGCGACGACGGGATGCCCAGGGTGGCGAGCCCGCTGCCCGCGCCCTTGGCCAGGAGCGAGTCCGAGTGCCCGTGGTAGCAGCCTTCTAACTTGACCACCAGGTCGCGGCCGGTGACGCCCCTCGCCAGCCGGATCGTGCTCATCGCCGCCTCGGTGCCGCTGTTGACCAAACGCACCTGCTCCACCCCGGGCACCGCGTCGACGATGCGCTGCGCGAGTT
>DATLPI010000270.1:0-11783 GCA_035535815.1 Actinomycetota bacterium | reverse complement strand
CCTGACCTATACCGTCCGCGAGCGGTAACCGTCTCGCCCTCGGCGCTCCCGGCTGTGGGAAGATCCTCGCGTGCCGTCGCCACCCACCATCACGGCATTCTGCGTTGCCGACCTGCTGGCCGAGGATGAGCGGATGCCGGTCTACGTGCACGTCATCGACCATCCCGATGCGCGGGTGCTGGTCGACACGGGCCTGACGGAGCTGCACCCGGCGGTGGCTGATCTCGACCCCCGCCTCCGTCCACTGAGCAAGCAGAACTTCGACCTCGCCGGCATCGACATCGTCGTCAACACACACCTGCACTTCGACCACTGCGGTGGCAACCACCTCTTCTCCGGCAAGCCGATCTACGTCCAGCGTCGGGAGCTGGACGATGCGCGCATCGAGGACGACTACACCATCCGCGAGTGGGTCGAGGCGCCCGGCGTGCGGTACGAGCCGGTCGACGGCGAGCTCGAACTGCTTCCCGGGCTCCGGCTCGTCCCGGCGCCGGGCCACACACCCGGCACGCAGGTGGTCGTCATCAAGGGCGGCGGGGGTCCGACCGTCGTCGCCGGCGACGTGGCGGTGTGGTTCGGCCAGCTCGACGAGCCACAGAGCGAAGGCCAGCTGCTGGTGCGCGCGCTCGACCCCGAGTTGGTCTGGCTCGCGCACGTGGACGAGCCATGGCGACCCCACACCGTCTAGGTACGTTCAGCGCTCGGCTGAGACCACCGGCTGACCAGCCTGGAACGTGATCGTGACGGTGCCGTGCTCGTCGGTCCTCCACACCTGCGCGCCGGTGGCCGCGATCGCCTCGAGGGTGGCCGGCACGGGGTGGCCGTACGTGTTCTCTCCCACACTCACCACCGCCACGGTGGCATGCACGGCCTGGAAGAACTCCGGGATCGAGGTCGCCGCGCCGTGATGCGGCACCTTCAAGACGTCGGCGGCCAGCGACTGGCCGCTGTCGAGCAGCCACTCCTGGGCGGGTTCTTCGGGTTCGGTGGCGAACAGCACGACGTCATCGCCCCGGCTCAGCCGGACCACGATGGCGTCGTTGTTCGTGTCCGACTCGGTGCCGGTCCAGCACTCGTTCGGCGACAGGATGTCGAGGCGGAGGTCGCCCACGGTGTAGGACGAGCCCGTCCGGGGGTACTCGACGGGGATCCCTTCGTCGGCGATGGCCTGGTCCAGCTCGACCTGGAGCTCGGCGGTCTGATCGCAGCCGGGCTCCAAGACCAGTCCCACCTGGATGCGCGCCATGACGTTGGGGAGCCCGACCATGTGGTCGGCGTGGGGGTGGCTGGCAACCACGACGTCGAGCCGCTTGACCCCGAGGGCTGCCAACTCGGTGGCGACCTGTTCCTCGTCGGGGCCGCCGTCGATCAGGATCGAGACCCCCGCGGGACTGGTCACCAGGGCCGAGTCGCCCTGGCCGACGTCGAAGACGCGAACGGTGAGCGCGCCGGGTGCCCCCACCCCTATCGCCGTCGACCACACGAGGAGCGGGAACACCCCGACCGCGGCGACCGCCATGCGGCGTGAAGGCCGCTTGCCGGTGCGCAGCCATCGCGTCACCACCACGAAGATTCCGGCGCCCACCACCAGCACGACCGGCCCGCCACGGCTGGTGACGTAGGCCACCGGTGCCTTCGCGAGCGCATCGGCGACGACCTCCAGGTAGCGCATCGGCAGGAGCGCGAAGACCGAGAGGAGCCGGCCGAGCGGGAACCACAACAGCGCCGCGAGCGAGGCCGCGATGCCCATCAGCAATGCCGGCGCGACCGCGGGGAAGGCCGCGAGGTTCGCCACGATCGTCACGCCGGGCACCTCGTGGAAATGGAACAACAGGATCGGGGTGACGCCGAGCTGCGCGGCCAGCGTGGTGCCGGCCGCGAGCGCGATCGGCTTGGGCACCACCCGCGCCAGTCGCTCGGCCAACGGCGTGGCCAGCGCCACCATGCCGCCGGTGGCTGCGACGCTGAGCTGGAACCCGATCGACCACACCAGCCAGGGGTCGAGCGCCAGGAGCACGAGGACCGCGCCGGCCAGGATGGATGCGGTCGCGCGCGGCCGACCCATGAGCACCCCGACCAGCGTCAAGGTGGCCATGACGCCGGCCCGCATCACCGAGGGTTCGGCGCCGGTGAGCACCACGAAGAACGCCACCGTGCCCAGCGAGAGCAGGAACCGCGGCCATCGCGACAGACCCACCCACGCGGCGAACGCCAGCACGGGGGCCAGGACCATGGCGACGTTCTCGCCGCTCACCACCAACAGGTGGCCGAGCCCGGTCGCGTGGAAGTCACGCGCGAGCCCGGGATCGAGCTGGGAGTCGTCGCCGAGCACCAGCCCCAACAGCAACCCGGCCTCCTTCGGCGGGAAGAGCCGGGAGATCGTGGTGCCCACGAACGAGCGGAACACCTGAGTGGCGCGGACGAACGGGTTCGACGCACCGCCCAGCCGCTCGTACTCGCTGAGCTGGATGGACACGGCGATGCCCTTGTGGTGCAGCATGTCCGCGAACCCGGCGTCGTCGGGGACCTGCAGCGTGCCTTCGAGGAGCACCCGGTCGCCGCGGACCGATCCGCTGGGGAAGTCCTCACTCCCGCTGACCCAGACGGATTCGCGGACGCCGGCCAGTTCCCCGTCCCACTCCACCGAGGTGACGTCGACCACCGCCGACCAGCCGAACCCGCCCACCGACGGATCCGTGCGCAGGGTGCCGGCCACCGTGACCCGCTCCGGTCCGAGCGAGGCCAGGAACGACCCGGCGAGGCGCGCATCCTGGACCCCGGCCCACCCAAGCGCGAGGCAGAAGACGCAGACCATGGCGAACGCCCCCACCGCGGTGCCGGCCGCTCGCCGCTCGAGGCGCGGTGCCGCGACGGCTTCGAGCGTGGGCGACTCCGGGGCCGCGAGCCCGAGACGCTCCAGGTCGGATGGGCCGGACCGGAGCGTGGGCGCCGCGAGCCAGGCCGCCACCAACGCGGCGATGCCGACCGCGATCCCCATCCAAGCGCGAACCCACGGCGGGTGGGCACTCCAGGCGACGAGACCGGCCCAGAACGCACCCGCCGCCGCGGGCAGCGCCCATGTGTTCACACGGTGACCTGATCGCGGATCTCGTCCAGCGTGGACGGACCGATCCCGCTCACGTCCTCGAGTTCATCGACCGACGTGAACGGGCCGTTCTCGGTGCGGTAGTCGACGATAGCGGCCGCCAGCACCTCACCGATGCCCGAGAGCGTTTCGAACTCGGTGGCCGTCGACGTGTTGATGTTGATGAGGGCGCCGGCGACCGACCCGCCCGTCGAAGCACCGGTGGCCCCCACCGCGCCTGCGGCCCCTTCCTTCGAGACCACGACCTGGGTGCCGTCGGTGAGGGGCGCCGCCAGGTTGAGGATGGACAGGTCGGCGCCCGGCTTGGCGCCGCCGGCACGTTCGACGGCATCGATCACCCGATCGCCGGTGACGAACTCGTAGACCCCCGGGTCGTGAACCCAGCCGGTGACGTCGACGATGATCGGGGCGCCGCTGGCGGAGGCCGACGTCGACGCCGGCGCCGCTCCCGCGACCTGGCCTGCCACCCCCGGGCCGGCCGACGACGCGATCTGCACCGGTTTCGGCAGCGACCGTGAATACCAGAGCCCGGCGCCCGCCAGCGTGATCACCAACACCGCGATGAGGCCGGCCAGCTCGCCGCGCGACAACGAGTCGAGACGCTCCTTGATGGCCATGGAGCGACGCTAGGACGGCGGCCCACCCCACGCCGTGACGGGCGTCACGCCCGCGAAGAGCTCAGCCGCGCGTGACGAAATTCACGAGCTTGGGCGCGCGGACGATCGTCTTGACGATCTCCCGGCCACCGATCGCCGCGAACACCTTCTCGCTCCCGTGGGCCAGCGCCAGCGCGTCGGCTTCGGTGATGTCGACGGCCACCTGCATCTTGTCCCGCAGCTTGCCGTCCACCTGGACCACCATCGTCACGACGTCGTCGGCGACCAGCGCCGGGTCGAACGTCGGCCACGACGACACGTGCACCGAGGCCTCGCGTCCCAGCACGGTCCGCCACAGTTCCTCGGCGGCGTAGGGGGCGAACGGCGCCAGTAGCAGCGCCAACGCCTCCGCGGCCGATCTCGCGCCTGCGCCGGCATCGAGCGCCGTCCGCATCTCGTTGGTGAGCACCTGCAGCTTCGAGATCGCCGTGTTGAACCGGAACCGCTCCATGTCGTCGGTGACGCCCTTGATCGTCTTGTGCGTGATGCGCACCAAGGCGTCCGTCTCGGCCGCATCCGTCGCCACCGCGTCGTCCACCACCGAGAACACCCGGCCCAGCCACGAGTGCACCCCGGGCCGGCGGTCGGGGTCATCGCCCGAGATCAGCTTCCAGTCGATGTCGTCTTCGAACGGACCGGCGAACAGCATGATGAGCCGCATCGAGTCGGCCCCCCACCGTTCGACCAGGGGCATGGGCTCGATGATGTTGCCCTTGGACTTGCTCATCGCCCCGCCGTCGTAGATCACCTGGCCCTGGTTCATCAGCTTGGGGAACGGTTCGACGAACCCGATCATGTCCAGGTCGTAGAGCACCTTCGTGAAGAACCGCGAGTAGAGCAGGTGCAGGATCGCGTGCTCCACGCCGCCGGTGTACTGGCCCACCGGCATCCAGCGGTCGACGTCCTCGCGCCGGAACGGCACGTCCTCGGCGTCGGGCGAGCAGTACCGGAAGTAGTACCAACTCGAATCGACGAACGTGTCCATCGTGTCGGTGTCGCGTTCAGCCTCGCCGCCGCAATTCGGACACGTCACGTGCTTCCACGTCGGGTGGCGCGAGAGGGGCGATTCCCCGCCCAGGGTGAAGTCGGCGTCATCCGGGAGCAGGACGGGCAACTGGTCGTCGGGCACCGCCACCTCGCCGCACGTCGGACAATAGATGATCGGGATCGGCGCGCCCCAGAACCGCTGGCGGCTCAGCAGCCAGTCGCGCAGCCGGAAGTTCACCTCGGCGTGCCCCTTGCCTTCGGCCTCCAGCCAGGCGATCACCTTGGCGATCGAGGCCGGCGATGCCTCCCCGTCGAACGGACCGCTGCTGACCATGACGCCTTCGTGCGGCAGCGCTTCGGTCATCACAGCGGGATCGATCGGATCGGCGCCCTCGGGTTGGATCACGACCCTGATGGGCAGATCGTGCTGACGCGCGAACGCGAAGTCACGTTGGTCGTGGGCCGGCACCGCCATGATCGCGCCGGTGCCGTACTCCATCAACACGTAGGGCGCGGCGTACACCGGGATCCGCTCGCCGTTCACCGGGTTCACGGCGTGGACGCCCAGGAACACGCCTTCCTTGGTGTCGGCGGCCTCGCGATCCACTAGCGACGTGGTCCGGGCCTGTTCGCGCAACGGCGCCACCTGATCTGTGGTGCCGCCCAGCTCGGCCAGGCGCTCCACCGCCGGATGGTCGACCGCGAACACGAAGAACGTCACCCCCCACAGGGTGTCGGGGCGCGTGGTGTAGACCTCGATCTCCTCGCCGGTCTCGGCGATCGTGAAGGTCACGCGAGCGCCTTCGCTCCGCCCGATCCAGTTGCGCTGCATCGTGATGACGCGCTCGGGCCAGTCCGTGAGGTCATCCATGTCGTCCAGCAAGCGCTGGGCGTAGTCGGTTATCTTGTAGAACCACTGCGTCAGATCGCGACGCTCCACCATCGTGCCGCAGCGCTCGCACGCGCCCTGGATCACCTGCTCGTTCGCCAGCACCGTGTGGTCGTGCGGACACCAGTTGACCGGCGAGTTCTTCCGGTAGGCCAGGCCCTTGGCGAAGAACCGCGTGAACAGCCACTGGGTCCAGCGGTAGTAGGAGGGATCGCACGTGTTGAGCCGCCGGCTCCAATCGAACGACATCCCCATGCGCTGGAACGAGGCCGCCTGCTGCTCGACGTTGGCGTAGGTCCATCCCTTGGGCGGGACTGCGCGCTTGATGGCGGCGTTCTCCGCGGGCAGCCCGAACGCGTCCCAGCCGATCGGGTGCAGCACGTTGTAGCCGCGCATCGACTGGTAGCGGGCCACCGCGTCGCCGCCGCTGAACGCCTCGGCGTGGCCCATGTGCAGGTCACCCGACGGGTACGGGAACATGTCGAGCGCGTAGAACCGGGGACGGGGATCGTCAGGGTCCTCGGAGGCCCGGTACAGGCCTTCGTCGCCCCACACCTGTTGCCACTTCGGTTCGATCTCGGATGCGTCGTAGCGCCGGCTCATGGCGGTCATGGTAACGAACGCCCGGCGCCGAGCCTGGATGGTCAGGGACGGTGAGGGATCAGCGATCGGAGGCGACGTTCGGCGGGATGAGGCCGCCCTCCCGCGTCACCAGATCGGGGATCTCGTCGGCGGGCACCGGACGGGCGAACAAGAAGCCCTGACCCGAGGGGCATCCCGCATCTTGGAGGAACGCGAGTTCGCCGGCGGTCTCGATCCCTTCGGCGAGCGGGGTCATCCCCAGGCCGCCGGCCAGTTGGATCATCGCCTGGACCATGGACGCGAGGCCGGGGTCCAGGTGCACGTCCCGCACGAAGGAGCGGTCGATCTTGAGGATGTCGACCGGCAGGTGCTTGAGGCGAGCCAGCGAGGAGTACCCGGTCCCGAAGTCATCGATCGCCAGGGTCAGGCCCCAGGCGTGCAGTTCGTTGAGGATCTTCTGCGTGCGATCGGGGTCGGCCATGGCGGTGGATTCGGTGATCTCCACCACCACCCGCTCGGGGTCGACGTCGGCCCCACGCAGCTTGGCCAGCACCTTCTCGGCCAGGTGCGCCGACCACAGCTGCCTCGGCGACAGGTTGAACCCGACCGTGAGGGCGAGGCCGTCCGCCGCCCAGGTCCGCTGCTGGGCCGCCATCGCATCGATCACCCAGTCGCCGATCGCCTCGATCAGGCCGAGCTCCTCCGCGAGCGGGATGAACTCCCCGGGCGGCACGATGCCGCCGTTCGGGTCCTGCCAGCGAACGAGCGCCTCCACCCCTTCCACCGAGCCGTCGCGAAGGTTCACGACCGGCTGGTAGTGCAGGATCCAGTTCTCCTGCTCGACGGCCCGGCGCAGGCGTGTGGTCATCGAGAGCTTCTTCATGGGGTCTTCGCCGCTGGTGGCGTAGATCACGTAGCCGCCCGGATCCTGCTTCTTGGACTGGTACATCGCGGCGTCGGCGTTCTTCAGCAGGGTCGCGGCGTCGAGCGCGTCTTGCGGGAACAGTGAGATCCCCACTGAGCCGCTGGCGATGAACTCCGTGCCGTTCAGGTTGAACGGCTCCTGCAACGCCTCGTGCACGCGCTCGGCCACGGATTCGGCCACGATCAACGCGGCTTCGGTCCCGGGGATCGGGCCGGCGCCACGCTCCAGGTCGGAGAGCAGGAGCAGGAATTCGTCGCCTCCTTGACGGGCCACCATGTCGGTCTCGCGCGTGCAGCCCTTCAGGCGTTCCCCGAGCTGAGCCAACAGGACGTCGCCGGCGTGATGGCCCAGGGAGTCGTTCACGAGCTTGAAGTTGTCCAGGTCAAGGAACAGGACGCCCACACCGAGGTCGTGCCGGCGGGCTCGCGTGATGGCGCTCTCGAGCATCTCTTCGAACAGGGCGCGGTTCGGCAGGCCGGTGAGCTTGTCATGGTAGGCCAGGAACGCGACCTGCTCCTCGGCCGCCTTCCGGGCGCTGATGTCGAAGATCACGCCTTGGATCAGCCACGGGTTCCCGTGCTCGTCGTTGATCGGGTAAGCCTGTTCCAACACCCATCGGACCGAACCGTCCTCGTGCACCATGCGGTACTCATGGATGAGGGTGGTGTGGTTGTTGTAGGCGTCCTCGTACTCCTCCCAGGCCCGTTCGACATCCTCGGGATGGACGTGCCTGCGCCAGCAGTAGGGATCGGTCAGCCACTCGTCCTGGTCGATCCCGAGCAGGGTCACCACCTGTGGACTCACGTAGATGGAGTCCGAGTTCTCGTCGACGGGGTCCAGGTAGACGACCGCCGGGATCTGCTCGACCAGTGCCCGGTACTTCGCCTCGGCCTCGAACTGTGCCTCGCGTCCGGCCTTCAGATCCGACACGTCGCGGAGGGAAACCACGAGCAACCGCTCCGGACCCTCGATCGTCCCCAGATGGATCTCCACCGGGATCTCACCGAGGTCGCGCGTGCGGCAGATCGTCTCCAGCCGCGTGCCGGGGACCAGCTCCAGGATGTCGGTGGCGATCAGCAACTCCACCGACTGACCGACCAGATCGCCGCGGTCGAACCCGGTGAGCTGTTCCACACGATGGTTCGCGAACAGGATGCGACCGTCCGCATGGGCCACCACCAGGCATTCCGGGGTGGCCTCCAGGAGGGAACCGGGCTCGATCAGGGCGGCGAGCCGGGACGCGACGGCGCCCGCCGTCTGTCCTTCCTCGCGTTCCATCACCATGCTGCGCCCTCCGGCGTTCGGCCTTGGTGATGCATCGGACGAGAACCCATGCAACCTGAGCGTTCCGGCCCTGCATGGGGGACCCGGCAACGGCTAGCTCGGCGTCATCTCCGTCATGCCCCACGGCGCGCCGTAGTCGATCAACAGGTCCATGAACGCAAGCGGCTCGAACGCCTCCGGTCCCAGCACGCCGGTGCCCGCCCAGGTGCCGCTGGAGAGCAGCTCCAACCCGATGACAGGGTTGATCGCCGTCTGCCAGGTGACGGCCTGCGCGCCGTCCTTTGCCCAGGTCTCCTCCGTGTCGACCACGTGGTACAGGTACACCTCGCGAGGGTTCCCGTCGACGACGCTCGTGCCCTTCACCCAGGTCCCGGCGCACGTCTTGCCGGTCATCTCCTCGCCCAGGAACGCGGGGTCGGGCAGCGTCGAGGCCACCACGTCGCGAGGGCTCACCTCCACCCCACGGACCTTCACGGTCTCGACCCGGTCCAGGCCGGTCTTGTGCAGCACCTCGAGCACGTTGATGAACTCATCGCCCAACCCGTACTTGAAGGTCACCCGGTCGCAGTCGACCCACCGCGGCACGAGCAGGACCTCCTCATGCTCGACGTTGACGCATTCGACCTCGCCGATCCCCTCGGGGAACGTGAACATCTCCGGTTCGCTGAACGGCGCCGTGGTGTACCAACCGCCGTCCACGTCCTCGCGACCCTTCTCCCAGATCACCGGCGGGTTGAGGCATTCCTCGATCGTGGTCCAGATGCTGAACGTCGGCGCGAAGTCGTAGCCGGCGATCTCGAGGTTGGCGCCGTCCCGCACACCGACCTCGTCCACCTTGCTGAACAGATGGGTCGCGGCGTACTTCGCGAACACGTCGGCGCAGCCTGGTTCGATGCCGAGGCCACAGAGGGCGAGCAGGCCCCGCTCCACCCACTGGTCGGCCACCGCGAACTGGTCGTCGCCCAGCTTCTTGCCGACCCGCTCATACGGGGCGTCGGGGTGCTTGGTCGACAGCGACATCGCCATGTCCATGTAGTGGGCGCCGGCCTCGAAGGCTCCATCGAAGATCGGCATCACGAACCGTGGGTCCGCGGCGTTGAGCACGTGGGTGATGTCGTTGGCGCGGATGCACTCGGCCACGTTCGCCGCATCGGAGGCGTCGATCGTGGCCGCGGAGAACTTCCCACCCGCTCCGTAGCGATCCACCACGCGCTTGGATCGCGACGGGTCCAGATCGGCGAACACGATGTGCTCGTAGAACTCACGTTTGGCGGCGATCGGTGCGAACGCCGCTCCTACCCCACCGGAGCCCACCACCAGGATCCTCATGGCGCGGGAGTCTACAGAAGCCACGTTCGGCACCCGTCGCGGAGATGACTCGGAGCGCACCGATCCGACCGGCGCAGTAGCATGACCCTCCGGCCCAGGCCGGAGCGGTGTTCCAGCTCGAAAGGTCCCTTCCCGATGACGGAGTTCCCAGGAGGCGAGCGGTTCCGACGTCTGTCGGGCGCCGCCCTGGCGGTGCTCCTGGCCGTCGCCATCGTCGTCGTGGTGGCGGGAGCCGGCGCTCGCAACGTGCCGGCTACGACGGCGTTCGGCTCGGTCGGCGCATCGGAACCGCCGGCCCAGCACCCGGATGTCCCCCTGCCGGCGTGGTGGCCGAAGCGCGCAACCCTGCTGACCGACTCGGTGGGGCTCGGCGCCGTGACCGCGCTCCGCGAGGCCATGCCCGCCTGGCACCTGAAGGTGCTGGGACATCCGGCCCTGATGGTGGACGAGGCGGCCGATGACTTGGTCGAGCACCGGACCCAGGTGGACAAGGTCGTCGTCGTGGCCCTCGGCTACAACTCACTGTGGGAACGCGGCCGCGAGGACTTCGACTACTGGTCGGGGCTGTTCGACCGCAACGCCCGCCGGATGGTTCGCACGCTGCACGCCGCCGGCGCGCGCAAGATCGTGTGGGTGACGCTGCGCGATGCGCCCAGGTCGGCCATCGAACCCGAGGACCTGGACCAGTTCGATTCGTTCGCGTGGTACTTCCCCTGGGTGAATCAGCGTCTGCATGCGCTGGACCGGGAGCGCACCGACGTGGCGCTCGCCGACTGGACCCGCGTGGGCGACCGTCGGGGCATCACCTACGACGCGATCCACCTCGACCCGGACGGTGCGGCGCTCTACGCTCGCATGGTGAAGGACGCCGTCCTCACCGAGCCGTACCGAGCGCAGGCGTGAAGCTCGCCCGTGCGATCGCGTTCGCTGTGGCGGTTTCGGCGGCCTGCATCGTACCGGCGCCGGCGTCGATGGCCACGTTCCCGGGCGACGACGGACTGATCGCCTTCTCCTACGAGTCGCCCGTCCCCGGCGAACACCTCACGCAGAACGACATCTACACGATGGAGCCCGCAGGCACGAAGCTGCAACAGCTCACCGACACCCCGCACCGTCATGAGTTCGCACCTGCATGGAACGCCGACGGTACGAAGCTCGCGTTCTGGCGGACCAAGGCGCCGTTCGGTCCCGGCACGATCTGGGTGATCGACGCCGACGGCAGCAACCCGGTCCGGCTGACCCAGGACATCGACGCCCGCGACCCAGTGTGGTCGCCGAACGGCCGCCGGATCGCGTTCAGCACCTATACGGACCATCGGGGTCACACCAGCATCTACACGATGCGCGCCACCGACGGCGGAGGGCGCGTGCGCGTCACGCCGTGGCCCAGCAGCGAGTTCGAGCCCGCGTGGTCATCGGACGGGACGTCGATCGCGTTCACCCGCGGGTTCGAGCGCGGCGACGTCGGTGACATCTGGACGGTCGAGCTGGCGACCGGGCAGGCGACCCGGCTCACGGCGACACCGGCCTACGACCACCAGGTGGCGTGGTTCCCGGATTCCTCAGCGGTGGTGTTCGAGCGGGCGAAGTTCGTCACGGCCACGATCGTGTCGGTCGACGCGGACGGGAGCGATCATTCGTCGCTGACCTCGGGCTATTTCGACGCCGACCCCGCGCCCTCGCCGACGGGCGCCACGATCGTGTTCGCGAGCGACCGCATCGGGGGCTTCCTGCCGGACCTGTGGATGATGCAGGCCGACGGTGCGTCACCCCAGGTGATCCTCGATCTGCCGTTCGCCTCCACCACGCCGGACTGGCAGCCCGTGCCGGTACCGGGACGAAACGCCTGAGGCTCACACGGCGCGAGCGTCCGGGATCCCCCCGGGAGGTGCGGCCCTCAGCAGCCACACCGGGTTGGAGCTGGCCTTGACCCTTCCTGTTGAGTCCAGCACCTCGACCCGGACGTAGGCCGACGACGTGGTCGCCACCGGAACCGTGAGGCTCCCGCCGGCGAACTGGGAGGCC
>DATLPI010000269.1:0-26943 GCA_035535815.1 Actinomycetota bacterium | reverse complement strand
GATCAGCTAGCAGCCGAACTGTCGGCAGCAAGCCTCCGGCTCCAAGAGGCGACCGCCTCAAGTCGCCTAGGAGGTCTCGAATCGCGGATTGCGCCACCTCAGTTGCCTCAAGCAACTGTGGGAGGTCATCGTCCAGATCGAGGAGCCGGCCCGAGCTGAGATCCTGTTTGAGGACCTGCCCCATCAGGTGGACCTTGAACAATGGCGGCAAGACCTCGTCATGAATTTCCCCGGCAAGGAGAAGGCGCTCGTCACGTCGCTCGCTGGCAATCCTGGAATCGAGCTCATTGAGGGCCCTGTCACGCACTTGGAGTAGGTCGTTCGCATCGTGAAGCATGTGGCTGGATTGGAAGGCTTGTCGCGCGAGCAGAACTGGCGCAATCGATGCAAGAACACCCGCGATTCCCAATGATGCGTACGCTTCGGCGATCAATACGGCCACTAGGCCAAGCGCCAAGTAGCAGGGAACGAATGACCTTGCAGGGCCAAGTCGCATCTCTTTGAGAACAGACGTGAACGGCCTGCGCTGAGTTATGGATGTCGACATTGCAACGAGGGAGTAGTTCACCGCACAGTCTGCAAGCAGTCCGAAGATCGCGGCCAGTCCTGCCTGCGGCCAAGTCCCGATCCTGCCACCGACGGCTCCGAAAACGAGGGCTCCAGCCATTGCACTCAGTGCTACTTGGGAACGATTGAAGACGGCTCTTGTTGGCGAGATGTCTCGGCGAATCTCACGCATGTCCCAAGCGCCCAGTAGCCCGATCGCCCCCGCGATGGCTGGGCCGAAGACAAACCCTGCCGCCAATAGGAGTGGGAGGTCCAGCGACAACCAGGCACCTCGGCCACTGTAAATCGGCAGGCAGGATGTGCAACCGACAAGGAGCGTCCACACCAGGATGTCCCAACCGTTTGACCGAGCCGCCGCGAAGCCGGAGCTGGTTGGAATCGCGCAAAGGAAGAGAGTAGCCAGGGCAACCAAACAAACGGCGGCAACGAAAATCCGGTAACGGTTCGACTCCCGCAAGGTGCCAACGCCTCTCGCACCCGCGGCGTGCTCAACGGTCGTCGCCATCCCGTCCTCCCCCTGGCTCGCCGATCCAGATCGACCAGTTGGGCGTGTTCTACACAAGGGGGATGACATTCACAAGACTGACAACTTCGAGGCCGTGAGTAGGGCCCGCCCGCTACCCTTTGGCGATGAAGGCACGCGTCCTGCTCGTCGAGGATGAGACCACGATCTCCGAACCGCTCGGCGAACATCTCGCCCGCGAAGGCTTCGAGCCGCGTGTCGCCGCCACGATCAGCGAGGCGACCGAGGCGTTCGAGCAGTTCGACCCTGACTTCGTCTTGCTCGACGTCATGTTGCCCGACGGCGACGGACGAGACCTCTGTCGCGACATCCGCAAGCACTCTGACGTCCCGATCATCATGCTGACCGCCCGCGGGGAGGAGATCGATCGCATCGTCGGTCTCGAGCTCGGCGCCGACGACTACGTCGTGAAGCCGTTCAGCGCCGGTGAGCTCGTCGCTCGGATGCGGGCCATCACGCGCCGTGGGCGACCGACCGAGCGCAAGACACCCATGACGGTGGGCGCCATCACGTTGGATCCGGCTGCTCGCATCGTCACCAAGGACGGTGAGACGATCGAACTCGCGGCCAAGGAGTTCGACCTGCTCGCGCACCTGATGTCCTGCGCCGGCGACGTCGCGCCGCGGGAGCAGATCATGGACGAGGTATGGGACCCCCACTGGTTCGGTCCGACGAAGACGCTGGACGTGCATGTGTCCTGGCTCCGCAGGAAGATCGAGGACGACCCTCGCCACCCGCGTTACATCACCACCGTGCGCGGCGTCGGGTTCCGGTTCGCATCCGCCGACGACCTCGACTGACGGTGGGAAGGAGGCCGGCGTGAAGGTCCGCACTCGCTTGGTCCTCGCGTTCGCCTACATCCTGCTCACGGTGATCGTGGCCCTCACCGTGCCGCTGGCGTTCAACCTGCGGGCTCGCGCCGTGAGCGAACTCGTGGGGCAGGCGAAGGTGACCGCGCAGGCACTCGCCGCCGTGATCGGTGCTGAAGCGCTCGCCCCCGCGGAACGGGACCAGCTCCAGGCCCGCGCCGAGGTCTACTCCGAACAGATCGATGGCAGGGTCATCATCATGAACGCCAAGGGCGTCGTCCTCGCTGACGCGAACCCGTTCCCGGATCCACCAACCTCGGCGGTGGGCGAGAACTACAACACCCCTGAACGCCAAGAGATCGGCATCGCGCTCGACGAGGGTCAGCCCGAGGCACGCATCCGCCGGAGCGAGGAATTGGGCTACGACATCATGGTGGCCGCCGCACCCATCATCGACGACACTTCCTCGGGGTCGTCACAGACGACGATCGCCGGGGCGGTCAGGATCACGTTCGAAGTGCAGACCGTGACCGACACGGTCCGCAACATCACGATCGGCATCATCGTGATCGGCCTCGGAGGGCTCCTCGCGGGGATGTTGATCGCGTTCGGCCTGGCCGGTTCGCTCGCGCGACCGCTGACGCGACTGGCGGCCACAGCCAAACGCCTCGGCGACGGTGACCTCACGGCGCGTGCCGGCGACATCAAGGGGCCTCGCGAAGTGGAGGATCTCGCCGCCTCGTTCGACGAGATGGCCGATCGAGTGGAACGAACGTTCGAAGCACAGCGCTCGTTCGTGGCGAACGCATCCCACCAACTGCGCACACCCCTCACGGGCATGAAGCTGCGCATCGAACGCGCCGCCGATGACGCGACCGACCCTGAGCTTCGTCGTCAACTGCTCGCCGCAGATCAGGATGTGGATCGCATGGCGGCCACCGTCGACCGCATGTTGGAGATGGCGCACGACATCGAGGAAGGCTTGCCCGCCGCCGTCGATCTCCGTGCGATCGCCGATGACGCCGTCGAACGATGGCGGGACCGCGCACGTGCCGGTCGCTCGACCCTGACCGTCGACGGCGTCGGCGCATCGAGCCACGTGAATCCGACCGACGTCGAGCAGCTGGTGGACAACCTGGTCGACAACGCCATCCACTACGCGCCCGGTCCCATCCAGATCGAGACGGGCAACAACGACGGTCTGGCGTTCATCGCGATCCGGGATCACGGCACCGGGATCCCCGAGGAGGAACGGTCGAAGGTGACCGAGCGGTTCTACCGTGGGAAGGGTTCACCTCCAGGGGGTTCGGGCCTGGGACTGGCGATCGCCCGGGACCTCGCCGAGAAGTGGGGCGGCACGCTGAGCGTGGAGAATCCATCGGACGGGGGGACGCGCGTGGAGGCTCGCTTCCCGAACGCCCATACTGGCCAGGAAGCCACCGGACCGATCGACGTGTCCTAGAGGATGGAGCCGCCCGTGTCGCACGACCAGCCCGAGGTCCCCCGCGTTCGACTGTGGATCGACCCGGCCTGCCCGTGGGCATGGCAGACGGCGCTGTGGCTCCGCGACCTCCGCGACCGTGGCGTGCTCTCGATCGAATGGAAACTCTTCAGCCTCGAGCTGAACAGCTCCGAACGCGACGCCCCCTTCTGGGAAGCCTCGCAGCGTTACGGCGAGGCCCATGTCGCATTGCTCCTCGCGCGCAGGGACGGGGGCGACGGGGCGTTCGAGGCCTACTACGCCGCCTACGGTGCCCTCCGCCACGACCAGCGACTGGAGCTCGTGCCCGAGTTGGCGAGCAAGGCGGCGGTCGATGCGGGCATTCCCGACCTGGTCGAGCGTGCAGTCAAGGACCCGACCCTGGCCGATGAGGTTCGTGAGGAGTACCTGGCCGCCCGCGAGCTCGACGTGTTCGGGGTTCCAACACTGCAACTGCTCCCGGCGGGGAGCGTTATCTACGGACCCATCCTGCCGCTCGCTCCGGCGGGCGATGACGCGGATGCGTGGTGGACTCACGTCCGCTTCGCGCTGGAGCGCTCCGACCTGTACGAGCTGAAACGCTGGCCGCGCGATCGCCGGCCTGGTGCCGCAAGCTGATCGCGACGCGGGGCCTTAACCCACGCTTAGCCCGCAGGTCACTAGATTCCTTGGCATGGGACGGAACACGAAGATGGTGGCGTACGGCTTGGGCGGCATCGCTCTCGCGCTGGCGATGTCCCTGGGGGCGTTCGCCCTGGCCGGCAGCACACTGAGCCAACCGCCGCCTGCGGTCCACATCGTGGGCGCGACCCAGACGCCGCCGCCCCACACGGCAATCCCCACTCCCACCGCTTCGCCCGACGACCACGGCGGCGGGACCACCGAGCCGACCCAAACCACCTCCGCCTCGCCCGACGACCACGGCGGCGGGGACGACAACAGCGGCCCGGGCTCAGGCGACGACGACCACGACGACGACTGACCCGAACGGGGTTCTCGCTCGCGCGGACGCGTGAGAGGATGACCCCCATGACGGAGCACCCTCATCGTCACGACGTCTGGGGCGACGACCCCGAGGAAGTCGATGCCAGTGCCGTCGTCGAGGAACTCCTCGCCGATCCGGGTACGGCCAGGCGGTGGCACGACCACCCCTCGATCGTCTGGGTCAAGGCCGTGGGCCGGTTCATCGGTCGTAACGGCAAACGCGTGGGCATCACGATCGCAGGGTTCGCGGTCATCCTGGCGGGGATCGCCCTGCTGGTGCTGCCGGGCCCCGGCTGGTTGCTGATCTTCGCCGGCCTGGCGATCCTGTCCACCGAGTACGTGTGGGCGCGCCGGCTCCTCGTGAAGGCGAAGACCAAGGCCGAACAAGCCAAGGACGTGGTGCTCCGGAAGAAGGCCGCCAAAGCGGAGAAGAAGGCCGGGCCCGAGGACACCTCGGTGCCACTCCCGAACGACGACCTGGCGTGATCCTCCTTCGTATCGTCCACATCGTCACGGGTGTCATCTGGGTCGGCTCGTTGTTCGTGGTTGTGGTGTTCGTACAGCCCAGCGCCGCGGCGCTCGGGCCGGCGGGGGCGCCGTTCATGTCGGAGCTTCGCCGACGCAGGTTCGTGGATGTCGTCTTCATCGACGCCCTGTTCACGGTCGTCGCCGGATCGTTGCTGTACTGGCGCGACTGGCACACGTATCCAAGCTTCAGCGACTGGATCGGCTCGAGCTTCGGTACCTTGACGGTGGGCCGTGTGCTCGGGATCTCGGGGCTCGGCGTCGCCGCGAGCCTGACGCGTCCCACGATCCGTCGACTCGTGTCCCTCGGGAAGCAGGTCGCCAAGTCGGGCGAACAACCCCCGCCCGAGACGGCTGCGCGGATCGGCGCGCTGCAGCACCGGCTCGTCCTAGCCGAGCGCGTGAGTTTCTCGTTGGTCCTCCTCGCGGTCGTGGCCATGGCGTCGGCGAGGTACCTCTAGATGGCCGGCACCATCTTGATCGGGACCTCGTCGTGGACCGACCCCACGCTGGTCAAGGACGGCAACTTCTACCCACCTGAGGCCAAGTCCGCCGAAGCCCGCCTGAAGTTCTACGCCTCACGCTTCCCGCTGGTGGAGGTGGATTCCACCTACTACTTCCCACCCAGCGAGAAGAACTCCGTGCTGTGGATCGAGCGAACCCCGGCGCACTTCACCTTCAACATCAAGGCCTACTCCCTGCTGACGAACCACCCCACGCGACCCAACTCGCTCTACAAGGATATCCAGGCGCAGATGCCGCCGGGGGCCTTGGAGAAGCGGTTCGTCTACCGCGACGCCGTGCCCGACGACGCGGTGGACGAGGTGTGGCAACGCTTCCGTGACGCGCTGATGCCACTGCACTCGGCGGGCAAGCTGGGCGCTGTGCTGTTCCAGTTCCCGCAGTGGTTCACGATCAGCCGCAAGAACAAGAACTACATCGAGGAATGCGTGGCGCGGCTCCCCGACTACCGGGTGGCCGTGGAGTTCCGGCATACGTCGTGGCTGAAGCCCGAGAACACCGAGGAGACGCTGAGCTTCCTCGAGGAGCGGAACCTCCCGCTCGTGTGCGTCGACATGCCGCAGGGATTCGACTCGAGCGTGCCGCCGATCGCCGCCGCCACGGCGGACGACCTGTCGATGGTGCGGTTCCACGGCCGCAACAACGCCGCCTGGAACACCAAGAGCGACAGCGCGTCCGAACGGTTCCGCTACGACTACCCGAAGGATGAGCTGCAGGAATGGGTACCACGGATAGAAGCGCTCGCCGGGCAGACGCGGGAGACCCACGTTCTGATGAACAACTGCTACCGCGACTTCGCGGTCCGCAACGCGGCGGAGCTCGGCGGATTGCTCGACCTCGACCTGGAATGATCCGAGCTTCCCGCATCCGGCGGTAGCATGGATGGCACCACCGGAGGGGAGTATCCCCACGCTCGGTCGCCGTCATTCCGGTCCGTTCTCGGACCCGGCGCCGAGGTCTCAGGACGGGAGAGACCTTCGGAACGAACGGCGAGGAGCCGCGCGCACCAGCGCCCAGGCGAGCCGCCGACGGACCGAAGGAGCTTGGGCATGCAGGTGGATCCATGGATGTGGGTGGCGTTCGTCGCGTTCATCATCGGGATGCTGACCGTCGATCTGCTGGTCTTCCACAAGGAGGCGCACGCGGTCAGCACGCGTGAGGCCGCGATCTGGAGCGTGGTGTGGGTCACGCTGGGACTGTCGTTCGGCGTGGTGGTGTGGCTCTGGCAGGGGCCGGAGTCCGGCGGCCAGTACCTTGCCGGCTACCTGATCGAGAAGAGCCTGTCGATCGACAACATCTTCGTGTTCGCGCTGATCTTCGGCTACTTCGCCGTGCCGGCCGCCTACCAGTACCGGGTGCTGTTCTGGGGCGTGTTCGGGGCGCTGGTGCTCCGCGCGGTGTTCATCGTCGCAGGAGCAACGCTGCTGGAGCAGTTCCATTGGACGATCTACGTCTTCGGCGCCTTCCTCGTGTTCACCGGCATCAGGATGGCCCTGCAGCGCGACGACCACGTCGACCCGGGCAGGAACCCGGTGCTGCGGGCCTTCCGACGAGTGGTCCCCGTCACGCCGGACTATCGGGGGCAGCGGTTCACGGTGCGGGAGGCAGGCCGGCGACTGGCCACACCGTTGCTCGCCGTGCTGGTGGTGGTCGAGACCACGGACGTGATCTTCGCGGTGGACTCGATCCCAGCGATCTTCGCCGTGACCTCGGACACGTTCTTGGTCTTCACGTCGAACGCCTTCGCGATCCTGGGCCTGCGGGCCCTCTACTTCCTGCTGGCCGGCATGATGGAGCGCTTCACCTATCTGAAGGTCGGCCTGGCCGCCGTGCTGGTGTTCGTCGGGGCGAAGATGCTGATCGCCGATCTGTACCACGTGCCCATCTGGGCCAGCTTGGCGGTGATCGCCGGATGTATCGGTGCGTCGGTCGGGTTCTCCCTGAAACGGACGGCCGAACCGGAGCGGACCCCCGAACCGGCCGACCGCCTCGGCTGAGCCGGGTCCGACGTGCACGCTGGGGGTAGGCTCGAACGATGGGGATCGGCCACCGATGGAGGATCGCGACCGTTCGGGGCATCCCTGTGTACGTGGGGAGCTCGTGGGTAGGCATCGCCCTGCTCTTCGTGTTCGTCCGGTACGCGGACCTGGCCAACAGGGTCACCGGCCTGGAGGCGTTGCTGCTCGCCGTGTTCGTCACCGTCCTGTTCTTCGGCAGCGTCCTGCTGCACGAAGCGGCGCATGCTGCCATGGCGCGCGGCCTCGACCTGCCGGTGATGGGCATCACGCTGGTCTTCTGGGGCGGTGCCACCGAGACCAAGGCGGCGGCTCGCGGTGCCAAGGGCGAGTTCCTCGTGGCCTTGGTCGGTCCCGCCACAACGCTGGTGCTGGGCGGGGTCTTCTGGGTCGCGGCCACGCTCACCCATGGCGATGTCTCCGATCTGCTCGACTGGCTGGCGCGGATCAGCGTGATCTTCGCCGCGCTGAACACGGTGCCCGGGTTCCCGTTGGACGGTGGTCGCATGCTGCTGGCCACCGTGTGGGGGATCACGGGGAGTCGCCGCATCGGGATGCGCGTCGCCGGCTACGTGGGACTCGCGATCGGCGTCGCCACGATCGCCTATGCGGTCGTGTCGTTCAGCCAGGGCAACGACTCCGGCTTCTCCCTGTTCCTCGGATACATGGGCTTCGTCATGGTGACCTCCGGCCGGGCGATGGACCGCCGGATCGCGATCCGCGACCAGCTGACCCGGGGGACGGTGGCCGACGCCATGCAGCCAGCCTCGGTCACGGTGTCCGCCGACATCACGCTGGTCGAGGCGCTCGATTCCGTCTTGCGGGACGCCCGCGGTCGGTCGTTCCCCGTGGTGGACGCGGGCCGGTTGGTAGGGACGGTGTCGTTCGAAAGCGCCCGGAAGGTGGGCGCGCGCGATCCGATGCGTCCGGTCCGCGACGGCATGATCCCCTTGATGCAGACCCCCACCCTCGCGGCGGACGAGAGCCTGGACGATGCCTTGGAGTGGCTCGGCGGAAGACAGGGCTACGTGCTGCGCGACGGTGTCCTGGTGGGATCACTCGACACCGACGACATCGAACGCTGGTATCGGCGGGTGATCGAGGGACGACCGGACCCCGCCACGATGGTGGGCGGGGGCGAAGGGGAGCCATGGGTGCCGCCGCGCCCCGATGCATGATCCGGCGCCCTTTGCGGTTCGGCGCCACTGTCGGAGGTGACGAGTAGCATCGCCCCCGTGGTGGCCCCGTTCTCCCCCGATGCGTCGCAGTTCAGCGTGCTCCAGCACGACGCGGGCGCCCTCCTGGTCGTCGGAGCGCCGGGGACGGGGAAGTCGGCCATCCTCCGGGAGCGGTTCGCGGCCCTGATCGAAGACGGAGCCGACCCGGAGCGGGTGGCGTTGGTCCTCGGGTCGTCGGCGTCGAGAGCGGCGGCCCGCGCCTCACTCCACGCCAGGCTGCCCGCCTCTTTGCCGGGACTCAACGTGGTCACCATGCACGGTCTCGCCAACCGCGTGCTGAAGGACCGCTTGGAGGCCGCGGGCGACGAGCCGCCGCAGATCCTGTCGGCGGCCGAGCAGTTCGCCAGGGTCCAGGAGTTGCTCACCGACCAAGATCCCGAGGCCTGGCCCGCTTACGGAACGCTGCTGGGCCTGCGCGGCTTCGCCGACGAGGTCCGCCAGTTCCTGCTGCGGGCCCAGGAAGGACTGCGGACGCCCGAGCACATCGTGGCCGCCGCCGACCGGCGCGGTCTCACCGGCTGGCACGAGCTCGCCAGGTTCCTCGGCGAATACCAGACCGTGATGGACGACCTGGGGGTGGTCGACTTCGCCGGACTGGTCCAGCGAGCGGCCTCCGCGGCCGGTGAGGGCGCGCCGTTGTTCGACCATCTCCTCGTCGACGACTATCAGGACACCACCCTGGCCGGTGAAGCGGTGATCCGTGGGCTGCGCGCGCACGACCTCGTCGTGGCGGCGGACCCCGAGGCCCACGTTTTCTCGTTCCAGGGAACCACCCGGGTCCCGCTCGACCGGTTCGCCTCCGAGGCGTTCGACGGCGCGGCCACGATCACGCTCGAGACGAACCACCGGACCGACGGCGAGCCGGTGCAACGACGGGCCTGGGTCGCGCCGCACCCGTCCGAGGAACATGCCGCCATCGCCCGTGAGCTGCGTCGCCTGCACGTCGAGGAGGGCGTGGGCTGGGCGGACATGGCCGTGGTCGTGCGGCGCCAGGGCTCGGTGCTCGGTGGGTTGCTTCGGGCGCTCGGCGACGCCCGCATCCCGCGAGCGATCCCCGAACGCGGCCTCTCGCTCACCGCTGAACCGGCCACGCGGCCCTACGTCCTCGCGTTGCGCTGGCTGGTTGCCGACCCCACCCAGCGTGAGGAATTGGTGGAACAGCTCGTGACCTCCGACGTGGTGGGGCTCTCGCCCGCCGTCGCTCGTGGACTGCTGCGCGCCGCGCGCGCCGACACCGGCTCGATCGCCAACGCGCTCGACGTGGACGAAGGGCTCACCCCCGAGGAGCTCGACCGCGTCCAGGTGGCGCGCGAGACCCTGGCCAAGGCGGCGCTCTTCGCCGGCATGAGCGTGCAGGACGCGTTCCGCACCTTGTGGGACGGGCTCGCGTGCTCCCGGCAGTTGGTGGAACGCGCCGACGAGGACGCCGAGGCCCGCCGCGACCTCGACACCGTCGTCATGTTCGCGAACGTGGTGTCCGAGACCGATGCCGCGGGCGGCGACAAGAGCGTGCAGGCGTTCCTGGAATCCCTCGACGCGGGCGAGCACGGCCCCGGCTATTCGGCATGGGAGCGTTCACGCGCCGACGCGGTGCAGGTGCTCACCGCCCACGGCACGGCGGGGCGCGAGTTCGACACGGTGGTGGTCACCGGTGTCACCGAGGGGAACTTCCCCAGCGTCTCGCGTCCCGAGCCCATGTTCGATCTTGCCGTGCTCGAACACCCCATCTCGAACGCCGAGCGCAACCGCACCCGGCTCGAGGACGAACGTCGGTTGTTCGACATGGTGGTGGCCCGGGCGTCCCGTCGCGTGGTCCTCACCTGCGCCGACCCCCACCCTGCCGCCGATGCCGACGCCCTGTCCAGCCGGTCCAGGTTCGTGCCGTCCGACGCGTGGGAACCGGCGCCCACCGGGCCGTTCGAGGAACCGGTGTCCACGCGTGAAGCCACGGCCAGCTGGCGGCACGAGCTCGCCGATCCCGGTCTGCCCGGCTGGCGACGCCTCGCGGCGCTCGACGGACTCGTGGCGCTGGACGTCGACCCCCGGCGGTGGTGGTTCCAGCGCGACTGGACCGACACCGGGCGACCGCTGCACGAGACCATCCGCGTCTCGTACTCGCGGTTGTCCAACCTCGAAGCCTGCGAGCTCATGCACGTGCTGGGCGACGAGCTCGGTCTCGGCAGGCCCGGTGGCTACCACGCCTGGGTGGGCAAGACCGTGCACCGCATCATCGAAGAGGTGGAGCGCGGCGAGATCCCCAAGGAACCTCGCGCCATGATCGAGGTGCTGCACCAACGGTGGCGGCCGCAGGAGTTCCCCTCGCGTGCCGTGTCGGAGGCGTTCCGCAAGCTGGCACGCGAATCCATGCTGAAGAACTGGTTCGACACCTACGGCGACAAGCCTTCCCTCGCGATCGAGCAGTACTTCGAGTTCGAGTTCGAAGGCGTCACCGTGCTGGGCTACATCGACCGGATCGGCCCCGCGGTGCAGGACGGCACGGTCATCACCGACTACAAGACCGGCAAGAGCGACAACGCCGGGCCGCCCCAGGAGAGTCTGCAGCTGGGCATCTACTACCTCGCCGTCCAGGACTCCGACGTGCTCGCCGACTACCAGCCGGTCCGCACCGTCGAGCTGGCGTTCCTGCGGGGGAACTGGCGTCGGTCCGATGCCGCCGACTTCCGCAAGCTCCCCATCACCGAACGCGACGAGGAAACCTACGAAGCCGGCATGCGCGAACGCCTCGCGTCGCTGATCGCGCGGAAGAAGGAGCTGAACGAGACCGAGGTGTTCCGGCCCAACCCGTACGCCAACTGCCGGTTCTGCGACTTCCAGACGCTGTGCCCGCTCTACGCCGAGGGCCAGCCCGTGTTCCCCGTCGAGCAGGTCCGAGCGGGGGCGCCGGTATGAGCGTCACGCCGGTCACCGTGCCCGACGAGATCGTCGCCGCCATGGGCGGCGCGCCGCCCACCGACGAGCAGTGGGCCGCGATCTCCATGCCGCTCCAGCCGTACGTGCTGGTGGCCGGCGCGGGGTCGGGCAAGACCAGCGTCATGGCCGCGCGCGTGGTCTATCTCGCGCTCGCCGCCCTCGATCGCATCCAGCCCGACGACAACCCCGGCGTGCTGCCCGGCAACGTGCTGTGTCTCACCTTCACCGTGAAGGCCACGGAGAACCTGCGGAACCGGGTGCGTCGTGCCCTGTCCGGCATCGACCTTCCCGAGGGCGAGGAGCCCCAGATCGTGAACTACCACGCCATGGCGGCCCAGGTGCTCGATCGCTACGGCATCCTCGCCGGCATCGAACCCGGTCAGCGCGTACTGAGCCAGGCCCAGCGTGTGGAGCTCGCCGGCCGCGTCCTCGACGAGATGACGTTCGACCACGTCAAGACCGAATGGCAGCCCAGTGTGGTGGACAAGATCCTCAACCTCGACGCCCAGGCCCAGAACCACCTCGTCGAGCCCGACACCATCGTGGAGTTCTGCACCTCCCGCCTGGAGGCACTCAAGGGCAATCGGTCGGACCGCGCCTACTACTCGGCGTTGGAACGCATCGAACTCGCGCGGGCCTCGGCCGTGTTCCGGCGGCTCAAGCGCGACCTGGGGGTCATCGACTTCGGCGATCAGATCGAGCTCGCCATGCGGATCGCCACCACGCATCCCGAGGTGGGCCAGGACTACCGCGACCGGTTCGGCGCCGTGCTGCTCGACGAGTATCAGGACACGAACGTGGCGCAGGCCCGGCTGATGGAAGCGTTGTTCGGCGGCGGTCATCCCGTCACGGCCGTCGGTGACCCCGATCAGAACATCTACGCGTGGCGAGGCGCCGCCCTGTCGAACCTGCTGGACTTCCCCACGGTGTTCTCGTGCAGCGACGGCACGCCGGCGCCCCGGCTTCCGCTGTTCACGAACTTCCGCAGCGGCGCGCGCATCCTCGGCGCGGCCGACACCGTCATCGGACCGCTGCCGGCTAACCAGCGCCCCGACCCCGAGAAACGGCTCGTGCCGTTCCCGCCCAACGGTGAGGGCGAGGTCGCGGTGGCCTCGCACCGCGACGAGCTCACCGAGGCGCAGTGGGTGGCCGATCGCATCGTGACGCTGCACGACGACGGCGCCCGTTGGTCCGAGGTCGCCGTGCTGTGCCGCACGTCGCGGCTGTTCTTCCTGCTGCAGCAGGCCTTCGCCGAACGGGACATCCCGGTCGAGGTCGTGGGCCTGGCCGGCCTGCTGCGACTGCCCGAAGTGGTGGAGGTCCTGGCGTACGCCCGCGCCGCCAACGACGCCATGGCCAGCGTGGCGCTCGCCCGCATCCTGATGGGTCCCCGCTACCGGCTGGGATTCAAGGACCTGGCTCTGGTCGCCCGGTGGGCCAAGGGCAAGAACTACCAGTGGCGGGAGGAAGGTGGCGACGACGAGGACACCCCGTTCCTGTTCGCCGAGGCCTTGGAGCATCTCGACGAGGTCGAAGGCTTGTCCGAGGACGGCGTCGCCAGGCTGGAGGAGTTCCGCGACGAACTCTCCGACCTCCGCACGCAGGCGAGACGGCCCGTGGCCGAGTTCCTGGGCGAAGTGATCCGACGCATCGGCATCGTCGACGAGCTCGACGCCGACGTCGATCGCGTGGTGGCGGCCCAGCGCGGACGCAACCTCGCGGCGTTCCTGGAGCAGGTGCACGGCTTCGAGCCCGTCGAGGGCGAACTCACCTTGCGCGCGTTCCTGGACTACGTCGATGCGGTCGAGGCGCTGGACAAGGAGGAATGGGAACCCGTCCAACCCACCGACGAGGACGCCGTCAAGGTCATGACGATCCATCAGGCCAAAGGCTTGGAGTTCGACCACGTGTTCGTGCCGGGGGTGGCCACCGGGTTGCTGCCTTCCCGGCGTATCCAGCAGAACCCCGCCGAGCGCGGCTACTCGCTCGACTTCGAGCTCCGAGGTGACGCCTCGATCCTGCCCCGGTTCGACGGCGTGCTCTCCCACTTCAAGCGGGATCTCCAACAGCAGGAGATCATCGAGGAACGGCGCACGATGTACGTCGCGCTCACCCGTGCGCGCCGCTCGCTCTGGGTCAGCGCCAGCACCTGGTACGGCGAGAACGTCAACGCGAAGGGGCCCAGCGAGTTCTTCGCCGAGCTCGCGGCTTGGGGGACGGACAGCGGCGATGCCACGGTCACGGTGGCCGCGGGCGCCCCTGGTGACGACGAGCAGAACCCCATGTTGGGCCAACGCCTGAACCTGGTGCGCGACTGGCCGGGCCCGGCGCGGCCTGACGACACCGACGCACTGTTCAGGTCGGGGTGGCGGGCGGCCGCCGTCGAGGCGGTCGCCGACGGTGCGGTGCAGGCGACCCTGGTGGACTCGCTCGAGGGCGAAGACAGGGGGACGTTCGAGCGTGCCGCCGCCGAGCGTCGCCAGCTCGCCTCCCACCTGCGCGATCGCGAAGCCGTCGAAGGTGGCCCGGGCGTCGAGCGCGTCCCCCAGACGGTGGGCGCCAGCGCCGTCATCACCTACGCGCAGTGCCCCAAGCGCTTCTACTGGTCGAGCGTTCGTCCGCTTCCGCGGTTCAGCGGACCCGCGGCGCGCATCGGCACCGAGATCCATGCCTGGATCGAACGGCGAGCTCGCGGCCAGGGTCAGCTGCTGGAGATGGACGATCGGCCCGACCTCACCGACGAGGAACTTGCTGGCGACCCGGGACGCGTGGAGCGTCTCCGCGATGCGTTCATGACCAGCCGGTTCGCCGACGCCTCGCCGCTGTTCGCCGAGCGCGCGTTCCTGTTGCGGCTGGGCGATTCGTCCGTCGGCGGACGCATCGACGCGATCTTCGGCACCGTCGACGGGCCCTGGGAGGTGGTCGACTGGAAGACCGGTCGCAAGCCTTCGTCGGCCGATCCCACCGCCGGCCTGCAGCTCGACATCTACGGCCTGGCCGCCGTGGAGATCTGGGGCAAGGCGTCGGCCGACGTCACCCTCACGTACTTCTACCTCGCCAGCGGCGAAGAGGTCACCCGGCCCATGGACGACCCCGACGTGGTCCGGCAGCGGGTGCTGGCCTCGCTCGATGCCATCGCGGCGGGCGAGTTCGACCCCACCCCCGGCTCGTGGTGCCGGCACTGCGATTTCCGGAGCTTCTGCGACGCGGGGAAGGCGTGGCTCGCGGCTCAGCCCTGAGCTAGGTCCCCGACTCCAGGCGTTCGATCGACTCGTCGAACCGGCGGTAGCCGGCTGCGGGGTCGAACCCCCCCTCGGTGACGCCGGGCACAAGCCGGGCCACCAGTCCGAGTTCGGCGGGCACGCGCACGTAGGAAACGGCCCGGAACCACTCCAGATCCCCCGGCTGCACCTGGACCTCGCCGTGGGTACCCTGCCGGCGATACGACGCGTCGTCGGTGACCACGGGTGTGCGTCGGAACGCTCGCTCCAGGCCTCCGCGCATCTCCGGATCGTCGGCCTCGACGAGGACCGAACCATCGACCCACCTCGCGGTGGCCACGACGGGACCGGGCTCGACCTTGGCGTCGGGCTGATCCGCGGGTGGCGGCGGCGCGGGTGGGCTGAACTCGACCTTCATGAAGCAGCAGGCTACCGGGCGAGTGAACGGTCGACCCGGCGGATCATGCGGGCCAGACCCTCCAGCAACGAGACCGAGACCTCAGGGTCGTCCGCGAGCATCTTCAGGAAGGGCTTGCGGTCGATCATGAGCAGGGTCATCGGTGTCTCGGTGAATACGGTGGCGGTGCGATCTCCGCCGTCGAGCAGCGAGATCTCGCCGAAATGATCGCCCGGCAGGATGCGATGGACCGTCCTGCCCTTCACGGTCACCTTCGCCTGTCCGGTGATCGCCACGAAGAAGCTCTCGCCCGGCTCTCCTTCCTTCACCACCGAGGCGCCCTCCATGAAGTCCGCCATCTCCGCGAGGGAGGCCAGCTTCTTCAGGTGTCGCTTCGAGAGCCCCTCGAACAGGGGCACGCCCGCCAGCACGTTGTCGAGCTTGGGCTTCGCCACGGTGCCTCCTGGGTACGCTCGTCCTCGGTCGGGCCTGAGGTCCACAGCCTAGCCCGTGTGCCACCTGGAGACGACGCTGGGTGACACCGGGGAGGCGGTCCATGTCGGACCCGGCGGATATGGTCGCGCTCCGCCGGACCTCCCCCGGAAGGGAGACGGTGTCGTGGCACCCACCGCGGTTCGCCGCATCGGCACCATCGAGGACGACCTGCCAGTTCCCGCCGGCCGGGTCATCGTGCGACAAGGTGAGCCCTGTTCGGGGGTGTCCGTCGTGACGCACGGCGCCCTGCTGGAATCGGCGGTCGACGACGACGGGCGGGTGCTGGGACTCGATGTCCTGGGCCCGGGCGACCCCGTCGGTGGGCCGCACGGTTCGCCCGCCCCGGCCGACGTGCGAGCGCTCAGCGCCGTTCGGCTGCGACCTGTGGAACCCGACCGGGCCGGGTGTCTCGTGGACGCTCGTCGTCAGCGACTGGCCGACCTCGCGCACCAGCTTGCCTGGCTCGACGTCATCGATCGTGTGTCCTTACGCCTCGAGGACCTCGCGCGACGATTCGGACGCCCGGCTCCCGGTGGCACGTTGGTGCGCCTCGCGCTCACCCAAGAGGACCTGGCGGCGCTGTGCGGTACGTCGCGTGAATCGGCGAACCGAGCGTTGCGCGCCCTCCGTGACGACGGACGTGTCCTGGTCGTGGGGCGAGGCCGCTTCCTGATCCCCGCCCTGCATCCCGTGCCGGGAGCCCCATGAGGCCCGACGGCTCAGGCGCCCGGCTCGGCGGTCGACCCTTCCTGCAGGATCACCAAGCTGCACGTTGGGCAGTAGCGACCGCGGCCACTGACCGGCTTGCCGCATCGTTCGCACGAACGTGGCTCGGCCGCCGTCCACACGGGGTCCTTGCCCCGGCCCTGCTTCCGCACACGACCCTCGGCTTCCAGCTTCAGCAGGTGGGCGAGCACGGAGCGAGCCGCCAGCTCGTGCACCTCGGCCGGGTAGTCGGCGTAGATCGAGGCCACCATCGCCTTGACGGTGGCACCGTCGCCCGTCACCGACGCCAACACCTGCCCCTCCCGCTGGGCCCGATGGTCCACGTACTCCTGGAGCGTGCGGCCGGCGTCCAGCACGACGGGCCCGTGACCCGGATAGATCGTTCGTGGCTTCACGTCCTGCATCACGGCGAGGGACCGCAGGTACTGCGCCAGATCACCGTCCGGTGGATCGATGAAGCTCGTGCCCCGGCCCAGCACGGCGTCGCCCGTGAACAGGGCACGTTGTCCCGGCACGTGGAAGGCGAGGTGATCGCTCGTGTGCCCCGGGGTGTGGATCGCCACGATGTCCATCCCGGGCACCGGCAGCCGCTGGCCGTCCCGCACGTGTTCGGCGCCGGCCAGCCGGAAGGCGAACAGCGACGCACCCACCATCGAGGCGAACGCCACCGCTCCCGGAGCATGGTCGGGGTGATCGTGCGTCACCGCCACCGCCGCCACCGGACCCGTTGCGGTCGCGGCGCGCGCCACCTCCTCGAGGTGGGCCGGCTCGTCTGGCCCGGGGTCGATCACCACGACGGGGCCCTCTCCGGCGATCCACGAGTTCGTCCCCTCCAGCGTGAACACGCTGGGGTTGGGAGCCAGCACCCTCGTGACTCGCAGCATCGGCTCAGTCCTGCCAGAACACCGAGCGCGGCAGGCGTTCCACCTGGGCGTCGTCGGGCTCGCGGGTGTCGAAGGTCAGGTCCAGCAACGCCTCGGCGGTCTCACAAGCCGCCAACTGGGTCACCGTGTACCAGGTGGGCCAGTACAGCTTGCGTTCGCCTCGCTCCCACTCGTCCATCAACTTGCGAGGTTCCACCCACCAGGCGCGGACCGCCTCGTCCCCGTCGGGGGTGGGGTCGAGTTCGCCCGGAGCATGAAGGGCGAAGTACCGCGCGTCGAACCGGACCGGGACATCCTCCGGCGCGATCCAGTGGCAGAGCGCCCGCAGCTGCGAGGCCTCGGGAGGGAACGCCTCGACCGGATCCATCGCGTCCGGCGAGCCCGCGGGGACCAAACCGTTCGCGGTCAGCGCGAGGCCCGCTTCCTCCACCAGTTCGCGCACGGCTGCGGCGCGTGGAGCTTCGTCGATCGAGCCGAACCATCGCCCGGCGAGCACCGCGTCGTCCTCGTCCACCGCCCCGCCCGGGAACACCACGTACGACGGCAGGAACCGGCTCGCAGCACTGCGTTCGAGCACCAGCACCTCCGGCCGGTCGCCGGCGTCCCGCACCGCGACGACGGACGCTGCCTGCCTGATCCGATCGGTCACGGCGCGATTCTCCCAGGTCACGCACCCTTCGCCGGAACACCAGGATGTCGCCCTCGCCCTGCACACCGATACTTCGGGGACATGAGCCGACCGGTGTTCGACGCCGTAGCCGCGCTGATCGGCGAGCGCGGTCCCATCACCTTCGCCGAGTACATGGACCTGGCCCTGTACGGCCCGGGTGGCTACTACGAGCATCCCCCGGTGGGGTCACGCGGCGACTTCGTCACCAGTCCTCATGTCCATCCGGTGTTCGGGACCTTCGTGGCCGACGCCGTTCGCGGGATCTGGGATCGGCTCGGACGACCTGATCCGTGCCACCTGGTCGAGGCCGGCGGAGGCGACGGCACCTTGATCCGCCAAGTGCTCGACGACCTGGACGACCTGCCCGTTCAAGCGATCGCGGTCGAACGCAGTGCCGGGGCTCGAGCGATCCTGAGCACGATCGACGGCGTGACCGTGCTCGATCGCATGCCCGCAGACGGCGCGGGCATCGTGGTGGCCCATGAGCTCCTGGACAACCTGGCCTTCCGGAGGGTCCGCGGCACCGAGGACGGGCCCCGCGAGGTGCGGGTCGCCGTCGAGGGAGACACCCTCGTCGAGGTCTTGACGCCGATCGAGCCCGAGCCTGGCGAATCGGGAGCGCCCGTCCCCATCGACCCCGCACCCGGCGAGGAGATCGTGATCCCGACCGGAGCCACCTCCTTCGTGCTCCAGGCCCTCGAGTGCTCCGACCCGAGAGCGTTGCTGGCCATCGACTACGGCACCGAACACGGGGTGGGTGGTGCCGTCCACGGGTACCGACACCACCGCGTGGTCGAGGACATCCTCCGAGACCCGGGCGATACCGACATCACCGTGGGCGTCGATTTCGGCATCCTCCGTGCCACCGCGACATCCGGCGGACACCGGGCGTTCCCCACGATCTCCCAGCGCGAGGCCCTGACGGCGCTCGGCTTCGAGCCGTGGCTGCTCACCCAGCTCGAGCGCCAGGGAGACCTCCTCAACACCGGCCGGGGCGGCGACGCGGTACGCGCATGGGGCGGACGCAGCCGAGCCGTCATGTTGGTCGACCCCGCTGGTCTCGGACGCTTCCGGTGGTTCTTGGCGGCGAACACCGACATCGCCGAGCCCCAGTGGCTCGCCGACGGTCGAGCCCTCGCCGGCTAGCGACGCACATCGAGCGCGTCGCCGGCGAGCGTCAACCTCAGACGGAGCTCACAGCGAACGGAGCCGGCGAGCTCCGGGCGATTCCCCCTCCGGATCGGTGCGCTCGACCTCGGCGATCGTGAGATCGATCGCCGTCGTCGGCTCGTCGCCCGCCGTGAACGATCGGCGCAATCTGGTGGCGAGCCGGTTCAGCTGGTCGATCGCCGACGCCTCGCCGTCGCCCCAGAACGTGTCCATCTCGTCGGGGTCGAGCGTGCCGGGCGACGGCAGACGCTCCCCGTCCGCCGTCAGGAGCACACATCGTCCCTCGTGCTCGTTCCTGGCGCCGATGAAGCCTTCGATCCGATCCCACGGGACGTTGCGGGAGCGGACCACCTTGTTGATGGTGATACCGGCTGGGTTCGCACGGAACCCGATCCGGGACAACCGGAGCGTGAGCCAGGCGCATCCCAACAGGAGCGCGCACCCGGCGGCACGGACCGCGAAGGGGAACGGGGAGAAGAGGAAGGCGACCCCAAGCGCGACAGGCACCAGCGCGGGGACCTGGGATTCCAGACGCCATCCCTTCGCCCAGATGTCGACGCTGCCATCTTTGCCCACCTGCGTGCGGAACAGGCCGATCACTTCCATGCTCGGATCACCCCTCGGGTCCCCTATCGGCCACCAGGCGTCCAGAACTGGAGCCCCTCAACCGCTCAAGGCAGAGGCGATTCGCGCGAAAGACGACGCAGCGACGCCGCGCGCAGCGAACCCGTCTGGGCCTGGATCAAGAAGAAGGTGGCCTCACGAGAGAGCCGTTGCGCAGGGTGGGCCAGATCCATCGCGCCCCCACCCGATGCGGCGACCAGCGCATCGGTGGTCCTCCTGGCGAGATCCAGACCGTGGTCGCGCTCGATGGCACCCCGGTCCAGGGCCGCCTCGAGCCCGCCGTCGCTCACGCCCGTCAGGGCGCCCGCCATACGGTCGGCGCCGCGCTGGCGCTGCGCCAGCTCCTCGCGGAAGGCGACCGCGGCGTCGGCCGCGATGGGTGCTGCCTCGCCCTTGCCCGCGAGCAGATCGATCGCCCGTTCCGCGATCCCAAGCGGCGCGGACGAGGGCATGGCCGAGCCGATCCTATCCCGTCGTTCCCACGCCTCCGCGGACTGCACGCCGGCGACCGAGGCCTCACCGATCTCGAGCCCGTCGAGCCGGAGCGAGACCGTGCCCGTGGACCCCATCACGGCGAGCCGTTGTCGCGGGCCGGGGATCAGCTCCGGACGCTCGTACGGATCGTCGACCACGACGGTGACCACGCTGCCGTCGTCGGCTCGTGCCATGATCACGAACAGGTCCGCCAGACCCCATCCGGTGATCCACGGCGCCGCCCCCTCCAACCGCCACCCCGATCCGGACGCGACCGCGCGAACCGCCGGGGGACCGGGACGACGCAGGTACGCGAACCCGATCCCGGCCAGCAGCGATCCGTCGCACAGGGACGGGAGCCAGCGGTCACGGCCCGGCCCGTCGCCGCCCGACAGTCGCCGGACCGCCCCGTGATGCTGCGCCCACACGAACGCGGTCGCCCCACAGCCGCCGGCGACCGCGGAGAACACGAGGCGGGCGGTCCCGTGATCCGCGGCGAGTCCACCCAGGAGCCCCTCCGGACCCTGGAGGCCGTTCAGCCCTGCATGGCGCAGCGCATCGAGGTGCCCACCGGGGACGAGGTCCGCCGTATCGGTCTGCTGGGCCTGCGGGAAGAGCACGGTGTCGGCGATGACACGGGCGCGCTCGATCGCGACCCGAAGTGCAGGCGTCAGGTCACCAACCATGACGTGAGCGTAGCGGGGAGACCGCCGGCGACGGAGCGGTCAGCGGTCGACGTCGCCGACCACGAAGAAGATCGACCCCAGGATCGAGATCAGGTCGGGTAGCAGGGTGCCCGGCAACATCGCCGGGATCACGCTGACGTTGGAGAACGACGCGGTGCGCATCTTCAGGCGGTACGGCTCCTTGTGACCGTCGCCCACCAGGTAGTAGCCCATGAGGCCGAGGGGGTTCTCGGTGCGCACGTACGCCTCACCGTCGAGCTTGAGCGTCTTGGGCAGCTTCGCCGCCCGGAACTCGCCGGGAGGCAGCTTGTCCATGCACTGCTCGATGATGTTGCAGCTCTGCTTCATGCGCTCGATCATCACCCAGAGGCGGTCGTAGCTGTCGCCGGTCTGGCCCACTGGGACCTCGAACTCCACCTCGTCGTACTTCTCGTACGGCTCGTCCTTGCGCGGATCCATGGGCACGCCGCTGGCCTGCAGGACCGGGCCGCTGGTGCCGTATGCGATCGCGACCTCGGTGGGCAGGATGCCCACGTTGCGGCACCGCGCGAAGATGATCTCGTTGCCCATGATCAGCGATTCGAAATCGCGGATCGACTTGCGCACCGCGGCGAGCACCACGGCGCTCTCCTTGAGGAACCCACGGGGCAGATCGTCCTTGAGGCCGCCGACGCGACAGTAGGAGTGGTGCATGCGCGCGCCGGTGGCGCTCTCCATCAGGTCCTGGATCATCTCGCGCTCACGGAACGCGTAGAAGATCGGGGTCATAGCCCCCAGTTCCAACGGATACGAACCGCTGAACATGAGGTGACTCAGCAGGCGGTTCCACTCTGCGAACATCGTGCGGATCCACCGGGCCCGCTCCGGCACGTCGATGTCGGCGAGGCGCTCGACGGCGATCACGAACCCCAGTTCGTTGTTGAACGCGCTGATCCAGTCGTGACGGTTCATCAGCACCAGCGTCTGTCGGGTGTCGCGGAACTCGGCGAGCTTCTCGGCCGCGCGGTGCATGTAGCCGATCACGGGTTCTGCCCTGGTGATGACCTCGCCGTCGAGTTCGAGGACCACGCGCAACACGCCGTGAGTCGACGGGTGCTGCGGCCCGATGTTGAGGATCATCTCCTCGGTCGCCATGCCCTGGTTGGCGATCTCGACGTCGAGACCGCCTCCCCGGATCATGCTCGTGACCTGGGAGCTCTGGAACGCCGGGCGATCGGACAGGTCCACCATGTTCCTATCCTAACGGGCGGTCCGAGACCTGGGCCAGGTGACACGCCGCGAGGTGGTCGATGTCGGCGGTCCGTCGCTGGAGCGAAGGGTCGAGTTCGATGCACGATCGTTCGACGCCGGCCGCCGCCGCCTCTCCGCCGGCCAGCGCCGGACACCGGGGATTGAACCGACATCCGCCCGGGATCTTCCTGGGGTCGGGGGGCTCGCCCACCAGCAGGGGCCGCCGGCTTCCCCCGCCCTCCGGCACGACGCTCAGGAGCGCCTTCGTGTACGGGTGGAGCGGATCGGTCAGCACCGTCTTCGTGGGACCGATCTCGACGATGCGACCCAGGTACATCACCGCGACGCGATCCGCCACCGTCCACGCCAGCCCCAGGTCGTGGGTCACGATGATGACGCTGATGCCGTCCTCTTCGCGCAGCTTCAGCAGGAGCTTGAGGATCTGCCCGCGGATGGACGCATCGAGGTTCGACACGGGCTCATCGGCCACGATCAACCGTGGCTCCAACGCGAGAGCACCGGCGATGACCACGCGTTGGCGCTGACCGCCCGAGAGCTCGTGCGGGAATCGTAGGAAGAACCGGTCCGGCGGACGGAGGCCGGCCCGGGACAACGCCTGGGCGACGAGTTCGTCCTCCGACCCGGGAACGTTGTGGATCCGCAGGCCTTCGGCCACCGCGTCGTACACGGTCTGGCGAGGGTTCAACGAGCCGCTGGGGTCCTGATAGACCATCTGCACCCGGCGGCGGTACTCCTTCAATCGCTTGCCGAGCGGTTCGCCCTCGAACAGGATCCGGCCGCGATCCGGCGTGGTGAACCCCATGATCGAACGTGCCAGCGTCGTCTTGCCGCAGCCGGACTCGCCCGCCAGCGCCAGGATCTCTCCGCGGTCGATCGAGAGGTTCACGCCGTCGACCGCACGGGCCGGCGACGCGTCCTTCTTGCTGAACAAGCCGGTGCGGGAGGCGAACGTCACGTGGAGGTCCTGCACCTCCAGGAGCGTCCCCCCTTCGACGGACCGATCCGAGGTGGTCGGCGTCTGCGCGACGTCGCTCATGGTGTCGCTCCGATCGAGGCCACCGGCTCCGGTTCGACGAGGATGCACGACGCGAGGCGGTCGGGCGCGAACACCACGGGCGGGGGATCGATCTCGCTGCATCGCGGCTCGGCTCGTGGGCAGCGCGGGTGGAACGTGCACCCGGTGGGCAGCTCCCGCGGATCCGGTGGATCGCCGTCCAGCCCCACCGGCGACTGGAGGTCGTCGACATCGCCGATCGTGGGGAAGGACCCTGCCAGGGCTTGCGAGTACGGATGCCGCGGATCGGCGAACACGGATGCCGCCGGGCCGGTCTCGACGATGCGGCCCGCGTACATCACCGCCACGCGGTCGCTCACCTGGGCCAACACCGACAGATCGTGGGTGATGAACAGGATCGACAGACCCATGTCGCGCTGGAGATCGGCGAGTAGCCCCAACACCTGCGCCTGCACCATGACGTCGAGGGCCGTCGTGGGTTCATCGGCGATCACCAACTTCGGCTCACAGGCGAGCGCCATCGCGATCATCACGCGCTGCTTCTGACCTCCGGAGAACTCGTGTGGGAAGTCTTCGGCTCGACGGGGCGGCAGCCCTACACGCTCCAGCAGCTCGGCGGTCCGGCGTTCGGCATCTTTCCGATCGGCGATGCCGTGGGTCACGATCGCCTCGACGATCTGATCACCCACGCGGATCACCGGATCGAGCGCATGTTGTGCGCCTTGGAAGACGATCGAACCCTCGGCCCACCGCACGGCCCCGAGTTCGTTGGGCGTCATGGCCAGCACGTCCTTGCCGTCGAGCATCACTCGCCCGCGGACCTGCGTGCCCTTCGGGAGCAGACGCAGCAGGCCGAGGCCGATCGTCGACTTGCCGCAACCGGACTCCCCCGCCAACCCGAGCACCTCGCCGCCGGCGATGTCGAACGACACGCCGCGCACCGCCGGCACGGAACCGGCCGAGATGGCGTAGTCGATCGCCAGGTCGCGGACCTCGAGCACGTTCATCGCTGTCGCAACCTCGGGTTGAAGATCTCTTCCAACGCGGTGCTGCACATCGTGAACGCCAGCACGAGCAGCACGATGCAGACGCCCGGTGCCCCGATCCACCACCACGCGCCGAGGGTGACCGCGCCGGTCTCGAACGCCTGCTCCAGGGTCTGTCCCCACGACACGCGAAGGGGATCGCCGAGGCCGATGAACGACAGGGTGGATTCGGCGAGGATCGCGAGGGCCACCGACAGGATCGTCTGAGCGATGATCACGGGCATCACGTTGGGCAGGACGTGCCGCAACATGATGCGCGAGTCGCTCGCGCCCAATCCCCGCACACGCTCGACGAAGGGACGTTCGCGGATCGACAGGGTCTGACTGCGCACCAGTCGGGCCGTCCACGCCCACGACGTGAGCCCGATCACGAGGACGATGATCGCGAGGGATTGGCCCAGGATCGCCGCGAGCACGATCATCAGTGCGATCCACGGGAGCACCAGGAACCAGTCCGTCAGGCGCATCAGCGCGGTGTCGATGAACCCGCCGCGGTAGCCGGCGATGATCCCCAACACCGCACCGACCACCATGGACACGGCCGCGGCAAGCAACCCGATCATCAGGGAGATCCGCGATCCCCAGATGATCAGCGTCAGGACCGAGCGGCCCTGGTTGTCGGTCCCGAGCGGGTAGGTCCACGACGGCGCCTGGAGCGGCGGCCCGCTGACCTTCGTGACGTCCAGGCCCGTGCTCGAGACCAGGACCGGAGCGAAGACGGCCATCCCCACGAACACCAGCAGGATCACCAGGCCGGCCATGCCCATCACGCTCTTGCGATAGGTGGCCCAGAACCGATGTCGAGCGATCCTGCGGCGTTCCCTCGCGACGGCCTTCGGCGTGGGCCGGGGGTCGATGCCCGGAACGGTGGTGGGGGCGGTCGCCATCAGGCCTCCTTCACCCGTGGATCGAACCAGCTGTACAGCAGGTCGGCGGCGAGGTTCGAGATGAGGATCGCGACGCTCGCGAAGAAGAACAGCCCCTGCAGCAACCGGAAGTCCTGGGAGTCCAGCGCGTTGATGGTCAGCAGGCCCAGTCCCGGATACGAGAAGACCAGTTCGATCGTGATCGCCCCGCCCAGGATGAACCCGAACCCGAGCGCGATCTGGGAGATCGTCGGGAGCAGGGCGTTGCGCACCGCATGTCCCCAGAGCACCCGGTCCTCGCGGATGCCCTTGGCTCGAACCGTGGTGACGTATTCCTCCCCGAGCACGTCCAGGAGCGAGGAACGCATCACGAGGTAGTACTCACCGAGGTAGCCCAGCGTCAGCGTGACCATCGGCAGGAACAGGTGGTTGAGGACGTCGACGACGTGCGGGATGCCGGTGATGTCGGCGTTCGGCGTCGAATATCCGCCCGAGGGGAACCACCCGAGGAACGTGGAGAACAAGACCAGGAGCATCATCGCCAGCCAGAAGTCGGGCATCGAATAGAAGAGCAGCGAGAACCCCATCGATCCGGTGTCCAGGCGGCTCCCCCGGCTCCAGCCACCGCGGATCCCCAAGTACAAGCCGATGATCGTCATCAGCACCGTGGCCGTCCCGACCAGTAGCAACGTCGGCCACAGCGCTCGCAAGAACACGTCCATCACCGACTGCCCCTGGTACAGGAACGAGGGCCCGAACTGCCCGCGCAGGGTGTCACCGGCGTACGTGAGGAACTGGGCCGGCAAGGGCTTGTCCAGGCCGAGCTCGTTGATCAACTCCTGCTGCGCCGCCTGCGAGAGCTGGATCCCCTTCTGCTTCGTCAGCAGCTTGACCGGATCGCTCGGCATGACCCGGAACAGGAAGAAGTTGAACACCAGGATGAACGCGAGGGTCGCGAGCGCCTGCAGGACCTTCTTGATGACGTACCGACGGCCCCCCAACGTCAGTGGTCCTCCTCAGACGTAGTACGCATCGGCGCGGCGCCTCCGTCGAGACGATGCGAGCCCGATACCCCCACCGATCAGGGCCGACCCCAGGAGCCACATCCATCCGGTGGGGCCGGCTTCCGTCGAGGTGAGATCCGCACCGTCGATCGGGTGCACGGCACGGGCTGAGTACGTGTTCGCCCAGAACACGACGCCGTCGGGTTCTGGCCATGGGAGGAAACCCGTCCAGCGATCGCCACGCCACGCCTCGAATCCCTTCGGGTACCAGAGCACGATCTCGGGCGAGTCCTCGTAGAGCATCTGCTGCATCTGGATCACGACCTCGCGCCGCTGCTCGGGGACGATCGTCGTCTGCTGTTCCCTGTAGAGACGGTCGTACTCGGGGTTGGCGTAGCAGGTGTCGCTCCAGTACCCGCACTGGCCCGATGTGAAGGTCGACAGGAGGAAGTCCGGATCGGGGTTCGTGCCCCACGAGTACAGGATCATGTCCCAGTCGAAGCCGTACCAGTTGTCGTAGAGCTTGGCGTCGGTCATCGACCGGATCGAGACGCCGATGCCCACCTCGTCGAGCCAGCCCCGGATGAACGGCGCGGCCTCGAGTCCGTCGGGATCGGTCGTCGCGAGGAACAGTCGGAGGTTCAACGGCTCGCCGTCGCTGGGGTCCTCGCGGACGCCGTCGCCATCGGTGTCGAGGTAGCCGGCTTCGTCCAGGAGACGGTTCGCCTCGTCGGGGTTGTAGCTGCGGTACTCCTCGGGCGGCGGCTGCCAGTGCCAGTAGTCGTAGACGGGCGCGATCGGCGTGGATCCGGGGGTGGCG
>DATLPI010000268.1:0-4360 GCA_035535815.1 Actinomycetota bacterium | reverse complement strand
ATCCGACGCGTTCGTCGCGGCGTCCTTCGTGCTGTTCGGTCCGTCGGCGATGCTCGGGTTCCTGGTGTTCGGGCCCATGGTCGACCTGAAGCTCGGCGCCCTCTACGTCGGGACGTACGAGCGCGGGTTCTTCCGGATGGTGGTGATC
This sequence comes from Actinomycetota bacterium, assembly GCA_035535815.1. Lineage (GTDB taxonomy): Bacteria > Actinomycetota > UBA4738 > UBA4738 > HRBIN12 > JAOUEA01. Next base: position 4,212 of record DATLPI010000268.1, on the reverse strand, counting down.
GCCGTGGGCGCCACGACGCTGGCAGCGACCCTGTGGGTCCAGGTGTTCTTCGGATGAAACGGCACTGGAGCCCCGCTCGCATCGGCGCCGGCTTGGTGATCGGTGCCTGGGCCGGACTGTTCTGGTTCGTATGGGCGGCAGGCCGTACCTCGTTGTACCTGTCGACCCGAACCGCGTGGCTGATCCCCATGGGCGCGATCCTGATGACGGTCGCATCGGTGGGCCGTCTGGCGAGCGCCCGCGTTGGGCGCACCGAACACCTGGGCTCTCGCGAGACCGTGATGTTCGGCGTGATCGCCCTGCCGGTGGTCCTGCTGTTGGCGCTGCCCCCGGCGACCTTGGGCTCCTACGCGGCCGGCCGGAGGTCGAACTCCACCGGGATCGGGGCGAGCGCTCGCATCGTGTCGGGGCCGATCGATTTCGTGGACATCGCCGCCGCCCGCTCCGTGAAGTCCGCGGCCGCCGACCTTCGAGCCCGCGCCGGCGAGCGGGTCACGATGGACGGGTTCGTCACCGTGGACGAGGGCGACACCGACCGGTTCCAGCTGACGCGGTTCGTCATCACGTGCTGCGTGGCCGACGCCACGATCTCCTACGTCACGGTGGTGGATGCGCCGCCGGGTCAGGTGGCGAACGACGACTGGGTGCGAGTGACCGGGACGATCTACCCGTTGGGCTCGGACATCCTGGTCGACGCCGAGACGGTGGTGCCCATCCCGCCGCCGGATGATCCCTACCTCACGCCGTAGCGGCGTCGGCGCAACTGCGGCAGGTACCGATCAGATCGAGGCGATGGCTCACATGCGCGAACCCCGCTCGTCGCGCGACGCGGTCGATCGTGCGATCCATCGCCGATTCCAGGTCGGCGGGGATCGTGACGTCTTCCACCTTGCCGCAGTTCGAGCAGATCAGGTGATGGTGATGCTCGGTGAGAGCCTCGGTGAGCTCGAAGCGCGCGAACTCATCCTCGGTGATCACGCGCCGGACGGCGCCGGCCTGCTCGAGCACCGCGAGGTTGCGGTAGATCGAGCTCTGCGGCAGTCCGGTCTTGCCCGCCAACAGGTCGTTCATCGACAGGGGCTTGTCGGCGCGTTCCAGGAGCGTGACGAGCGCCCGACGCTTCGGCGTGTATCGCTGGCCCACCGAGCGCAGGCTGGCCTCGACGGTGGCGTGGAGATCGTTGGACGCCGTACTCATCCGGTGTGCGCTCCCTCGTGCGACGCTGCGCCGGGCTCTTCCGGGGCATAGGGCTCGATCATGGGGACACGGCCCCCGACGCGCCGGGTCACCAGCGCCACCACCATGAAGACCCCGGCGGCCAGCAACACGATCGTGCCGCCCGGCGCGAGGTCCCAGATGCGAGAAGCCGCCAGGCCGGCCACCACCGAGGCGACGCCGATGGCCACTGCCCACCGCATCGTGCCGGCGAACGAGCGCGCGAGCAGTTGCCCGCTTGCGACCGGCAGCACCATCATGGCGGCGATCAACAAGATGCCCACGATCTGCATCGCGGCGACGACCGCGACCGCGGTGATCACCGCAAGCACGTTGTTCACCAGCCCCACGGGCAGGCCGGCGACGTTCGACCAATCCTCGTCGGTGACCACCGCGAAGAGCACGCGCCGCAGCACCAGCATCGCCACCACGATGGCCGCGCCCAGCGACACGATCAGCACGACCTCCTGCGGGCTCACCGTCAGCGGTTGGCCGAACAGGTACGTCAGGACGCTCGCGTTCAACCCGCCGCCGAGACTCACCAGCACCACCCCCAGCGCGATACCCGAATAGAAGAACAGCGCGAGCGCGAGGTCGCCGGACGCCCGGCGTCGTGACCGGAGCCACTCGATGCCGAGCGATCCGGCCACCGCGAACACCAGCGCCATCCAGACAGGGCCCAGGCCGAGCGCCACGCCGGCGATGACCCCCGACTGCGCCAGGAAGCCTGCGCCGACACCCGCGAACGCGATGTGGCCGATGCCGTCGCCGATCAACGACATGCGCTTCTGCACCAGGAACGTGCCGATCATGGGCGCGAACACCCCCACCGCCACGCCGGCGATCAACGCGCGCTGCATGAAATGCAGATCGAACGGATACGGCAGGGTCAGCGCGATCACGTGAGCCCCTCCAGCCACAACGGCAGGTCCTCGCGGTGCACGCCCAGACTCACGCCCTCGGCGGTGAGCTGGGACGGCGGCCCGTCGAACAGGATCCGGCGCTTCAGCACGACGACCCGGTCGAGGTCGGGCGCGACGGCCGACAGTTCGTGGGACACCAGGAGCACGCCGGAACCGTGGTCGGCGATCAGGTGCACGATCGCATCACGGAACCGTCGTTGGGACTCCGCGTCGACACCCGCGATCGGTTCGTCCAGCACCAGCAGCGACGGCTCGCTCGCGAACGCCCGGGCGATGAACGCCCGCTGTTGCTGACCGCCCGAGAGCTGGTTGATCGGCCGGTCGGCGAGGTCGGCGAGGCCGACCGATTCCAACGCGTGGGTCACCGCGGTGCGGTCACTCCCGCTGAGGGGTCGCCACCAGCCGCGGCGGGACAGGCGGCCGGCGGCCACGATCTCGGCGACGGTGGCCGGCACTTCCGAGGCGAGCGACGGGCGTTGCGGCACGTACCCGAGGCGACCGCGATCGCGGAAGGCCACGGGGTCCTCGCCGAACAGCCGCACGATGCCCCGCTCGGGGATCAACGACCCCAGCAGCACCTTGAGCAACGTCGACTTGCCCGAACCGTTCGGCCCTACGAGCGCCACGAACTCGCCGGGCGCCACGTCGAGCGAGACGTCTTCGAGCACGGGGCTACGGCCGTAGGCGAACCGGACGCCGTCGGCCTGCAAGAGCGAGGCGGTGATCGGTCGGCGGGCCGGCTCAGCGACAGTCAAGGCCACCTCGCAGGGTCTCGAGGTTGTGGCGCATCACGGAACCATAGTCCTGGCCCGCATCCACCTCGTCCGGTGTCAGCCCTTCCAAGGTGTCGAGGACCGCCACCCGGACGCCGGCTTCGTCCGCCAGGGTCTGGGCCACCTCCGGTGAGACCAACGCTTCGCTGAAGACCGTGGTGACCCCGTCACGATGCACGAGGTCGACGAGTTCGGCGATCCGGTCGGGCGTGGGCTCGGTGTCGGGCGCCAGTCCGGAGATCGCCGCTTGCGTGAGGCCGTAGGCGGCGGCGAGGTAGCCGAACGCGGCGTGGTTCGTGACCAGGGTCGTGACCTGGCAGTCGGCGAGGCCCGCAACGAACTCGGCGTCGAGGCGGTCCAACTCCTGGATCAGCGCGGCACCGTTGCCATGGAGATCGCACGCTGCGTCTGGGGCCGCGGACTCCATCGCGTCGACCAATGGCGGGATCGCCGTCGCGAACAGCCCCGGGTCGAGCCAGACGTGTGGATCGACCGAGAGCCCGTCGGCCTCACCGCTCGGCGCGGCGGCGGTGTCGACCTCTGCGAGCAGGTCGAGCGTCGGGCCTTGGGCCTCGTCGATCGCGTCCTGGACCGCGGGCTGGAACCCGCCTCCCAGGTAGACCACCAGGTCGGCGGTGGCGATCGCTTCGACGTCGTCGGGGGTCAGCTCGAGGTCGTGCGGCTCGGTGCCCGGCGGGGTGAGGTTCGTGACCTGGACACAGTCGCCGCCCACCTGTTGCGCCGCGTACGCGAGCGGGTAAAAGCTCGCAGCGATCGAGACGTCCGCTTCACTGGCGGAGGAACCGGTTTCCGAGCAGGCCGGCACCGCGGCCAGCAGGAGGGCGACGACGGCCACCACGGAACGGCGGACGTGGACCGGCGCTCTAGTTCTAAGAATCGGTCTCATTCTCGGGACCACGGTAGCAGCCGGCATCGTCCGGGGACAACGGCTGAGGTGGAGGACCGCTGGCGTGGTGCGGTAGCGTGCTCCGATGGTCGTCCGGGTGGGGATCGGACTGTTCACCGGCCAGGTGCCGACGGGGTCATCCCGCTCGTTCGCGCAGGAGTACCGCGAGACGCTGGAACTGGTGCGACTGGCAGAAGCGTTGGGGTTCGACTCGGCGTGGCTGAGCGAGCACCATGGCTCCTCCGACGGCTACCTGCCCTCGCTGATGGTGATGCTGGGGGCGTTCGCCGACGCCACGAGCCACATCCGATTGGGCACGGGCGTGATCCTCACCCCGTTCCACGATCCGATCCGGCTCGCCGAAGATGCGGCCGTGGTCGATCAGCTCTCCGAC
>DATLPI010000267.1:0-3728 GCA_035535815.1 Actinomycetota bacterium | reverse complement strand
AGGAACGCGAACAGCATCACGACGTCCTCGCCCTTGCCGATCGCGAACGTGTCGAACGGCGGGATGAAGAAGTAGTTGAAGCACGCGAACCCCAGGAGCGAGGCCAGGATGCCGGGCCACAGGCCGCCGACCCACACGGTGGCCACCACCACGAACAGGAACGCGAACGCCTCGGACACCGTGTTGATGTCACCCCGGTGCGGATGCAACACCACCACGAGTGCAGCGGTGACCACCACCGCGACCACGCCGCCGGCGACCGTCTTCCTCATGTTCCTCACCCCCATGGGGAGCTGGTTCAGGACCCAGACTAGGCGGTGAACTCGAGGCGGGGGTTGATCATGCGGCGCTCGCCGCGCTGTTCACCGAAAACGCCCTCCACCACGACCCTGGTGCCGAGCGAGAAGCCGCCGATGCCACGGCGCCCCATGAAGACGACGACCGCTTCACCGGTGCCGTCGGAGATGAGCGCCTCGAGCGACTCGTGGCCGCCCACCGGGAGGACCGTGATGCGCTTGATCACGCCGGCCACCTTCACCTTGGCGCGGTTCGGTGCCTCGGAGATCAGCACGGTGCCGGGGACCGAATCGGCCCAGTCGCGGATCTCGGCAGCCAGGCGCGCCTCGTCGCTCTCGGACAGTCGATCGAGCCAGCGACGAAGCGCGCCCATGCTTGATGCCCTTCAGTCGGCGGGCCGCCCCTAGACGCTCGCCTTGGGGGCGTTGGCCGCGGCGATGTCCTCGCGGAGCTCGGACTCGCGGGATTTCGACACGTAGATCGCCACCGCCAGCACCACCGCGATCACGACGCAGATCGAGATCCGCAGCGCGTTGTCGTCGGCGTGCGAGACCACCAGCGGGGCGATCAACAGGGCCACCAGGTTCATGACCTTGATCAGCGGGTTCAACGCCGGGCCGGCGGTGTCCTTGAACGGGTCACCGACGGTGTCACCGATGACGGCCGCCTTGTGGCTCTCGCTGCCCTTGCCACCGTAGTTGCCCTCCTCGATGTACTTCTTCGCGTTGTCCCAGGCACCACCGGCGTTGGACAACATCACCGCCAGCAACTGGCCGGTGAGGATCGCGCCGGCCAGGAACCCGCCGAGCGCTTCGCCCTTCAGGAAGAAGCCCGCGAAGATCGGCGAGAGCACCGCCAGGAGCCCCGGCGTCGTCAGCTCGCGCAGCGAGGTCTTGGTGCAGATGTCGACCACGGCGCCGTAGTCCGGCTTCTCCTCGTAGGTCATGATGCCGGGGTGGTCGCGGAACTGCTTGCGGACCTCCTGCACCACTTGGCCCGCGGCGCGGCCAACGGCACGAACCGCGAGCGAGGAGAACAGGAACGGCACCGAGCCGCCGATCAACAGCCCGACCAGCACGTCCGGTTCGTCGATCCGGATGCCGTTGAAGATGAACCCGGCACCGCGCAGGGCCTCCTCGAACGAGCCGAACAGCGAGGTGGCGGCCAGCACCGCGGTGGCGATCGCCATGCCCTTCGTGATGGCCTTGGTGGAGTTGCCGACGGCGTCGAGGCCGCCGAGGATCTCGGCCGGACGTCCCTCGAACTCCCCGGACATCTCCGCGATGCCCTGGGCGTTGTCCGAGATCGGGCCGTAGGTGTCCATGGAGACGACCACACCCACCGTGGTGAGCATGCCCATGCCCGCGAGCGCGATGAAGTAGAGCCGCTCGGCGGTCGATCCACCCAGGTAGTAGGCCGAGACGATGGCCCCGGCCAGGATCAGGGCCGAGTACACCGTGGACTCCAGACCGATCGAGATGCCGGACAGGATCGTTGTGGCCGGCCCTGTGACCGTGGACTCCGCGATCTCCTGCACAGGCTTGTACTTCGTGTCGGTGAAGTACTGCGTCAGCACCTGGATCACGGCGGCCAACACCAGGCCGATCGAGACTGCGATGGCCGGCTTGTAGCTGTCGAGGTAGATGCCGGAGATCACGAACGCGGCGGCCGCCGAGATGAACGCCGAGACGAAGAAGCCCCTGTTGATGGCCTTCATGCCCGATTCGGTCTCCGAGCGGGGCGTCACCATCAGGATGCCGATGATCGACGTGATGACGCCGACCGCGCGGATGAACAGCGGGAACATCACGCCGGCGATCGCGCCCTGCTCGGAGCCCGCGAACGCCGACGCTCCCAGGATCAACGAGGCGATCAACGTCACTTCGCTGGATTCGAACAGGTCGGCCGCCATGCCGGCGCAGTCGCCCACGTTGTCGCCCACGTTGTCGGCGATCGTCGCGGCGTTGCGCGGGTCGTCCTCGGGGATCCCTTGCTCCACCTTGCCCACCAGGTCGGCGCCCACGTCGGCCGCCTTGGTGAAGATGCCGCCGCCCACCCGCATGAACATCGCGAGCAGCGCGCCGCCGAAGCCGAAGCCCACCAGCACGGCGGTGGCGTCCTCCTTGTAGATGAGCAGGATCGCGGTGGCGCCGAACAACCCCAGGCCCACCGTGAACATGCCCGCCACGCCGCCGGCGCGGAAAGCCAGCTTCACGGCTTGGCGCAGCCCCGACTCACGGGCGGCGTTGGCCGTGCGCACGTTCGCCCGCACCGCGAGCCACATACCCACGTACCCGGTGACCGCAGAGAACCCCGCACCCAAGATGAACGCGATCGAGCGTCCGAACCGGATCGAGAACTCCGAGTGCACCGCCTCCGCCGAGACCGGCAGGATGAAGAACAACGCCACGCCGATGATCACGACGAACACGCTGAGCGTGCGGAACTGCCGCGACAGGTACGCCGAGGCACCTTCCTGGATCGCCTTGGCGATCTCCTTCATCTTCTCGGTTCCCTCGGGCGCGGCCAGCACGGCGCGGACGAGGTAGTAGGCGAAGACCAGGGCGATCAACGAGATGCCGAGGATCACCCAGAGCGCGGTGCTGTCGGATGAGCCGAAGACGACATCGAGCGATCCGCCCTCTTGGGCAAGCACGCCGGACATGGAACCTCCTGTTTAGGGGATCGGGGCCTCTCTCCAACCCGGCCGGGGCCGGGAACGCGGGCAAGTATAGGGAACGGACCCCCCGCGCGACCTACGCCGATGGACGGGTCTTCTATGCTGCCCCACGGTGACGTTCGAGGGCTCCTCGCTGTGGAAGGTGCGCCAGAAGGTGGGCACAGACCTGGTGCTGTGGCCGGGTGCGACCGTGTTGGTGCAGCGCGAGGACGGCAGGGTGCTGCTGGGCCTGCGGGGTGACACCCACGACTGGGCCATGCCCGGGGGCGGTGCCGAAGAGGGGTCGAGCTTCGCCGACACGGCGGTGACGGAGCTCCGGGAGGAGACCGGTCTGATCGCCGACCCCGCCGACTTCGAGGGCTTCGCGTCGATCTCGGAGGCTGGCAACCATCTCGTCACGTACCCGAACGTGGACCGGACCCACTACTTCGGGATCTGGTTCCTGCTGCGTCGGTGGCAGGGCGAACCCGCTCCCGACGGCACCGAGATGCTCGAGCTCGACTGGTTCGATCTCGCGGCGCTGCCCGAGCCGATGATGGGGTCGTCGTCGGTGGGGCTCGAACTGTTCGAGACGTGGCGGCGGACCGGTCGCTTCCAGGCGCGCTAGCTGCGGTTCGGGGCGAGTCGCAGCACGACGTAGCCGGCGATCCCGGCCACCACCGACGCCGCCAGGATCGCGATCTTCGCCTCCTGCAGGATGGCGCTGCGCGGGAACGCCAGCTCCGCGACGAACAGCGCCACGGTGAACCCG
>DATLPI010000266.1:0-8450 GCA_035535815.1 Actinomycetota bacterium | reverse complement strand
CTTCCATGACGACAGAGGATCCGATGGCTGACCCGGCGAGTCCGCATCACGGGCGATCGCACCCGATCCGGAACCTGCTGCGCTCCCTGCTGTCCCCGCACAGCTACGGGTCGGTCCTGATCCTCATCACGATCACGTATGCGCTCTCCACCGTTGCGACCCAACGATGGGAACGATCGGTCGTGCTGCTGATCCAGGTCGTCACCGTCTGGATCGCGCTCCGAGTTTCGCATGCTCGCAGGCAGGTGCTCAGGTTCGCCGACGGTGTTCTGGTGGTCGCGATCCTCGTCGCCATCGCGACCTCGTTCGGCGACGACGGCAAGATGGTGTCGGCTGGAGTCTTCCTCGTGGCGGCGATCCTGTACTTCATCGCTCCGCTATCGATCCTGCGTCACATCGTCCAGCAGCCCGATGTCGATCAAGAGACTGTGCTGGGTGCGATCGACGCCTACCTGTTGGTGGGCATGTTCTTCGCCTACACGTACCAGGCGATGGGGGCGATCCAGGCGGGACCATTCTTCGAGGGCGGGATCAACGGCTCCGTGGCGCAGTCTCTGTTCTTCAGTTTCACCACACTCACGACGACGGGGTACGGCAACCTGGTTCCGGCCGCCAACCCCGGCCAGACTTTCGCGGTGATGGAGATGCTGATCGGGCAGCTGTTCCTGGTGACGGCGGTGGCCAAGGTCATCAACCTGTGGCGACCCGCCCGATGGCGTGCGGGACAGGCTGATGGGGAGGCGGGGGAGCCGCCGGTTACAGGTGGGGGAAGCTGAAGATCAACGTCAAGGCGAACCCGGTGAACACGACGGCTAGACCGATCAATCCGAGCCGCACGTTCCGGATCTTGAACCGCTGCGACATCGCGATCAGGAACAGCACCATCGCCAGGAATACCGTGACACGCACGTACTCCTCGCCGGTGTCCCTCGAGGACCCTCCCTGCTCCAACGCGTGTGTCGCCTGCTCGTCCAAGTCTGCGGCCTTGTCATCGAGCGGGCTGTGGTACTCCGGCATGAAGCTCGGCCCCGCCGGAGCATCGGGTTCCGTGAGCGGATCGGTCTTGAGCCAGGCGTCGAACGCGACGGCGTAGTTCGGGGTGAACCGCTTCGCGAACACAGCGGCGGCCTGATCGTCACCGGTTGTGGTGGCGGTCACCCACGCGTTGAGGGCGTTCGTATTGAACAACAGTTGCTGGCCCGCCTGCGTGGCGGCGAGGTCCTGCTCCACCCGCAACTTGGAGGCCTCAGCGTACTGTTCGGCGGATCGGCCATCCCATTTCGCGGACTGGTAGCCGCTCCAGGCGGTCGCGATCGCGACGCACGCCAACAGGATGGCCTCGAAGATCTCCAGGATGCGGCCGAACCGGTCGCTGCGGCCACCCTCGCTGTGACTGCCATGTTCGTTGAGATGCTTGGCGATCTCGACGTTTGCACCTTCAGGCACGTTCGTTTCCTCCCGCGATGGTGCCTGGATGCTACGTGGTCGCAGCGCCCCTAGACTCCACCGCCATGGTGGAGGGCTACGACGTGATCGTGGTGGGCGGGGGCACCGCCGGGTCGGTGGTTGCTAGCCGCCTGGTGGAGGCCGGCCGGCACGTGCTGGTGCTCGAAGCCGGTCCCGACTACGGCTCGTTCGGCACGCTGGGGTGGCCCAGCGATCTGCTCGACGCCTCCACGATCCCTACGAGCCACGACTGGGGGTACGGCTCGGGCGACGAACTCCCCAGCCGCGCCCTGCCGTACGAACGCGCGCGGGTGATCGGGGGTTGTTCCACCCACAACGGGTGCACCGTCTCCTGGGGACACCGCCTCGACTACGACAGCTGGGCGGCGCGAGGTCTCGATGGCTGGGGGGCCGACGACCTCCTGCCGTTGTTCGGCGAAGCGTCCCTTCGGATGCGGGTTCGGCGGTTCCGCGACGACGAGATCACCCCGTTCCACCGCGCGTTCATCGATGCCGGTCTCGACCTCGGGCTGCCCGAGCTCGACGACCTCGAATCGCTCGACGGTGTGCCGTCGGTGTGCGCCGAACCCTCCAACAGTCCCGAAGGCGTGCGCTGGAACGCGGCGTTCGCCTACCTCGATCCGGTGCGGGGGCGGCCCGAACTCGAGGTGCGCGGCGGGGCGACGGTGACCCACGTCGTGGTGGAGGGCGGCCGCGTGATCGGCGTCGATCTGGTGGACGGCGGCGTCGCCGACACCGTATGGGCCGATCTCGTGGTGGTGGCCGGCGGCACGTACGGGTCGCCGGAACTCCTGCTCCGCAGCGGTATCGGTCCCGCCGAAGAGCTGTGGAACCTGGGCCTGGACATCGTGGCCGACGTCCCGGGGGTGGGTCGCAACCTCCACGACCACCCCGGCTACGAGCTCTATTTCGAGCCGTCGGCCGAGCTGGAACGGCGGACGACGGCGTTCCGGGCCACCGGGAAGCCGGTTCCTGACGAGCAAGCCTTCGCGAAGGTGGCGACCTCGCGAGCGGCGGACGACGTGTTTGACACGCACCTGTTCCCCGAGGTGGCCATGGATGGCCGGCTCGCGATCTTCACGGCGTTGGTCACGCCCCGCTCGCGCGGGGCGCTGACCCTGCGCAGCGAGGATCCTTCGGTTGCGCCGCTGATCGACCACGCGTACTTGCAGGACCCTAAAGGCCACGACCTGGCGGCGCTGACCGAGGGCGTGGAGCAGGCTCGTGCGTTCGCGGCGAACTCGGCGATGAAGTCGCTGCTCCGTCGCGAGGTGGAGCCCGGCCTCGACATCAAGGGTCCCGAGCTGGCCGACGCGGTTCGGGCGGGGGTGATCCACTACTGGCATCCCGTGGGGACGTGCGCGATGGGTGGTTCCGACGATCCGGCGGCAGTCACCGACGCCGACGGCCGGGTCCGTGGGGTGGACGGGCTGGTCGTGGCCGACGCCTCCCTGATGCCCACGACGGTCCGTGCCACGACGAACCTGCCCACCGTGGTGATCGGTGAGCGCATCGCCGCCTCCCTGATCTGATGGTGCGGGGCGGTCGCCGGGAGGCCGTCTGTTACCCTTGCCGTATGTAGGGATTCGCGCCCATCCGGGAACGGGTGGGCGTTCTGCGTTTCCGAGGGCGACAGCGTGGGGGGATGGATGGAATTCGAGATCGGGATCGGTAAGACGGCCCGCCGGGCATACGGATTCGACGAGGTGGCCATCGTCCCGTCTAGGCGGACGCGTGACCCCCAGGACGTCGATATCCGCTGGGAGATCGATGCCTACACCTTCGAGCTGCCGATGATGGCCAGCGCCATGGACGCCGCCGTTTCGCCGGCCACCGCCATCGAGATCGGCCGCGTGGGCGGGCTCGCCTGCCTCAACCTCGAGGGCCTGTGGACCCGATACGAGGACCCGGAGCCGATCTACCAAGAGATCGCCGAGCTCAGCGACGAGAAGGCCACCCGCCGCATGCAGGAGCTCTACGCCGAGCCGCTCAAGGAAGAGCTGATCGGGCAGCGGATCGAGGAGATCAAAGCCGGCGGCGTCGTCAGTTGCGCCTCCCTCACTCCCCAGAAGGTCGAGCAGTACTCGAAGCTCGTGCTGGACGCCGGTCTCGACATCCTGGTGATCCAGGGCACTGTGGTCTCGGGCGAACACGTCTCGTCCAACCACGAGCCACTCAACCTGAAGGAGTTCATCCCGTCCTACGACATCCCGGTGATCGTGGGCGGGTGCGCGTCCTACTCCACGGCGCTGCACCTGATGCGCACCGGCGCGGTCGGCGTGCTCGTGGGCGTCGGACCCGGCAACGCCTGCACCACCCGCGGCGTGCTCGGGGTCGGCGTACCGCAGGCCACCGCGATCGCCGACGCCGCAGCCGCGCGGCGTGAGCATCTGCACGAGACCGGCCGCTACTGCCATGTCATCGCCGACGGCGGCATGCGTACCGGCGGCGACATCGCCAAGGCGATCGCCTGCGGCGCCGACGCCGTCATGATCGGCTCGCCCATGACCCGGGCGCAGGAAGCGCCGGGGGGCGGCTACCACTGGGGCATGGCCACCTTCCACCCCACCCTGCCCCGGGGGGCGCGGGTCAAGACGCAGCAGGTCGCCTCGATCGAGGAGATCCTGCGCGGGCCCGCCCACGAGAACGACGGCACCTTCAACCTGTTCGGGGCGCTGGCGACGTCGATGGCCACATGCGGCTACGAGACGATCAAGGAGTTCCAGAAGGCCGAACTGGTGATCGCGCCGTCGATCAAGACCGAGGGCAAGACCTACCAGAACCAACAGCGGGTGGGGATGGGCCACTGACCTCACGTCCCGATACCCCGCGCCCGGTCCTCGTCGTCGATCTGGGCGCGCAGTACGCGCAGCTGATCGCGCGGCGCGTACGGGAAGCGCACGTCTACTCCGAGATCGTTCCGCACGATCTGAGCGCCGACGATCTTCGAGCCCGGCGTCCGGCCGGGATCATCCTCAGCGGTGGTCCGTCGTCGGTGTACGAACCGGGCGCACCGCAGGTCGACCCCGGCTTGTTCTCGCTGGGGGTGCCGGTGCTGGGCATCTGTTACGGCCACCAGCTGATGGCGCGGGCCTTGGGGGGCGAGGTCGCCGCCACCGGTCAGCGCGAGTATGGCGGCACCATGCTGACGGTCGAGGGCGGTTCGAAGCTGCTGCAGGACTTCCCGGCGAGCGACACGGTGTGGATGAGCCACGGGGACGCCGTCACCCGCGAGCCCGGCGGGTTCCGGGTGATGGCACGCACCGATCAGATCCCGATCGCCGCCATGGAGGATCCTGCGCGTGGGATGTATGCGGTGCAATTCCACCCCGAGGTCTCTCACACCTCGCACGGCCAGGACGTGATGAAGCGCTTCCTGTACGAGGGCTGCGACCTGCTGCCCGACTGGACACCGACGAACATCATCGACGACCAGGTGGCGCGGATCAGGTCGCAGGTGGGCGACGCGCAGGTGCTGTGCGCACTGAGCGGCGGGGTCGATTCCGCGGTGGCGGCGCTGCTGGTGCACCGCGCGGTGGGGGACCAGCTGACCTGCGTGTTCGTCGATCACGGGCTGAACCGTGAGGGCGAACCCGATCAGGTCGAGGAGACGTTCGCGCGGCATTTCCGGATCCCGCTGGTGCACGTGAAGGCCGCCGATCGCTTCCTGGGGCGCCTGGCGGGCGTCACCGACCCCGAGATCAAGCGCAAGCGGATCGGTGAGGAGTTCATCCGGGTGTTCGAGGAGGTCGCGCGGGAACAGGTGTCGAGCGCGACGTTCCTGGTGCAGGGCACGTTGTATCCGGACGTGATCGAGAGCGGGTCGAAGACCGCCGCCAACATCAAGAGCCACCATAACGTGGGCGGACTGCCCGAGGATATGGACTTCTCGCTCGTCGAGCCGTTGCGCGACCTGTTCAAGGACGAGGTGCGCCAGGTGGGCAGCGAGCTGGGCCTGCCCGAGGAGATCGTGCAGCGCCAGCCGTTCCCCGGACCGGGATTGGCGGTGCGGATCGTGGGGGAGGTCACCGCCGAGAACCTGGCGAAGGTGCGCGGCGCCGATCTCGTGGTACGCGAGGAGATCCGTCGGGCCGGGCTGGAACGCGATACGTGGCAGGCGTTCTGCGTGCTGCTTGCCGACGTGCAGAGCGTGGGCGTGATGGGCGACGGTCGCACCTACGAGAACCCGGTGATCGTGCGCGCGGTCACCAGCGAGGACGCGATGACGGCCGATTGGGCTCGGCTGCCGGCCGAGGTGCTGGACACGGTCGCCTCACGCATCGTCCGGGAGGTGCCGGGCGTGAACCGGGTGGCCTACGACATCACGTCGAAGCCTCCGGGCACGATCGAGTGGGAGTAGCGCGCCGGTCTCGGCTATGTGGCTCGATCCGCGGCCGCCGGCTCGCCACCACCCGGCTCCCGGTCGCCGTAGCGGCGGTGCCAGCGCCAGTACGCGAGCCCGCCGGCCGGGAGCGCTAGCCAGAACGACACCAGCCGGTAGGCCAACGTCGCCAAGGCCGCCGAACCTCGTGGCACCCCCGCCAGCACCAGCGTCGCCGCCAACCCGGCCTCCACGAAGCCCACGCCTCCGGGCGTGATCGAGATCGTCGACAGCACCTGGCCGGTGACGTAGGCCAACAGGATCAGCGCCGGGTTCGGGAACCCGGGATCGAACGCCGCCACCGCCGTCACCAGCGCCAGGTAGTCGAACCCCCAGTTGCCCGCCGCGAACAAGATCGCCTGCCACCACCTCGCCGCGAGCACCTCCATGATCTGATCGCGTTGGGCGACGAGGCGTTCCGGAAGGTCGTTCCCGGACGCCGGGTGGACCTTCGCGATCGTCCGCCCGACCCAGCGCAGCGGCCGGTTGTAGGCCACGAGCGGGATCATCACCGCAACCACCAGCAACAGGATCCCGACGCCCACCACGGCGGTCTTCCCCAGACCCGGGTCGACGCCGCTCCCCAGCAGGATGAACGGCAGGCTCAACACCGGCAGCGCCAGCACCGTCGCGACGTCGACGAGCTCGGACGCCGCGAGCGCGACCCCCACCTTCTCCGGGCGTTCGCCGGCGGTGACCAGCATCCGGTACTGGAGCGCCTCGCCGGCCGCGGTGCCCCCCGGCAGCAGTTTCGCCACGGCGTTCTCGGTGAGTTGCGCCGTGGCCACCGCGTACCACCGCGTGCTGCGCAGCATGAGCCGCTGCAACATCCACAGGCACGCGAAGCTCGCCGCCTCGCACGCGAACATCACCACGAACCAGATCGGGTTGAGCGTGTCGAGTTCGGGCAACCGGTCGAACTCACCGAGGAGCGAAGGCCACACCACGTAGAGGCCGACCAGCGCCACCAGGAGCACGACGATCCGGATGATCACGCTGCGGCGCGACGCCGACCGCGCGCTCACACGCGGTCGGCGTACACGATCAAGCGCTGGGAGCTGAAGTACTTCGGGTGACAGGTGGTGAGGACCAGCGTGGGTTCCTCCGTCTGCTCCAGCACCCGGCCCGATCCGTACTCGTTGACGGCGAACACCCGGGTCACCACATAGTCGTAGGACCCGAACTCGGTGCGCAGCGTGATGCGGTCGCCTGGCGACACCTTGTCCAGGTTGTAGAACGGGTGCAGGTAGGTGGTGCGGTGGCCGGCGATGCCGACGCGGCCCGTGGCGTCCCACGGGTTCGCCGTGTCGACGTAGTGGCCCGGTCCCAGCTTCAGGTCCTCGTATTCGGTGCCCTGCACCACCATGAAGTTCACGCCGATCGAGGGGATCAGCAGCTGCGCGTAGGCGTCGCCGATCGGGATGCGGTCAGGCGCCTGCGACGGGTCCTTGGTGTCGATCAGGTGCTCGAACTCCGTTCGAAGCTCGTTCTGAGCGTGTTGCGTCGAAAGCCCTGTGCCCCACAGGAGCCACACCACGTAGCCGCCGAACCCGGCCGCCACCATCAGGCAGACCACGCCGAACCAGTGCAGGCCCAGCCACCAGCCGCTCCGGCGGGTGTTCCACCGGGCGGGGGGTGCGGGGGCCGGGGTGCGCGTCGCCACCTGCGTCATCAGGCATCCACGGTACCGCCCGTTCCCCGTTGGCGCACCCACCGGATGGCCCGTTCAGCAGGGCGAACGGCTGGGGTCGCCAGGGGCTCCTACACTGGGGTCGTGAACGCCGTCTCGCCCTTGATCGAGGGGCTCAACGACATCCAGACCGAGGCCGTCCTGCATACGGAGGGCCCGGTCCTCATCGTGGCCGGGGCCGGCAGCGGCAAGACCCGTGCCCTCACCCACCGCATCGCCTACCTGATCCGCGAGGAAGGCATCTCGCCGGGGCAGATCCTGGCGATCACGTTCACGAACAAGGCCGCGCGCGAGATGGTGGCGCGCGTCGAGGAACTGCTGGGCGAGCGCGTCGCCAAGGGCATGTGGATCCTGACGTTCCACTCCACGTGCGCCCGTCTGCTCCGTCGTGAGCACGCGTTCCTGGGGGTGCCGAGCGGCTTCACGATCTACGACGACGGTGACACCGAACGGCTGATCAACGGCATCCTGAAGGACCTCGACCTCGACCCGAAGCGGTTCGCGCCCAGGGCGATGGCCTCGGGCATCTCGCGCGCCAAGGACCAGGTGCTGGGGCCGGACGAGTTCGCGCAGATGGCCTCCAACTACTACGAGGAGACGGTGGCGAAGGTGTTCGCCGCTTATGAGGCTCGCAAGAAGGCGGCGGGAGCGCTCGACTTCGACGACCTGATCAGCGAGACCGTGCGGCTGTTCCGCGACCACCCCGAGGTGCTGGCGCACTACCAGGAGCGGTTCCGCTACCTGATGGTCGACGAGTACCAAGACACGAACCGCGCCCAGTACGAGCTGGTCAACATGCTGAGCGCGAAGTACCGCAACGTGTGCGTCGTCGGCGACGCCGACCAGGGCGTGTACAGCTGGCGCGGCGCCACGATCCAGAACATCCTGGACTTCGAGCGCGACTACCCCGAC
>DATLPI010000265.1:0-3774 GCA_035535815.1 Actinomycetota bacterium | reverse complement strand
TACGAACAAGCCCAACAGGAGCGAGGCCACGATCGTCGCGGCCACCAGCCACAGGGGCGCGCTCGGGTCGATCGCCAATGCCGCGATGCCCAGGAGGATGCCCAACACCGTGCCGGCCACCCGGAACAGCGACAGGCCCAGCGCGCCGTAGGGGTCGTCGGCGCGCAGGGCCACCAGCGGCACGATGGCGGCGAACGCGGGCCGGTCGGCTCCCAGCAGGTCGCTGATCCACCACGCGAGGATCGCGGCCAGACCGATCTTCGTGAGCAGTTGCAGATCTCGCCGTCGGAGACGACTGGGCCGGGCGATCAGAGCCACGAACCCTCCGGCAGGTTCGCGGCGGCCTCGGCGGCGTCGTCGGTTCCCGCGCGCGCGATCGCGAAGTCCCCGCACCGGGCACCGTCGGGCAACACCTTGCTCGGGTTCATGATCCCCTCGGGATCGAACGCCGAACGCACACACGCCTGCGCCGCCAGGTCGTCCTCGCTGAACATCAGCGGCATGAAGTCGCGCTTCTCCAAGCCGATCCCGTGTTCGCCGGACAGGGCGCCGCCTGCGTCGAGGCAGAGCCGCACCACCTCGTCGCTCGCCTCGAGCACGCGTTCCAGGGTGCCGGGCACGGTCCGGTCGAACGAGAAGAGAGGGTGCAGGTTGCCGTCGCCGGCGTGGAAGACGTTGGTGACGATAAGGCCGTGCCGTTCGGCGATCGCGTACACGCCGACCAGGACCTCGGTGAGCTTCGTTCGCGGCACCACGCAGTCGTGCAGGTGGTAGTGGGGAGCGATCTGGGCGACCGCCCCGAAGGCGCTCTTGCGACCCTTCCACAGCAGCGCGCGTTCGGCGTCGTCGGCGGCGATCCGGATCGTGCCCACCTCGTTGGCGGCCGCGGCCTCCTCCACCTGGAGCGACTGCGCTTCGACCGACCCAGGCGTGCCGTCGACCTCCACGATCAGGATCGCGGCGGCCTCGGTGGGATAGCCCGCATGCGCGAAGGCCTCCGCGGCCCGGACGATGCCCTGATCCATCATCTCGACCGCTGCCGGCACCACCCCGCGCCCGATGATGTCGGTCACCGTCTGCGCGCAGGCCTCGACACTGGCGAAGTCGAGCAGCATCGTGCGGACGGCCGGTGGCTTCGGCAGGATGCGCACGCACACGCGCGCCACGATGCCCAGCGTGCCTTCGCTGCCGACCACGACGCCACGGAGGTCGTAGCCCGCGGCCTCGGGCCCCTCGGAACCGACGCGGGACTCCGTGCCGTCGGGCAGCACGACGTCGAGCGCGAGGACGTGCGCGCTGGTGACGCCGTAGGCCAGGCAGTGCGGCCCTCCGGCGTTCGTGTTGACGTTGCCGCCGATCGAGGAGGTCTGCTGGCTCGAGGGATCGGGCGCGTACGTGAACCCGATCGGCGCGAGCGCCACCGACAGGTCCAGGTTGGGCAGGCCGGGTTCCACCCAGGCGAGGCCGTCCTCAGGCCGGATCTCGAGGATGCGCGTCATCTTGCTGGTGACGACGACCAGGGCGTCACCCGTCGGCGTGGCGGCCCCCGCCAACCCGGTGCCGGATCCGCGCGGCACGATGGGCAGCCCGTGCGTGCGCGCGATGCGAACGCACGACTGGATGTCCTCGGTGGTGAGTGGGAACACGACGAGCGCACAGCCGCCCTCCACCATCGAAGCGTCACGGGCATAGAGGCGCAGGGCCAGGGGATCGGCGAGCACGCGGTCGGCGTCGAGCGCGGCGACCAGGTCGCGGCGGGCGGCTTCGATGTCGGCCATGCCGCCCAGGGTAGTCGCGTGTGCGAGGCGTCGCGGCGTCGCTAGGCGACGTGGCCGGGCGAGCCGTCGGCCGCCGCGAATGGCAGGCCCTCGGAGGCCCAGGCCTCCATGCCGCCCTCGACGTTGGTGGCCTCGTAGCCGCGGGCCTGGAACATCATCGTGGCGAGTTCGCTGCGATTGCCGCTGCGGCAGATCACGGCCACGGGGACCGCGACGTCGAGCTCGCTGCCGGCTCCGGCCATGATGTCGTTGAGTGGGATATGGACGGCGCCGTCGATGCGGCCGGCCTCCCATTCGTAGGGCTCGCGGCAGTCGACCAGCTGGATCTGGCCGAGGCGTTCATGGACGTTCTTGACGTTCGATAGGTCACTCATGGGCAGAGGCGATGCTACCAGCGGCGTCGTCGTATCTCGTTCCCGATATCGGGAGGGAGTCAGCGTGCTTCAGGCCCCATCGGATATCACGAACGGTGTGCCGGCCGCTCGGAAGATGCCGTAGGTCTGCTCGTCGAACAGCACGAAGCGGACCAGCGAGACCTGCGTGTCGGCGCCGGCCACCGTTGCCAGGGCGACCGGCGCCGCCAGGTCCGCGGGGTATCCGTAGATGCCGCAGGAGATCGCCGGGAACGCGACGGAGCGCGCTCCGCGCTCGTCGGCAACCTCCAACGACCGGACGTGACACGACGCCAGCAGCTCGGGGTCACGGTCGCTCCCGGAGAAGACCGGACCGGCGGTGTGGATGATCCATCGAGCCGAGAGCTCGCCGGCGTCCGTGGCGACGGCATCTCCCGTCTCGAGCGGCGGAACGCCGCGTTCGCGCGCCACCGCGCGTCGTTGCTCGAGCGCGGCCGCACCGGCGGCACGCGTGATCGCGCCGTCGACGCCTCCGCCCGGCTCCATCGCGGTGTTCGCCGCGTTCACCACGGCATCGACGGCCTGGCGGGTGATGTCGCCCAGCACGATCTCGATGCGAGGGCTGCCCATCGGGGCATCGTAGCCTCGCCTCCGCCGGCTCACGTATCGTGGGGGCGTGCCGGACTTCGACCTCTTGGTGCTGGGCGACGTGAACCCCGATCTGGTGCTGCGCGGCGGGGACGTCGAGCCGGCCTTCGGCCAGGCCGAGCGTGTGGTCGACGAGGCGCGCCTCACGCTCGGAGGCTCGGGCGCGATCCTTGCCTGCGGCGCGGCCCGCCTAGGCATGCGCGTCGCGATCGCCGGCGTGGTGGGCGACGACCTGTTCGGCTCGTTCGTGCGCCAGGAACTCAACGAGCGAGGCGTGAACACCCGCGGTATCGCCGTCGATCCTCATCGTCCCACCGGGATCACGGTGGTGTTCTCGACGCCGGACGATCGCGCCATGCTCACCGCGACCGGCACGATCGGCGATCTCCGTGGCTCTCTGGTCGATCCGGATCTGCTGCGGTCGTCCACGCACGTCCACGTGAGCTCCTACTTCCTGCAGCGCGCGCTGGCGCCGGACCTGCCGGACCTGTTCTCCGAAGCCCACGACCTGGGTCTCACCACGTCGGTCGATCCGAACTGGGATCCGTCGGGTGAGTGGGACGGCGGCCTGATGGATCTGCTCACCCAGGTCGACGTGTTCCTGCCGAACGAGATGGAGGCGATGCGGCTCGCACGGATCTCCGATCTGGATCAGGCGGTGGAACGGCTGGGCGCACGCGCCGGGCTCGTCGTCGTCAAGGCTGGAGGCCGTGGGGCGATCGCCGCCGGCAGCGGTCAGGTACTGCGCCAACCGGCGATCGCCGGAGACGTGGTCGACACCACCGGCGCGGGCGACTCTTTCGATGCCGGTTTCCTGTCGGCGTTCGTCCGCGGTGCGCCGCTCGAGGAGGCGCTCGCGCTCGCCAACGCGTGCGGTGGGCTCTCCGCTCGCACCTCGGGCGGCACCGACGGCCAGCCCACGATGGATGAGGCGCTCGCCACGATCGCGGAGGGTTCGATCGCATGATCGTGTGCCTCGCCGCAAATCCGTCGAT
>DATLPI010000264.1:0-3506 GCA_035535815.1 Actinomycetota bacterium | reverse complement strand
GACGAACACGGTTCGAAGGCGCCACCGTCCACGCTGCAGCGGAAGGTGCCTCCCGGGACGTTGGACCTGAAGGTGATGCGGACCTTCGTGACCGCGTTCTTCGTCCTGAGAACCCGCCTTCTCTTCTTGTGCTTCTTCTTGAGCGTTCCGACCTTGGTCTTCGCCGGCGGTGCCGCCCCGGCCGGTCCGGCCGGTCCGGCCGGGCCCGTGGGCAGCTCGACGGAGCCGATGTCGGTTCCGTCGTGGGCGTTGGCGGGACCGGTATCGACGGTGCGCGCTTGCCCGCGCTGATCCGTGGTCAGGTTCCCGGGTGCACTGCCCTTGTCGACGACCGGGCTGTTGATCGACGGCAGGTGCGTGAACGTCGGACCGCCGTTGTCGGCCAGCGGGCCGAGCTGCGGGTCGAGACCGAAGATGTTCGATCCCGCCGGCGTCTCGATGAACTGAGCGTTGCCCGGCACCTCGACCAGACTGAAGGAGAGATCGAAGGCTCCTCCCGTGGCGGCGGCACGCGTCCCAGCGTTCAGGCCCGACTGCCCCTGACCGAGGTCGTTCGGTGCTCCCGCCGCGGTGTTGTCGCCGACGATCGTGCTGAACACCGGCGTGCTGAAGTAATACGGCCCATCCGTGTAGCCGAGGTAGAGCCCGCCGCCATCGTAGTTCGCTTCGTTCGAAGCGATGGTCGAGTTGTTGAACTGGACGGTGTCCTCGTACTTCTGGGCGTTGAACCCAATCGCCGCTCCCCCACCGGAGTTGGATGCGTAGTTGCCGGAGATCGTCGAGTCCAGGACGTTCAGGGTCCCGTTCGGGATCGTGAAGTTGTACGGCCCGCAGCAGAAATTGAGGCCGACCGACAGGCCGCCGCCGTCACCGCCGTTGTCGGAGGTCTCGTTCTCGGAGATCGTGCTGTGCGAGATCTTCCACTTCGCATTGCCTCCGAGGTACTTGATCCCGACTCCGGCGCCGCTGACCGCGTGGTTCCCGGTGATGGTGGAGTCGACCAGCTGACCGATGTTGCTCCCGACATTGCCGACGCTGCCTTCGTCCGGTGTGACCCCGAAGAAGCTGCTCGTCGCAACTCCGCCGCCCAGGTACGAAAGGTTGTCGCTGATCTCCGTGTTGGAGACATTCAGGTAGGTGGGGTAGTTGGTGAATCCCTGGAAGATCCCTCCCCCGAACTGGTCAGCGTCGTTGCTGCTGATCGTCGAGTCGCTGATTACGGCGCGGCCGAGATTGTTGATGCCGCCGCCACCGAACACCGGGTAGATGTCGCCCGAGGCGACCGACTCGTTGTCGTAGATGGTGCTGTTGTCGACGACCAGGTAGCCGCGGTTGGTGATGCCGCCACCGGAGGCGAACGAGTACTTGTCCACCTGCGAACCGTGCGCGACGTTCCCGGTCACCTCGGAGTTCGTGAGGTGCACGTACGTGCCCTCGCTGAACTGGCCGAAGTGGGAACCCTCGACGTAGATCCCGCCGGCAGGATCGTCGTCGCCGTGCTGGATCGTGAGTCCGGAGAGGGTCAGCCCCGCCCCGGAGTTCACGACGTCGAGGACCATCGAGTTGTAGGCCCCGTCGATGTAGATGCCGTCGGGCGCCGAGCCCGCGTTGATATCCAAGCCGTTGCTCTCGTCCACCACCAGCGCGCCATAAGGAGCCGCCAGGGTGATGGTGTCTCCCGTAATGCTCGAATCGAAGAGGATCGTGTCGGCTTCGCTGTTTGCGTTGGACTGGTTGATCGCGTCGCGGAGCTCACAGGTCGCCGTGGTGTCGTTCGGGTCGCACGTGGTGGCGCCCGTGTCACCTGTCGAGTTGACGGTGAAGGTCGCTGCCGAAGAGACAGCAGGCGCGCCCAGGACGAAGGCTCCCGCGGCAACCAGAGCGCCGGCGGTCTTTTGTGCCCTGCGCGACTCGCGACGGTTTTCGGCTGCGATTCGGCGCTGCCTATCCCTACGGAAAGACCTTTCCGACATCTCCCAGTCCCTTTCTGCCGAGTTTGCCCAACCCCCCTAGCGGGCCTGTCGAGGCGGGACCCTATACAAGCCGGCGGCGGAAACGCAAGAGATTCATTTGTCGAGTGACGGATAGCATCGCGCCGATGCCGGGGACAGAGGCGACGATCGAGGTCGTGCTGGGACGGTTGAACGGCGATCTGGCCGACGAGGTGCTTTCGTTTCGGCGCGGCCGGGCCGAGGCGAAGGAGGCCTTCCATCGCGAGGAGCTCCCCCGGACGGTGTGCGTGGCGCGTGACGAGGCGGGCGCCATCGTCGGCGTCTCATCGGTGCGGGCCGGAACGCCGCGACCACCCGCTCGGGCGATATGGGTGTATCGCGATGACCTCGGGGACGGATGGGAATCGGCGCGTCCCCAGCTCTTCACGGCCACGTTCGATGCCCTCGAGGCGGAGTTCGACCCCGACCAACCGGGACCGCTCGGGCTCTGCCGCCTCCCCTCCGATCCGGCCGAGATCGCGAATCGGCCCGAGGCGATCTGGAGCGAGGAGGGCCTGATCTTCGGGGGTCATCTGACGGACGGCCGACAGGTGCGCATCCGCTGGTTCTGGGACGCACCCGCGGAGGCCGGACTGCCGAACTCGATGAAGCTCGACCAAGCTCTCGCGATGGACTGGTCGATCGACGAGCGTTATCGCGTCGAGCCGTTCGGCGGCGATCCCGAGACCGCGAACCAGATTCTCGCTCTCTGGGAGCGCGAAGGCGCCGTCAGGCCTGACGCGGAGGCCAGGCGTCGCGTCCATGAGGCGCTCAACGTCGTTATCGATCGCGACGAAGGAGTCATAGCCCTCTCCACCGCCTACGTGCGGAGGAATTCCCAGCTCGATCTGAACCTCTGGTACTTCCGGACGTTCGTCGCAGCCGAGCACCGCAACACCCACATCGCCACCCAGCTGACGATGCACAACCGCGACCTGCTCGAGCAACGGTTCGTGAACGGTGAGGACACGCAGGCCGCTGGCGTCGCCTTTGAGCTCGAGAACGCAGGAATGAGGAAGTACATAAACACCGCGATCTGGCAGCCGGTCGATTTCATTTACATCGGAGACACCGATCGCGGCGTCCCAATCAGAGTCCACTACTTCCCCGGCGCCCGGGTGCCGTCTCCGCCGGCGACGGGACCCGGCTAGGAATGTCCGCGAGCGCCGCGGCAGTGGAGCTGGTGCGGGGCGACCTCAGCGCCGAACGCGCCGACGAGGTGCTCGGGTTCTGGTCGGCGCGGGGATTTCAGGGTGATGCCGCACGAGCACGGCTGCCGGGCGTCGTCTGCGTCGCCGTCGATGACGAGGGAGAGGTTGTCGCGGTCAGCTGCGTCACCGAGCACGAGGTGCCGTTGATCGGACGTCGTCTCTGGATCTACACGAGCGTGAGCGCGGACGAGTCCGATGAGCTCGCCGCGGCGATGCTCAACTCGGCATTCGAGGCCCTCGCGGAGGAATTCGCGGGCGGCCCCCAGGATCCGATCGGCGTCTGCGCCATCATCGCCGATCGCCA
>DATLPI010000263.1:0-10909 GCA_035535815.1 Actinomycetota bacterium | reverse complement strand
CCGATGCCACCAAGGAGCGGTTGCCCGAGCGGCTGACGAACGCCATCGGTGACCCGACCGTGGATGTTCGATCGATCCGCGAGGTCATGACCGAGCATCCCCGCACGGTGAGCATGTCCAGCACACTGCAGGATGCCGCCCGCCTGATGGCGGAGGACGCGATCGGCAACGTGATCGTCGACGACGCTGTGGGTAGGGTGGCCGGTATCCTCACCGACCGCGACCTCGCGATCCGTGCCACCGCACAGGGCCTCGATCCCACCACCGCGACCGTGGAACAGGCCTTCACGCCGGACATCTCGACGTTGGCGCCGACCGACACCGTGCAGGACGCCGTGCGGCAGATGCGAGCCAAGGACATCCGCCGGCTCCCCGTGGTCGAGGACGGCAAGGCGATCGGCATCGTCTCGCTCGGAGACATCTCGATCCAGACCGAGCCGGGGTCGGTGTTATCGGACATCAGCGCCGCCACGCCGGACCACTGAACGTTGTGAAGCTGGGGAACTGGGACATCCGCCCCCTAGGTGGGGGGTGGGGGTGCCTGGGCATGATCGTGATCTCGATCGTCGCCTCGATCGCCCTGACCCTCCTGCTGAACTGGTTCGTCCGATAGCGGTTCGTCGGCGGACCGACCGATCCCCAATCGAGCAACGATCCGCTTGCGCACGTCGGCCCGGCGCCTGCCGCTCGAGGCCGCCTCGAGCTCGGACCGGCGCTCTTCGACGTAGCGTTCTTTCGCTAGTTCGTCCCCTTCTTTGACGCGATCTCGCAACCACAGGTCGATCACGAGGACCTTCACGGTAGCCGCGACCGGAAGGGCGAGCAGCGCGCCGGCCAGACCCGCGAGACTCCCGCCGACCAGCGTGCTGACGATCACGGCCGCTGGGGACAGATTGACCGCATTCTTCATCACGCGAGGGACCAGCACGTAGTTCTCGATCTGCTGGTAGACGATGAAGAACACCAACGTGATGATGCCGGCCACCGGTGAGACGAAGAACGCAACGATGATCGCCGGCGCGGCCCCCACGTAGGCGCCCACCAGTGGGATCAGGTCGGCGAGCCCCGCCCACAGCGCGAGCGGTACGGCGAACGGCACGCCGATCAACAGCAGCGCGACGAGCGTCGTCGCGCCACATACCGCGGAGGTGATGAGGTTGCCGGCCACGTACCCGCCGATGCGGTCGATCGACCGATCCATCACCCGTTCGCCCTGGCGTCGCTGATCGAGGGGGAACATGATCGTGGCGGTCCGCCGCATCGAGGGCAACGCGAGCATGAAGTAGACCATCAAGATCACGACGGTGAGCACGCGGAACACGGCGCTTCCGACCTTCCCTGCGATGCCCAGGACCGTGCCGAACGACTCCCCTGCACGCTGAGGCAGCTGTTCGATGAAGGACTGGATCTTCGGCGCCACGTCGTTCCGGCGAACGATCTCACCGATGAGGTCGTCGCGTTGCGCGAGTCGGTTCACGTAAGTGGGAACGTCGTCGGCCAGGCCGGTGGCCTGGTTCACGAGCGGCGGCACGACCAGGGCGCCGAACGCGATGCCGATCGCCGTCAGCGTCAGCACCAAGATGAGCACGGACAGGCCTCGGCCGACGCCGAGGCCCTGGAGACGCCGGATCACGGGGTCGAGACCGACGGCCAGCACGGCTGCGATCACGACGAGGATCAGGATGCTCGCGACCGACCGTGCAGCCGACAGCACCACGAGCGTCGCGACCACCGCCAGGGTGACCTTGATCCAGTAGCGGAGTGGGGGCCATCGCTCCTGCCACGGCTCCTCGTGTGGCGCCTCCTCGGTCTGCGAAGGAGAAGAGGGTGGGCTGTCGGTGGTCGTCACGACGCTGCCTTACCCGTGCCCGCCGTCCCCAACCCTCGGGGTGTCCGCCTCCGTGTGGTGGGGTATCTACCGGTGAGCGAGGTCAAGGAGATGTTGACGATGAGCGAGACCGATCCCGACCATCAGTACACGGGCGACGGAGAACGGGAGAACCCCGAGGCACAGGAAGGCAGGATCGAGCCGGATCTGGGGACGCCGGAAGAAGAAGACCAGCCACGTCCGAACGACGCCGATAGCTGAGGAGCCCTTGGCGCATGAGCCCCGGACACCGACGACCGCCGTTCGATCATCGAACGGCGGTCGTCGTTACGCGCGAGTTGAGGTGGCTAGTTCGCTCCCACTTCACCGCGCCAGGCACCGGTTTCGGTCCCGCGGGTCTCGATGAGCTCCTTGAACCGGCCCAGGTCGCTGCGAACCTGGCGGTCATCGAAGCCGAGCGCCGTGCCGACGTTCTCGACGACACCTTCGGGCTGCCAATCCATCTGGACGGTGACACGGGTCTCGTCCTCGTTCAGACGGTGGAACGTCACGACGCCTGCGTTGCCTTTGCCGCTCCGCGCCGTCCATGCCACTCGCTCATCCGGGCGCTGTTCGGTGATCTCGGCGTCCCACTCCGCGCGTTTGCCGCCGAACTCCGCGATCCAGTGCAGGTGGGTGTCGTCGAGCTGCTGAACCTGTTCCACACCCTCCATGAACTGCGGGAACTGCTCGAACTGGGTCCACTGGTTGTAAGCGGTGCGCACGGGCACCTTGACGTCGACGGTTTCCATGACTTCTGCCATGACGAACTCCCTTCCGTTGGTTCTGGAGTTCGTTCCCGAGAACGGGCGGTCTCAACCCGGTGAAACCATGCACCTCGCCGGCTAGGCGCGCGAGATCTGTTCGATGAGGACGTGGTCGGCGCAGAAATGCCGACGCGATCCACCGCGGTCGACCGATCCGATCGAGGCCTTGCCGCAGGCATCGCCGATCGCGATCGACGCCGCCACGCCGCCGCTGGCCGTTTCCCGTTCACGGATCGCTTGCTGCAGCACGAGGGCGACGTCGACGTACTGGCACCTGGCGGGGGGAAGGGTCATGGACGCAGTGTGGGCCCGTCCCACCCCCGCGCGCATCGGCCGACCGGAGGCGTTCGCTCGGCGAAGGTCTCGAAACCCGAGCCTCGAACGGCCTCGTGTGTCATGGTGAGAGGACAACTCGCCCAGGAAGGGGCAGTCATGGCCAGCAAGGACAAAGGCGGCGGCAAGGGTTCCAAGACCGCGGCCAGCAAGAGCTTGAAGGAGAAGCGCGCGGCCAAGAAGGCGAAAGGCAGCAGCAGCTCGGGCTCTGGGGACTGGAACCTCAACAAGTAACGCTCCGGGCGGATCCGCGACTAGCCGAGGCATCCGCTCGTGAACTGGGTCTGGGTTCGCTTCGGCGCGCCTCTGATCGCCCTGCGGGGCGTGGCCGGCAACCGGGCGCTGCGGCGGACCTCGGTCGCGTTCCTGATCTTCAGCGGTGCCGAGGCGGCGACCTGGGTCGCCATCCTGGTGTTCGCCTACGAGCGCGGCGGCGCCTCGGCGACCGGCATCGTCGGGCTCCTGTTGTTGCTGCCGGCCGGCGTGCTGGCGCCCATCGGCGCGGCGCTCGGCGATCGGTACCGACGCGAACGCGTCCTGGGTTTCGGCTACCTCGCGCAGGCCATCGCGACCGGCCTCACCGCGGTGGCGATCGCCCTCGACGCCCCCGACGCCCTGGTGTACGCGGGGGCGGTCGTGGCCATGGTCACGATGACCACCTCTCGGCCCGCGCACCACTCGCTCATGCCGACGCTGGCCCGGACTCCCGATGAGGTCACCGCCGCGAACTCGGTCTCCTCGCTCGGCGACGGCCTCGGCAGCACGCTCGGCACGCTGTCGGTCACCGCGCTACTGGCCGTCGGCACCGTGGCCATGGTGTACGGAGCGGCGGCCGTGGTGCTGGTGTTCGCCGCGATCGCGGTCCTGACGCTGGGGTCGCACAGGACGCCGGCATCCTCGGGACGCCTGCGACCGTGGGAACTGGTGGTCGAAGCCGGGCATGCCTTCGGCGTGATCGCGCGCTCGCCCGGACCCCGCCTGCTGGTCGGCTTGGCGGCGCTGATGACGGTGGCCTGGGGCGCCTTCGACGTGCTGCTGGTGTCCGTGGCGATCGACGTGCTGGGCTGGGGCGACTCGGGCGTGGGCGCGCTCCAGACCGCGGCCGGGCTCGGCGCATTGGCCGGTGCGGCCGGGTCGGTCGCGCTGGTGGGCCGTCGCGCGCTGTGGCCGGCGATCGCGGGAGCGACGATCGTCCTGGCGGCCGGTTTCGTGCTCGCGGGTTCGACCAGGGGAGTCGCGATGGTCGTGGTGGCGACCCTCGCGGCGGGTGGCGCACTCACCGTGCTCGACGTCGTGGGACGAACGCTGCTGCAGCGGGTGGTCGACGACGCGATCCTCACCCGGGTGTTCGGGGTGATCGAGTCGTTGTGGATGGCCGGGGTCGGGGTGGGTTCGGGCATCGCCGGTATCCTCACCCGGACGTTCAGCATCCCGACGGCGCTCGCCATCGTGGGCGGCGGCCTCGTCGTCCTCACGGTGCCGACGATCCCGGGCCTGCGCCGCATCGACCGCGCCGCCGTGGTGCCCGAACGGCAGTTCACCCTGGTGCGCGGCTTGGCGATGTTCGCCCCGCTGCCCCGCACCGAACTCGAGCGCGTGGCCCGCCAGCTCACCCGCATCGTCACGCCGGCGGGGGCCGACGTCGTGGTCCAGGGCGAGACCGGCGACCGCTTCTACGTGATCGATGCCGGCGCCTTCGACGTCATCGTGGACGGCACGCCGATCCGCCGTCTGGGCGAGGGCGATTTCTTCGGCGAGATCGCGCTGCTGCACGATGTGCCCCGCACGGCGACCGTGCGCGCGGCGGAGGACGGCGCGGTGTGGGCCCTGGATCAGGAGGAGTTCCTGGCCACCGTGACCGGTCAGCCGCAGGCCGAACGCGCGGCGCATGCGATCAGTGCCGAGCGCCTGCGTAGCTTGGCGCAGCGGAACGAGCCCAGCGCCTAGGCGCTCTTCGTCGATGGCCCGCCGAGGTAGGCCGCGATCACGGCGGGGTCCTCGGCGATCTGCCGCGGCGCTCCCATCGCGATCGTCCTGCCCTGGTCGAGCACCTGGATCCGGTCGCACAGCTTCATGATCAACCGCAGGTCGTGGTCCACGACGACGACCGAACACCCGAGCGTGGAGCGGATCCGCCGGATGTTCTCGAGCAGTTCGTCGGACTCGGCCTCGTTCATGCCCGCCGCCGGTTCGTCCAGCAGGATCAAGGAGGGACGACGGACCACGGCCCGGGCGATCTCCAGCCGGCGCTGCATCCCGTAGGGCAGGTTGACGGCCTTCTCGCGCTGCACGCCGGTGAGGCCGAACCACGCGAGCATCTCATCCACGGCGCCCTCGGCCGTGCCGGGCGGCGTCGCGGCCTCGACGTTCTCCCGAACGAGGAGTTGGGCGAACAGACGGATGTTCTGGAACGTGCGAGACAGCCCCAGAGCCGCCACCTGATGCGGCTTGCGCCCACCGATCTCGTCCCCGTCGAAGATCACGTGGCCGTCGGTTGGGACGTAGACACCAGAGATCACGTTGAGCAGCGTGGTCTTGCCCGACCCGTTCGGCCCGATCAAGCCGAGGATCTCGCCGGTTCGCACCTCGATGTCCACGCCGGCGAGGGCCACGATTCCTTCGAAATGCTTCGCCACCTCCTGGCCGTCGAGCACCGGCGGCGCCGCAGCATCGATGGGTTCGACCGTCGCTCCAGCCTCCCCGCGCGCCACCGGCTCCGGCTCCGCTTCCGCGCCTCCGTGCGCTCGCCTGGCCGATGGGAGGAACCGGCGGACCAGGTCGTCGATCTCCCAGCGATCGAAGATGCCCTCGGGGCGCAGGATCAGCGTGATGATGATCAAGAAAGCGATCACGAACTGGACCGTGCCCGTGATCTTCGGCAGCTCCCAGGGCCCGATCGCCACGCCCTGTTCCACCCTGGCGAGCGTGTCGGTGAGGAACGTGATGATCGCCGCTCCGGTCACCGCGCCGGTCACCGACGTCCGCCCGCCGATCACCAGCATCGCGAGCAGGGCGAAGGTGATCGCGAAGTAGAACTGGTTCGCGTTGAAGGCGATCACGCTCTGAGCCCACAGCGAACCGGCGGCGCCCATCATCGCGGCGCTCAACAGCCACACGCCGTAGCGCGTGCGCACCACGTTCACTCCCACCGAGGCCGCCGACAACGCGTCCTCTCGAGACGCGCGAAGGCGCAGGCCGGGCCCCGATTCCTTGTAGAGACGGCTCAGCAGCACGAAGGCGATCGCGGCGACCGTGGCGATGCCGAGCGTGGTGCGTACCGGGATGCCGGCGAGCCCCAGCGCACCCCGTGTGTACGTCGTCGCGTTCTGGAAGAAGGTGTGCACCACCACCAGGAGCGCCAGCGTGGCCATGGCCATCGTGGCCTCGGTCATGCGGATGATCGCGCCGCCGAAGATCGCCGCCACCACGAACGCCGCGAGCGCCGACACCACGACCGCGGCCGGCAGCCCGAAGTTCGCGTTCGCGATGAACGACGGCAGTTCGGGCAGCTGGGCTGCCTTCACCGAGCTCAGGATCGTGATCAGGGCTGTCGTGTAGGCGCCGATCCCCATGAACGCGACGTGGCCGAACGAGACGATGCCGCTGTTGCCGATGAACGTCTGCAGCGACACCACGAGCATCACGTTCACCAGGAACACGACGTAGGTGCGGCTCGAGGAGGTCGAACCGAACGCCTGCACCAGAAGCATGCCGCCGGCCAGGAGCGCCGAGATCAGCGCCCACCCCCAGAGGGCAGGGCGGAGGCGGGTTCCCGGGATCACGCTCACACCACCTCGGCACGCTGCCCGAACAAGCCCTGCGGCCGCACGTAGAGGATCGCCACCACGATCAGCAGCGCCGCCGCCTGCGCGTACGGCAAGAGAGAGCCCGGCAGCAGCGCCTGGAGGAACACCTCGAGCGTGCCCAGGAAGAAGCCGCCGAGCACCGCGCCGCGGAGGCTGCCGAGTCCGCCGATCACCGAGGCGATGAACGCCTGGATCACCGGCACGAACCCGGTGGTGGGGTTCACGGAGGTCGTGCGGGCGATCCACAGCACGCCCGCGATCCCCGCCAGGAGCCCAGAGATCAGGAACGCGAGCGAGATCACGCGGTTCGCACGCACGCCCATCAACCTCGCCGTGGTGAAGTCGTTCGAGGCGGCCCGCATCGCCAGGCCCGATCGAGAACGGCGCATGAACTGCGTGAGCGCGACCAACGAGATCGCGCCGATCCCGGCCGTGATCATGCTCAGCACGCTGATGCGTATCGGACCGAGCTGGATCGCGTCGTCGAAGAACGCCGGCACCGGGATGCCTTTCGAGCGCACCGACACGGTTTGGCGGAACGCGCCCTGGATCAACTGTGCCACCGCGAACGAGGTGAAGAGCAAGGTCACGAAGCTCGCCCTGCGCAGCGGACGGAACGCGATCAGCTCCATCAGGACCGATGAGATCCCCGCGGCGATCACCCCGACCAGTGCCACCACGATGAACGGCGCGCCGGCGTAGGTGGCGGCGAGCATCGAGTAGCCGGTGATCGTGACGAGTTCGCCGTAGGCGAAGTTCAGCATGCCGAGCACGCCGTAGACCATGGACAACCCGAGCGCCAGCAGGGCGTAGATGCTGCCCAGCGACAGCGCGTTCACCAACTGCTGGACGAACTCCGATGGGCTCACGCCGTCACCTCATCCTTCATCCGCTCTGGCTGATGCCGAGGTAGGAGCGCTCCAGTTCGCCCTCCGCCAGGTGGTCGGTCGGTCCGGAGGCGACCACAGCACCGACCGATAACACGTAGGCGCGGTCGGCGATCTCGAGCGCGCGGTGCACGTTCTGCTCGACCAACAGCACGGTGACGCCCTCGTCACGCAGTTCATGGATCAGTTCGAAGATGCGGTCCACGAAGATCGGGGCCAAGCCCAGGGACGGTTCGTCCAGCAGGAGCATGCGCGGGCGGGACATCAACGCGCGGGCGATCGCGAGCTGCTGCTGCTCGCCCCCCGAGAGGGTGCCGGCGGTCTGGTTCGCGCGTTCGCCCAGGATGGGGAAGCGCGCGAGCCACCGTTCGGTGTCGGTGCGCAGGCCCTCGCGATCCTTACGCGCGATGCCGCCGATCGTGAGGTTCTCCGCCACGGTGAGGTTGCCGAACACGTGCCGACCCTCGGGGACGAGCGCCACGCCACGGCGCACCACGGTCTCCGGCGACAGGCCGGTGAGCGCGTCGCCGTCGAAGGTCACCGAGCCGTGCTGCGGTTTCAGCGCGCCCGCGAGCGTGCGCAGCAGCGTCGTCTTGCCCGCGCCATTGGGGCCGAGCGCGGCGACGATCTCGCCGGTTGCCACCGTGAGGGACACGTCACGGATCGCTACGACCGCGCCGTAGGCCACCGTCAGCCCGTCGACGGCGAGCAGGGGAGTGCCGGCCTCCGTGGTGCCGACCGCCCCGTTTCCTCCTCGGTCGTCGGTCACGCTCAGATCGCCGGCACGTAATCCGGGAAGTCCGGCTGTTCCAGGCAGGTGAACTCGGTGCCGTCCATCTGCACCAGCGCCGCGGGCTTGTTGGCTCGCCGCGTCTCCGGATCCATGACGACGTGGCCCGAGATCCCGGTGGCGTCGATCGTGTCGAGCTGGGCGGTGATGGCGTCGGGCTCGGTGCTGCCCGCCGTCTCGATCGCATCGGCCACCATGTTGACCTCGTCGTAGCCGATCACGGCGACGTACGAACTGGGGTCCTTGCCGTTGGCCGCGTTGTAGTCGTCGTAGAACGCCTGGACGTTCGGATCGCCTTCGGCGGTGCAGACCGAGTTGGAAAACGTGAGGCCGTCGATCGCCTTGACACCGGCGTCGAGCAACGCCGCATCGCCGTTGCCGTCGGTCGAGAGCACCGGGGTGGTCACCTGGGCCTGGCGGAGCTGGCGAAGGAAGACCACGCTGTCGGGGATGTACATCGGCGTGAAGATCACGTCGGGTGCGGGGTCGAAGTTCTGGATCTTCGTCACGACCGCCGAGTAGTCGCCGGCGCCCAGCTTGTATTCGTCGGTGGCGACTACCGTGCCGCCGCCGTGCTCGAAGGCGTCGGAGAAGAACGTCGGAAGGTCGCGCGTGTAGGGGATCTCGTTCGAGCCCAGGACGTAGGCGGTCTCGTAGCCCTCGCCGATCGCGTACTCGGCCAGGACCGCGGCCTGGATGTTGTCGCTCATCACCAACTGGTAGGCGCACTCACCCATGTCACCGACCAGCGTGGGCGCCGTGCCCAGGCCGGTGGAGATCGGCACGCCCGCGGCGCAGGCCACCTGGCCTTCGGCGAGGATGCCGTCGCCCACGGTGCCGATCAGGTAGACCGCACCGTCGTCGAGCAGCTGCTGGGTGACTTTGGCCCCCTCGGCGACGTCGTTGCGCATGTCGACCGTCTTCAGCTCGAGCGGGCGGCCCAGCACACCCCCTTCTTCGTTGATCTGGTCGACGGCGAACTGGGCGCCTTCCTCCATCGGGGAGTCGAAGGACGCCCAGTCCGTCGACAGATCCGCCGGGAAGCCGATCACGATGGGTTCGCCGGAAGCGGAGCCGTCACCCCCGTCGTCGTTGCCGTTGTCCGAGGTGCTGCATGCGGCGCCCACCAGGCACAGCACGAACGCGAGTGCGACCGATCTCCGAAGCATCCCCCAACCTCCCGTCACGGTATCGGGCATTCGTAGACCCCCCTTTCGAACCTGTCAAGCTCGTTACCGGCTTTCCCTCACCGGCGAGATGCGTAAGAATCCTGACTTCGACGCGGGAGGGCCCACGCACACCAGCGAAACGATCGGGGAAGAGATCCGCGAACGCCTGGGGGAGATGACGCCCTCCGAACGGCGGGTGGCTCGTACCCTGCTCGCCACCTATCCCACGGCGGGGTTGGAGAGCCTTCCCCAGCTCGCCGAGGGCTCTGGGGTCACCGGCCCGACCGTGCTGCGGTTCGTACGCAAGATCGGTTTCGACGGCTACCCGGACTTCCAACGGTCGCTGCGTCAAGAGGTGCAGGCGCGCACGGAAGGGCTGCCGTCGCTGTACCGCACCAAGGGCGGTACGCAGGACGACGACGTGCTGCGCCAAAGCCACGAAGCGTTCACGAGCGCGCTCGACGCCACCTTGACGTCGAGCTCGCTGGAACAGGACCTCGCGCCGGTGGTCGCGCTGTTGGCCGATCCCAAACGCCAGATCTGGTTCGCGGGCGGACGGTTCAGTCAGTTCGTGGCGAGCTACCTGTGCCTGCAGATGCGGATGCTGCGACCGGGCTGCGCCGTCGTCGGGGAATCACCGCAGCGGAGGAAGCTCGACACCTACGAGATCTCGCGCCGCGATGTCGTGTGCCTCTTCGACTACCGCCGCTACCAACAGGACACGATCGCGGCGGGCAAGGTGGCCGCCGACCACGGCGCGGTCGTGGTCGTGTTCACCGATCCCTGGCTGTCGCCGGCGGTCGAACACGCTCGCCACGTGCTGATCTCGCACGCGGATTCGGCATCGCCGTTCGACTCGCTCCTCGGGGCGTTCGCGCTCACAGAGGTGATCGCGGCGAAAGTGGTGGTGGCGCTCGGCGATCGGGGCCGCACGCGGGTGGCCGAGCTCGAGACGGTGGTCGAGGGCCTGCACGATCCGCTCGCCACGGTGATCGATCCCGACGCGCGCGGTGCGGAGGCCGGGTGAGCGCCGCCGAGCCCCGCCGCCCCTCGGAGCCGGCCGAGGTCCAGGCCTGGCTCGAGGAAGCCGGGGTGGCCGCCGTGGTGCTCGGGTTCGTCGACCCCTCGATGATCGTGCGCGCCAAGGTGGTGCCGATCCGGCGATTCGTCGCCGCAGCCACCGCCGGCGTGGGGCTCTCGACGTTGTTCAACGCCGCGATGAGCAACGACCAATTCGCCCTGCTGGACGGCTACATCGACGGGCCGAGCGGCTACCTGCGCCTGCGCGCC
>DATLPI010000262.1:0-12991 GCA_035535815.1 Actinomycetota bacterium | reverse complement strand
GACGATGAGCATCGTCGACATCCTCGATCGCTTCTTCGAGACCGACCAGGTGAAGACCGTGATGGCGCTCAACGGCCTGATCGGCACCTGGGCCGGCCCGTACGAACCGGGCACCGGCTACGTGATGGCCCATCACTCGATCGGTGACGTCGGCGACGGTCACCTCGGTGCGTGGGCCGTGCCGGAAGGTGGCATGGGCGCCGTGAGCGACGCGATCGCGGCCAGCGCCCGAAGCTTCGGCGCTGAGATCCGCACGGACGCCCGCGTCGCGAAGGTCCTCACCGAGGGTGGTCGCGTGACCGGCGTGGTTCTGGAGGGCGGCGAGGAGCTCCGCGCCCCGGTGGTCGTTACCGCGATCCACCCGAAGATCACGTTCCTGGACCAGATCGACCGGAGCGAACTGCCCGCCGCCTTCGTCGACGACATCGACAACTGGAAGACCCGCAGCGGGGTCGTGAAGATCAACTGTGCGCTCGACCGCGCGCCGGTGTTCACCGCCAAGCCCGACCTGCAGGACCTCACCGGCGGGTTCGAACTCGCGCATTCGATCGCCTACCTGGAGAAGGCGTTCGAGGAAGCGCGCGCCGGCCTGCCGTCGACCGCGCCGTTCAGCGACGGCGTGATGCCCACGGTGTACGACCGCACGCTGGCGCCCGAGGGCAAACACGTCGTGTCGCTGTTCACGCAGTGGGTGCCGCACGAGTGGAGCGAGAAGCCTCACACCGAGGAACTCGACGCCTACGCCGACCGTGTGATCGCGGGCTACGACGAGATGGCGCCCGGGTTCGCCGGCAGCGTGCTGCATCGCCAGGTGATCGGACCGTGGGAGATGGAGCACGAATGGGGCCTGATCGGCGGCAACATCTTCCACGGGGAGCTGTCAGCCGAGCAGCTGTTCCACATGCGCCCGGCGCCGGGCTACGCCGACTACCGATCGCCGATCCGCGGGTTGTACCAGGCCTCCAGTGCCACTCACGGCGGGGGCGGGGTCTGCGGGATCCCCGGCTACAACGCGTTCAAACAGATCAAGGCGGATCGCAAGGGCGGCCGCCTCACACGTACACGTGCACGAAAGGGATGACCATCATGCCTGAGCAGAACCGATCGTTCCCGTTCTACTTCGCGAGCTGGTACAAGAAGTCGCCGTACTTCGACAAGACGGTGGAGGCCGGCGCCACCAGCTGGGATCTGTACAACCACATGCTGATCCCGACGTTCTACGACGACGACATCAAGGAGTACTGGCACCTCGTCGACAAGGTCACCCTGTGGGACGTGGCGGTGGAGCGCCAGGTGGAGATCACCGGTCCCGATGCCGCGAGGTTCACGCAGCTCCTGACGCCCCGCGACCTGTCGCAGACCCAGCCTGAGCAGTGCAAGTACGTGCTGATCTGCGCACCCGACGGCGGCATCATCAACGACCCGATCCTGCTGAAGCTCGCCGAGGACCACTTCTGGCTCTCACTCGCGGATTCGGACGCGCTCCTGTACGCCCTCGGGGTCCAGGCGTTCGCGAACATGAACGTCGAGATCCGCGAGCCCGACGTCTCCCCGTTGCAGATCCAGGGCCCGCGTTCCAAGCCCCTGGTCCGCAAGCTCTTCGGCGACGCGGTGGCCGACCAGAAGTACTTCTGGCACAAGCAGACCGAGCTGAACGGCATCCCGGTCGTGGTCTCGCGCACCGGCTGGAGCGCCGAGCTCGGTTACGAGGTCTACCTGCGCGACGCCTCGGCCGCGAACGAGCTGTGGGACGCGATCATGGACGCCGGTGAGGAGTTCGAGCTGCGGGCCATCGCGCCCAGCGATCAGCGCCGCATGGAAGCCGGCATCTTCAACTACGGCAACGACATGGACGTCACGAACAACCCGTTCGAGATCACCGGGTTGGAGCGGCTCGCCGAGCTCGACAACGACAACGAGTTCGTCTCGCGGAAGGCTCTGGAGCAGATCAAGGTCGACGGCGTCAAGCAGAAGCTCGTGGGCGTGAGGATCGACGGCGAACCCTTGGGCATGTGGCTCGAGGACTTCTGGCCCGTGGTCGAGGGTGACGAGAAGGTAGGACGCCTGGTCAGCGCCTCGTACTCACCGCGACTGGACTTCAACATGGGCTTCGCCTGGGTGCCGATCGCCGCCGCCACGGAGGGCACGCGGATCGAGATCACGTCGCCCGACGGCCCGATGACGGCTACCGTGACCGCGCTCCCGTTCCTGGATCCGACGAAGGGGATCCCCGCCAAGGGGTGAGCACGACGGCACGCTAGCCTCGGGGCTGTGACCTACGAAGACCTCGAGCCGCTCCGAGACGAGCCAGGCGGGGCAGCATGGCTCGATGCCCTGCCGGCGCTCGTCGATGAGTGCGTGGAGCGTTGGTCGCTCACCATCGGCGAGGCGTTCGGTCACGGCTACTCGTCGCTGGCGATGCCGGCAACGCTCCCGGACGGCACCGACGCCGTCCTGAAGGTCGAGTTGCCCCACCGGGAAGCGGAGCAAGAGGGGGCGGCGCTGCGGGCGTGGGATGGGGACGGCGCGGTTCGCCTGCTGGATGACGATCCGGCACGATGCGCGTTCCTGTTGGAACGGGCGAGGCCGGGATCGCACCTCACCGAACTGGGCGCCCGCGACCCCGACGCGGCGCTCGGGGTGGTGATCAGCCTCCTGCCTCGTCTGTGGATCCCGGCCGGCGAACCGTTCCGGTCGCTCGCAGACGAAGCCACGGACCTGCGAGCCGAGATGCTGGCCGACTGGGAGCGAACCGGGCGGACGGCCGACACGCGGTTGGTCGAAGCCGCCGCGGAGGCATTCACGGACCTCGCCGCCACGCAGGGTGAGCAGGTGCTCGTGAACCAGGATCTGCACGCGGACAACATCCTGAGCGCCACGCGTGAGCCGTGGCTGGTGATCGATCCGAAGCCGCTCGCAGGCGAGAGGGAGTTCGGTGTCGCCGCGATCGTGCGTGGCGGTGAGCTCGGCCACAGCCGGGCCGCGCTGATCCGGCGGCTCGACCGAGTGAGCACGGAGCTCGATCTCGATCGCGAACGCGTCCGCCGGTGGACCATGGCTCACACCCTGTCGTGGGGCTTCGATGCGCACGGGCCGATGCCCGAGCACGTCGAGACCGCCACATGGTTGCTCGACGCGAGATGATGGCCGGGTGGACCCGCTCACCGGCATGCTCCTGATCGCGAACGCACCGCTGTTCGACCGGAACTTCCGGCGCACCGTGGTGTTCATCGGCCATCACGACGAGGACGGAGCGGTCGGCGTGGTGCTCAATCGGACGTTGGAGGTCACGGTGCGCGAGGCCGTGCCGCCGCTCGGTGGCTTGGTCACGGAGGACGAACCACTGTACGTGGGAGGCCCGGTCCAACCGGATTCGGTGGTCGTGGTGGCGGATTTCGTCGATCCCGCCCGGGCCGAGATCCTGGCGATGGGCTCGATCGGGTTCCTGCCGCCGGAGGCCGACGAGGACATCGTCACGGCGATCCGCCGGGCGCGGGTGTTCGCCGGCTATTCGGGCTGGGGCTCGGGGCAGCTCGAGGCCGAACTCGCCGAGGATTCCTGGTTGGTCGAGCCGGCGATCCCCGACGATGTGTTCCATCCGGAGCCCAGCCGTCTGTGGGCGGATGTGCTCCGCCGCAAGGGCCGGGACTTCGACATGCTGCGCCTGATGCCCGACGACCCAGCGATGAACTGACCGTTCGCTGGTTGCGGCGACCGGGCTCGGCGAGGGATGCTGGCTGCATGGATCGCACGCCCGCGCCACTCGATCCCGAGGCCGTCGAACGGTGCACCCGGCCGTTCGGCGCCTCGTTCGCCATGCCGGGGGCGGCGCACACCTCGCCCGAGGTGTTCGCCTGGGAGCAAGAGCACTTCTTCGCACCCTCGTGGGTCTGCCTGGGCCGCGCCGGCACGCACCGGCGGGTCGCCGGTCAGGTTGAACGCGCCGGATGGGTGTTCGCGCGACGTGACGACACAGGGATCTCGTTCGACGACCAGTTCGGGAACCTGTGGGACCACCTGGCGCCATGGACCCCGGAGCGGTTGGTCGTCGGGGCGCGACACAGCTACGAGATCGCCGCGAACTGGAAGCTGATCCACGAGAACTACCAGGAGTGCTACCACTGCTCGGAGATCCACCCGGCGTTGTGCAAGGTGACCCCGCCCGACAGTGGGTATTCCATCGACCTGCTCGGCCTGTTCGTCGCCGGGCCCATGGACCTGCGTGACGACGTCGAGACGATGTCATTGGACGGTCGCTCGGGCGGCGTGCCGATCCCCGGACTCACGGGTAACCAGTTGCGCGAGGTGGGCTACTTCGGTGTCTTCCCGAACCTGTTGATCAGCCCGCATCCCGACTACGTGCTGACCCATCGGATCGAAGCCCTGGCCCCGGACCGGAGCTTCATCGAGTGCGAGTGGCTGTTCCCGCCAGAAGCCTGGGACCGGCCCGGCTTCGATCCGTCGTACGCCGTGGATTTCTGGGACATCACGAACCGTGAGGACTGGGCAGCGTGCGAATCGCTGCAGCGCTCGGCCGCCTCTCGTGGCTATCGGCCCGGTCCGCTCTCCACGGCGTGGGAGGCCGGCCCCTACCTGCAGACCCGCATGATCGCGCTCGGCTACCAGGAGGGCGCCGTCACGCGCTGGCCCGAGCGGCCGAATCAGGCGGAACGCCCCCGGCACGAACTCCTGCGCGGCGCATGAGCGACTCGATCGCGTTCGACAGCGCCGCCGAGTACTACGACGCCACGCGGGGGTTGTCCGAGGACGGGGTTCGCTACACGACGGAGGCGTTGGCCGAGGCGTTCCGCGGCGCCGCCCCGATCCTCGAGGTCGGGGTGGGCACGGGCCAGGTCGCCGTCCCCCTGCACGCTGCCGGGGTTCGCGTGGTCGGTGTCGATCTCTCGCGTCCGATGCTCAGGAAACTCCTCGCGAAGGTCGGCGGCGAGCCCACCTTCCCGCTCGTCGAGGGCGATGCGACCCGCCAACCGTTCGTCGACGACGCCTTCGGCGGCGTCTACTTGCGATGGGTGCTGCACCTGATCCCCGACTGGCGGGCTGCCGTGCGTGAGATCGAACGCGTGCTGGCTCCGGGGAGCACGTTCATCTCGGCCCTCGGCGCCTACGGTGGCCACCGGCAGGAGATGCAGGCACGGTTCGCCGAGATCACCGGCATCTCGACCCAACCCGCCGGCCTGGCATGGAACGGGTGGGACGAGCTCGACGCCGAGGTCGCTTCGCTGGGACTGCAGAAGCTCCCCGACATCGGTTTCACCGATCATGACCGGGACGATATCGAGCACTTCATGCAGGCGATCGAAGGCAACCGATTCTCATGGACGTGGAAGGTCCCAGACGCAGCGACCCGTGAGGACGC
This sequence comes from Actinomycetota bacterium, assembly GCA_035535815.1. GTDB lineage: Bacteria > Actinomycetota > UBA4738 > UBA4738 > HRBIN12 > JAOUEA01. The sequence continues at coordinate 7,614 of DATLPI010000262.1, read as the reverse complement.
GGCCGCCGAGGTGCGCCGCTGGGCCGAGGGCCGATGGGGGCCGCTGAGCGAGATCCCGCCCGAAACCTTCGAGTGGCGCTTCGCCGTCTACCGGCTGCCGTGACCGTCTATTCCTCGACGTAGTCGTCGGGGTGGTCGACGGCGCCGGGAAGATCGTCGACGACGTGCATCGCATCCACCTCGGGGGCGTCCGGCTCGAACGTTTCGGCCGATTCGCCGACCAGGGCCGCTTCGTGGTCGAGGGCCTCCACCTCGGAGTCGTCGGTCACGTCGAGGTGTTTGTGGCGCCGGTCGTTCTGGGGCTGCTCGCGCCGGGTGCGATCGTCGATCGTGTCACCGGCCATCTGTTCGGACGTGGTGGTGTGGTCGTCGACGCCCAGGCTGTGGTCCATCTCGGAGATGTACGCCTCGAGCGACTCGCCATCGTCGGCGTCGTCGTTCGACGGCGAGGGACCTTCGGACGGGGAGAACTGGTCGTCGGGATCGTGGGGGTCGCGCATGCCCGGCTGGTCGTTCGTCATGGGTTGAGCCTACCCGGGGTGGCGTCGGCGTGGGGCTCGCCGAGCCTGGGGTCGCCCGGCTATCCTGGAGGGCCACGAACGGGCGACCCGATGGGCGCCCGCCGACACCAGGAGGTTCGACGGTGCCGATCACCGAGGTCGAGAAGATCTGGATGGACGGCGAGTTGGTGGCCTGGCGCGACGCGCAGGTTCACGTGCTCAGCCACGCGCTGCACTACGGCAGCGGCGTCTTCGAGGGCATCCGGGCTTACGAGACCGTACGCGGCCCCGCCGTCTGGCACCTGGACGAGCACCTCAAGCGTCTCTACCGCAGCGCGAAGCTCTACCACCTGGACATCCCTTTCTCGCCCGAGGCGTTGAAGGACGCCACGAAGGAGGTCATCCGCGCGAACGAGCTGCAGTCGTGCTACATCCGACCGCTCGCGTTCCGCGGGTACGGTGAGATCGGCGTGAACCCGCTGGATTCTCCCGTCAACGTGACGATCGCGGTGTGGCCCTGGGGCGCTTACCTCGGTGAGGATGCGCTGGAGCAGGGGGTCCGGGTGAAGGTGAGCAGCTGGCGCCGCAACCCGCAGAACTCGCTGCCCGCCGCGGCGAAGGCCACGGGCCAGTACATCAACAGCGTGCTCGCCAAGGTCGAGAGCCTGAAGGCCGGCTACGACGAGGCGATCATGCTGAACGACCACGGCTACGTCACCGACGGGTCCGGCGAGAACATCTTCATCGTTCGCAAGGGCGTGTTGTTCACGCCGCCCACCCAGGCGGGTTCGCTCGACGGCATCACGCGGGAAACCACGATGACCCTGGCGCGCGACGCCGGCTACGAGGTGCGCGAGGAGAACCTGGTGCGCACCGACCTCTACAACGCGGAGGAGTGTTTCTTCACCGGGACCGCGGCAGAGATCACCCCGATCCGCGAGGTCGATGATCGCGAAGTCGGTGAGGGCCACCGTGGTCCCGTCACGAAGGAGCTCCAGTCCGCGTTCTTCGCCGCCACCAAGGGCGAGAACACGAAGTACCCGGACTGGCTCACGTACGTGAACGACTGAGCGCGCTCAGCCGTCGAACGCGAGCGATCCCACCACCGTCCACTCGCCCGTGGTGGGGATCGAGCCTGCTTCCCTCGCGATGCCCACCATGATCGGGGTGCCGAACGCGTTCGGATCGGTGGGGACCCAGAACGTGTAGGTCACGTCGGGTCGCAGCGAGATCGTGCCCACGCCCGTGATGCCGAACAGCGCGCTCGACGGCCCCGTGTTCACGAACGAGGCCAGCGTGCCCAATCGGTCGGCGATGATCGGCTCGGACACCTGGATCGGCCCGCGCGGCACCTGGCTCAAGATCCACCCCAACGGACGGTTGGGCTGCCATCGATCGGCGACCCCGGCGATGCTCGATCGCAGCCGCGGTCGCACCTCGCGTTCGAACTCGGTGTCGAATCCGTCGTACCACTGCCGGAGCCGTGCCGGCGTCTGCGTGTAGACGTGCCCGACGGGGTCGACCGGGTTCAGATGCGCGAGGTCGAACACCGCCACGCTTACCGAACCGCCGTCGGGGCCGGTCGTTACGGCGGCGAACCCGCGGCCGTCCGAGCCCCAGATCGAATCGCCGGCCCGCCATCCCTCGGGAAGCGTCACCGTGGCCGCGGTCGAGAGGTCCGGGAGGCGGTAGGTGCCCGCGTCGAGCGCACCCTGGACGGGGGTCGGCGAGGCGTCGACTGCCTCTCCGGGGGTCGATCCTCGCGACCCGAGGAAGATCACCAGTGCTGCCAGCGAGAGCGCGCACGTCACCGTGACGATCCGGCGTCGGTCGCGGGTTCGCCGCCGGAGCGACAGGTGGCGGGTGAACGCACCGGCAGCGGGGGCCGCGGCGAGCCGCACCTCGCCGAGCACGGTGCCGGGGGTCGTCGGCTCCACGTCGGCGGCAAGCCCGTCGGTCAGATCCGTCGACGCGTCGGCGGTCTCCTCCCGGACCCGCCGGGCGCGCATCCGCAGCGCGCGGCCCGTCTCGCCCGGTGTGAGATGCAGCGACTCCGTGAGCATGAGCGCCGCGCGACGGCGCCAGGACATCGCCTCGAGCACCTGCCGGACCCGATCGTCGATCGAGATGTCCTCGAACGGCTCCAGCTTGCGCTCGCCGTGCAGGCGGCTGTGCGCCGACACCGTGGCTCGTCGCCACGGCATCTTCAGCGGGTCGAGCGCGACACGGATCGGGAACGACGAGGGCTGCTCCATCTCGCGCACCCGTGCCCAGCGGTCCCACGTACGCAGGAGGGCCAGGTGCGCCAGGTGGTCGGCATCACGCCGTGAACCGGTCGCCAGGTAGGCGGCCCCGAACATCCGCTCGAACTCCACCTCGAAGAACAGTTCGAACTCGGTCCCCGGATCGACCTCGGGCAAGGAGAGGCGAGGGTCGGCGATCTCACTGCGGTCGTGGGCCATCCGGCATCCCTCGCGGCGCTCTCGGTCGTCCCCCCAATCTGACCACGACGACCGAGATCTCGCCCGACGGTTCCTTCGAGACGCATCGGTGGTTCTCGCGGTAGGCTCCCGCACCGATGCAGGACCGCTACCGTCTCCCGCGAAGCGTGATCCCCTCGCGCTACGACCTCACGATCGAGCCCGATCTGGAGGCCGCTACCTTCTCGGGTACCGAGGCCGTCACCGTCGAGGTGCACGAGCGCATCGACGAGGTCGTCATCAACGCCCTGGACCTCGAGATCGACAACGGGTGGCTCTCCAACGGCGCAGGAACCCGTATCGAGGTGAGCGGCATCGCCTTCGACGAGGAGCTGCAACGTGCCACCCTCGGCCTGGCCGATCCCGCCGATCCAGGGTCCTGGACGCTGCACCTGGCGTTCCGTGGCGAGCTGAACGACCAGCTCCACGGCTTCTACCGTTCCACCTACGCCGACGACGACGGCGAGATCCACACGATCGCCACCACGCAGTTCGAAGCGGCCGATGCCCGGCGCGCCTTCCCGTGCTGGGACGAACCCGACCTCAAGGCCGTGTTCGCCATCACCCTGATCGTTCCCGACGGTCTCGCCGCCATCTCCAACGGTCCCGAGGTGGAGCGTGAAGACCTGGGCAACGAACGGATCCGTGTCCGATTCGCCGAGACCATGAGCATGTCCACCTATCTGGTGGCGTTCGTCGTTGGCCGGCTCGAGTGCAGCGATCCCGTCGATGCCGACGGCGTGCCGATCCGGGTCGTCTACGTTCCGGGCAAGGGTCATCTCGCGAAGTTCGCGCTGGATGCCGCCGTGTACTCCATGTGGTTCTTCACCGACTACTACGGTCTGCCCTATCCCGATCGCAAGGTCGACATGATCGCGTTGCCCGACTTCGCGCAGGGCGCGATGGAGAACACCGGCTGTATCACGTACCGGGAGTCGTTGCTGCTGGTCGACCCCGAGCAGGCGACCCAACCCGAACTCGAGAACATCGCCGACGTGGTGGCCCACGAGCTGGCCCACCAGTGGTTCGGCAACCTCGTGACGATGCGCTGGTGGAACGGCATCTGGCTGAACGAAGCGTTCGCCACCTTCATGGCACTGGTCACGGTCGATGCGTGGCGTCCGGATTGGGAGCGCTGGTCCTCGTTCGCCCGCGCGAACACCTCCGCCAAGGAGGTCGACGCGTTGCACGCCACGCGCGCGATCGAGTACCCGGTCCATTCACCCAACGACACCGCGGGCATGTTCGACGTGCTCACCTACCAGAAGGGCGCGGCCACCCTGCGCATGCTCGACCGCTACCTCGGGGGCGACGAGTTCCGTGACGGCATCCGCCTGTACCTGCAGCGGCACGCGTACGGCAACACCGAGACCCACGACCTGTGGAATGCGCTCGAGGAAGCCAGCGGCGAACCGGTCCGCCGGATCATGGACCAGTGGATCTGGCAGGGCGGCTATCCGCTCCTGACCGTGTCGCCCGACGATGAGGGCGTCCGCATCGCTCAGCGGCGGTTCCTGGCCGATGGAGCCGATGACATCACCACCTGGGACGTGCCGCTCCGGGTGCGCGAGCTGGGCGGCGAGGAGCGCTCCGTGCTGGTTCCCGCGGGGGGCGTCGGCTCGCCGGCCGACCCCGACGCCGCCGTGGTGGCGAACGCGGGCGCGAGCAGCTTCGTCCGTGTGCGCTACGACGGGAACCTCCTGGAGCGCCTCACCGGACGGCTGTCCGAGGTGTCGCCGCTCGAACGGTACGGCCTCGTCGACGACCACTGGGCCGCCGTGAGTTCCGGAGCCGCCGATGCATCGGCGTTCGTCCGGTTCACGGCCGGGTTCGAGGACGAAGATGACCTGGCGGTGTGGCAGGCGCTGTTGGCCGGGCTCGGCTGGTGCGATCGTTTCGTGGAGGGCGAGGCCCGCGAGCGGTTCCGAAGCTTCGTCCGTGGTTTGGTGGCTCCCGCCATGGATCGTCTTGGCTGGGAGGCGCGGGAAGAGGACGCCGATCTCACCCGCGCGTTGCGTGGAGCACTGCTCCAGGGGCTCGGTGTCTTGGGCGCCGATCCCAACGCCGAAGCCGCCGCCCGAGAGTTCGAAGGCGAGGCCCGTGCCGGCAAGCCCGTCGATCCTGCGTTGGCGGCGGCCGCCGTCAACGTCGTGGCGGTCGCTGGCGACGCCGATGATTACGAGCGCTTCTGGGAGGCCTATCGCGATGCTCCGACGCCGCAGGAGCAGTTGCGTTACCTGATCGCGCTGCCACTCTTCCGCGACCCGGCGCTGATGGATCGCACGCTCGCCGCGACGCTCGGCGACGATATCCGTTCCCAGAATGCTCCGTTCGTGGTGGCGTTCGCCGGCACGAACCGCGACCTGGGGCCGCGCTCATGGAACTTCCTCACGGAACACTGGGACGAGCTCGTCTCGCGCTTCCCCTCTTCACTCACGATCCGCATGGTCGACGGGGTGCGGTTCCTCTCACGGCCCGATGACGTCGCGGCGGCGGCCGCGTTCTTCGAACGGCACCCGATCCCGCAGTCGGCCAAGACCCTGCAGCAGATGCTGGAGCGCCAGCGGGTGGCGGCGGCCCTGCGTGAGCGCGCCACGCCGGACCTCACGGCGCACTTCTCCTCGTAGTCGCCCGCATCATCCGAACCAGATCGCTCCCCGCATCCCGTAGGCGTAGTGGCCCGGGAGATGGCATCCGAAGAGCGTCGAACCATGGCCGGTCGGGAACGTGTACGTCGTGACCCTCGTCGTCCGCGCCGGGACGGACATCTCTCCCGGCTTCGGCGCGTGATGTGCCTCGGTCCCGAGTTCGTGGATCGCTTGGACCTGCTCGTTCCCGACGAGGAATTCGTGATCGATGGGATCCGTGTTCTCCACGACGAAGCGCACGGTCTCGCCGGGGGCCACGTCGATCTCGTCCGGATCGAACGCCGAATGGTGGATCGTGATGTGGATGGTGCGGAGGTCCTCCGCGGCGTGCGCCGATCCGCACGCCGGAACCGCCACGGCCGACGCGAGCAGGATCGCGACGCTCATCACGAGGCGATGCGGCTGCCTCATCGGGACCTTCCCGTCCTCTGGCCCGTCCTCCGTCGCTTCGCGATCCATCCGGCCGCGAACGCCGCCCCCACGAGCAGGGCGACCACCGCGAAGGTGTCGCGCGTGATCGGATCCTCGGTCGGTGCGCTGATCAGCCGGCGCGCGAAACCAGCTGCCACCGGGTCGGGTTGGCCGTACCCGCTGGCGTCGATCGCCAGGTCGTGCGTGAGCCGGCCGGCCTCCTCGTTGATTCGGATGTAGGTGAGCCACAGATCCGATCCCGGCAACCAGCGCATCCGATCGTCCGACCGGAGATCGCGCAACAGCGACGGCGATGCCGGCTCGCTCACTTCCTGGATCAGGCCACGTTGGTCGGGAGCGCCGCTGGGGGCTTCGGCTTGCGGGAGCGTCGAGGGCGGGGAGTCCGTCAACAGGAACACGTCGGCCTGGATGAGCTCGCCCTCCTGCCGGCCGAGCCCGAGGATGCGGAGCGGCACCCAGGGGTTCGGCGTGGGAATCGCTACGTGGATCGGGGTGCCTTCACCGGTCTGCACCCCTTGCTCTGCCGCGCGTCCAGCGTTGAACCGGGCCGCCATGAAGATCGGGCTCCGATCGGCGTAGAACTCCAGGACCTCCGGAGCATCGGGCGGAAGGAAGAACCCATGGTCCTTCGCCCAAGCTCCGACCGCCACGGCGCCGCCCTTCAGGACGGTGATGTCGAGGGCGTCGATCTGCGCTTCGAGCAGCACCTGCGCCGACGGGCTGGCGGCCGCTGCCGCGAAATCGCCGCCTTCCAGCTCCGGCGGGGGAGGCGTGACCTCCTCCACCAACCGCTGCAAGGTCCACCCACCGGCCTTCACGACCCTGGTCGGGACGCCGGGGAGGGGAACGATCGAGCCCACCTCGGCGGCGCCCTCGCCCGCGAACTCGAACGAGGTGACGTAGTGCTCGACCCCACGGTGGTAGGCCGCCAGGGTGGTGGTCTTGAGCAGGTTGATGGTGCCGTTGGGCGCCACAAGCCCGCCGCAGGCGAGCGCGTTCATGGCTGGTCCTATCGTGAAGATGGTGGTCAAGGCGATCATCACCATCGTCGGTGCGATCCGTTCGCGACGCATCGGAGCCCCTTTCCGTCGTTGGCTCTCCGACGCCTCGAGTGGGCGGACCGGTTCCCTACGGCTTGACAGCGGCTTGGCAGCGGCCATACCGTTCGTGTCCGAACGACCTTGGGACGCACCGCGTCCCACGACGCGAGGAGAGGGTCGCCACGGGGCACACCGTCGTCGAGGGCATCGAGGTCTCCACCGACCACTGGATCGGCGGCGCTCGCGTCTCGTCGGCCGAGACCTTCGTCGATGTCTCGCCGATCGACGAGATGCCGATCGCCGAGGTTGCCCGCGGGGGAGCCGCCGAAGCGGACCAGGCCGTCGGCGCCGCTCGTGAAGGCTTCGCCGTCTGGGGATCGATGCCTCCGAAGGAGCGAGCGGAGGTCCTGCACCGCATCGCGGACGGCGTCGAGTCGCGCGTCCCCGAACTCGCGGCGGTCGAGACGCGGGACAACGGGTCGCTGCTCCGGTCGATGCAGAGGTCCGTCATGCC
>DATLPI010000261.1:0-5470 GCA_035535815.1 Actinomycetota bacterium | reverse complement strand
AGTTCCGTGCCAGCGTCGACGTGCTGACGATGACGGCCACGCCCATCCCGCGCACGCTGGAGATGGCGCTCACCGGCATCCGCGAGATGAGCACGATCGACACCCCGCCCGAGGACCGCCAGCCCGTGCTCACGTACGTCGGGGCCTATGACGAAGGGCTGTCGCTCGGTGCCGTGCGTCGTGAGCTGCTGCGCGAGGGCCAGGTCTTCTGGGTGCACAACCGGGTGGCCACGATCGACCGGCATGCGGCCTGGCTCCAGGAGCAGCTCCCCGATGCGCGCGTCGTCACCGCGCACGGACAGATGGACGAGGCCCTGCTCGAGCAGCAGATGATGAAGTTCTGGAACCGCGAGGCCGACGTGCTGGTGAGCACCGTCATCATCGAGAGCGGCCTCGACGTCCCGAACGCGAACACCTTGATCGTCGACCGCGCCGATGCGCTGGGGCTGTCGCAGATGTACCAGTTGCGAGGTCGCGTGGGCCGCAGCACCGAGCGCGCGTTCGCCTACTTCTTCTTCGCGCCGCAACGGGAGATGACCGACGAAGCCCGCGAGCGACTCGCCACGATCAGCGCGAACCAGGCACTGGGTTCGGGCTTCAAGATCGCGCTGCGGGACCTGGAGATCCGGGGTGCCGGCAACCTGCTCGGCGCCGAGCAGTCCGGCCACATCGCCGCGGTCGGCTTCGACGCCTACGCCCGCATCCTCCAGGAGTCCATGGCCGAGATGAAGGGCGAGCCGATCGTCGAGGAGAAGGAGCTGCGTATCGACCTGCCGGTGAAGGCGTTCATCCCACCCGGATGGGTTGCGCAGGAAGCGCTGCGGCTCGAACTCTACCGCCGGATCTCGCTGGCCGCCGATCACACCGTGCTCGAGCAGATCCGCGCCGAGACCGTCGACCGGTACGGCGCGCTGCCCGAGCAGGTCGAGACCCTGTTCGCGATCGCCTCGCTGCGGATAACGGCACGCGCCCTCGGCGTCGAGGAGATCTCGACGTTCCGCGAACAGGTGCGGCTCAAGCCCGTGGCGATCCCCGATGCCCTGCAGCTCGACCTGGAGGAACGGGTCTACAAGGCCGGATTCCATCCCGAGACCCAGACCCTCAACCTCGTGCCTGAGCGCGTCTTCGGCAAGGATCTGGCCGAGTTCGTGGAGCGGTGGCTGCTCGAAGCGGCCACCGGCGACAACGTCGCACCCGCATGACGGTTCTGTGACGGCCGGGGGCGCTCACGCGGGGCCCGCGTAGACTGAGCGTTCGTGGATCCCCGAACGCTCCGCCTCATCGCCGTGTCCGCCGTCGCCGTCGTGGTGTTCGCTGCCTGCAGCGACGCCGAACCCTCCCCGTCCGAAGGCGTCGCCGCTTCGGTGGCCGGCAACGACATCACCGACGCCCAGCTGGCCAAGCAAGCGCAGCTCTTCACCTTCCTGGCCGCGTTGAACCAGCAGCCCTGCGGCGGGCCCGCCCCTGCGGGCGAGACGCAGGACACCGTCTGCAACCGGTTCGCGCTCACGAACACGCTCCAGCAAACGGTCGTCGCCGACTTCGCCGAGGCCAACGACGTCACGGTCACCGACAAGCAGGTGAGCGACATCGTCGCCAACCTCGACCAGACGCTTGGCGCCGACAAGGTGGACGAGCAGCTCACCAAGCTGAAGCTCACCCGGGACGATCTGAATGAGCTCGCGCGTCAGGTCCTGGTGTTCCAGGGCGTGCAGAAGAAGGTGATCGAGCAGGAACTGGACGAGGACGCCCTGCGCGCCCAGTACGACAAGGACATCCTGCAGTACACGACCGTGCAGGCCGAGCACATCCTGGTGAAGACCGAAGCCGAGGCCCAGGACGTCTACCAGCAGGTCACGGCACCGGGCTTCACCGATAAGGACTTCCTGGCTCTGGCCAAGCAGGTCTCGATCGACCCAGGGGTCAAGCAGAACAGCGGGAGTCTCGGCAGCGCGGTGGCCTCCACCTACTTGCCGGAGTTCGGCGAAGCCGTGGCGGCGCTCGAGCCCGGCGAGATCTCCCAGCCGGTGCAGACCGACGTCGGATGGCACGTGATCAAGCTGATCAGCAAGGACGTCACGCCGTTCGAGGAAGCCAAGGCGCAGATGATGCAGACCCAGGCCCCGACCGTCTTCAGCGACTGGCTCCGCACGCAGTTCGACGAAGGCAACCTCGAGGTGAACCCGAAGTACGGCCGGTTCGACGAGGAGACCCTCACCGTGGTGGCGATCGACAGCACCGACCCCAGCGCCACCGCGAGCGCGACCGCGTCACCGGGCGTGCCGACACCGACGGTGGCCTCGCCCACGCCGTGAGCTCCACGCCGGTGGATCCGGGACCTCCGAGCGCGGACGAGTTGCTCTCGCACGTGCCCGAAGGCCCCGTCCCTTCCTCCCAGCACGGCCAACGGTTGCTCGACGTCGTGCGGGTGATGGCGCGCCTACGGGCGCCCGACGGATGCCCGTGGGACGCCGAGCAGACCCATCGCACGCTGGCTCGCCATCTCTTGGAGGAGACGCACGAGCTGATCGAGGCGATCGAAGCCGACGACGACGACGCGATGCGCGATGAGCTCGGCGATGTGCTGCTCCAGGTGGTGTTCCACGCCCAGCTGGCGGCCGATGACAGCCGGTGGGACGTCGACGATGTCGCCGAGGGGCTGGTGAAGAAGCTGATCTACCGCCATCCCCACGTGTTCGGCGAGGTCGACGTCACCGGGGCCGAGGAGGTCCTGGTGAACTGGGAACAGCTCAAGGCGGCCGAAGCCGAGGCCCGCGTCGCGAAGGAACCCGGCGACGGCGAGCCCGCGCATCGTCCGCGCGTCGACGAGGACATCCCGGCGTCCCTGCCCGCGCTCGCACGCGCCTCGAAGGTCCAGCGGCGCGCGGCGGGACGGGGATTCGCCTGGCGCACTCCGGACGGTGCGTTCGCCGCCCTCCGAGAGGAGGTCGAGGAACTCGCGAACGCCGAAGATCCCGCCCACATCGAGGACGAGGTGGGCGACGTGTTGTTCGCGACCGTGGCCGTGGCCCGCACGCTGGGGGTGGACGCCGAGACCGCATTGCGCGGAGCCGTCCGCGGGTTCGCCGAACGATACGGACGCTTCGAGGCATTGGCCGCCGAGCGAGGGATCGACGTCGTGGCGGCCGACGAGGATGAGGTCCGGGCGCTGTTCCGCCTCTCTAAGGAGCCGTAACGGCGGTGGACGTTCCGTCGATCGATCGAGCGGTTCGGTGGCGGATCTACGCGGGCCTGCGCGATTCCTCCGCAGTTCCGACGCTCAGCGCGATCGCCGAAGCCCTGCGGATCGAGACCAGCGAGGTCGAAGCCTCGCTCCGGCGGTTGCACGAGGCACACGTGCTGGTGCTGTACGAGGGCACGACCGAGGTACGGATGGCGTTGCCCTTCGCGGCTCGCGCCACGCCGTTCGCGGTGCACGTCGGGGACCGCCGATGGTGGGCCAACTGCGCGTGGGACGCCTACGCGATCCCCGCGGCGCTCGGCGCCGAGGACGCCGTCATCGACACCGATTGTCCCGACTGCGGCGAGGGGATGCGGCTGGAGGTCCGTGCGGGTGAGGCGCGTGCCGCCGACGCCCTCATCCACTTCTTGGTGCCGGCGTCCAGATGGTGGGACGACATCGTCTTCACCTGACGCACCATCCGGGCCTTCCGGTCGGAAGGACATGTCCGGACCTGGTGCGAAGGGGAGGGCGTCGAGCCGGGGGAGACGCTGGACCTCGCCACCAGCTGGGCGCTGGCTCGGGCCTGGTACCACGACCGACTGCGCGAAGACTGGGAGCCGCGTTCCCGTGACGCTTCGCAGACGATCCTGACGTCCCTGGGCCTGGTCGGTGGGTCGTGGACGCTGCCCCTGTGACAGCATCGACTCGATGGATACCGCGCTGATCCCGTCCCGCACCCAGATCGAGGAGACCGCGGAGCGCATCGCGCCCCACGTGCGTCGGACGCCCGTGCTCGAGGTGGAGGCGGGCACCTTCGGCATCGAGGCCCCGCTCGTCCTGAAGCTCGAGCTGTTGCAGGTGACCGGGTCGTTCAAACCGCGCGGTGCGTTCAACCGGATGCTCACGGCCCAGGTGGGTGAGAGCGGCGTGGTGGCGGCGAGCGGCGGGAACTTCGGCCTCGCGGTGGGTCACGCCGCGCGGGAGCTGGGCCACCATGCGGAGATCTTCGTGCCCTCCACATCGCCGGTGGGCAAGATCGACCGGGTGCGAGCCACGGGTGCTGACGTGCGCGTGATCGACGGCTACTACGACGATGCCTCCCGGGCCGCCGCCGCGCGGCAGGACGCGACCGGCGCCGTGTGGATGCATCCCTTCGATCAGCCCGAGGTGGTGGCCGGCCAGGGGACGATCGGCCTCGAACTCTCCCAGCAGGTGCCGGACGCCGACACGGTGATGGTGAGCGTGGGCGGCGGCGGACTGATCGGCGGGATCGCGGCCTGGTTCGCGAGCGAGGTCGCGGTGGTGGCCGTCGAGCCCGTGATCTCTGCGTGTCTCGGGAGCGCCCTGGACGCCGGCGAACCCGTCCCGGTGGAGGTCGCCGGCATCGCGGCGGACTCGCTGGGCGCCCGCCGGGTCGGTGACATCGGCTTCGCCGTGGCTCGCGAGCACGTCGCGACCGCGGTCACGGTCACCGACGACGCGATCCGTGAGGCCCAGCGCGCCATATGGCGGGAGTTCCATCTGATCGCCGAGCCGGGAGGGGCGACCGCCCTGGCGGCACTCATGACCGGTGCCTATCGCGTTGGGAGCGGCGAACGGGTCGTGGTCCTGGTGTGCGGCACCAACGGCGACCCCGCGCCGGTGCTCGGTGTCTGAGCGCGCCACCGTCGTCGAGTAGGCTCACCGGCCGTGACGAACGCCACCGACTTCGATCGCGCCTTCGCGTTGCAGCGCTGGGTGCTGGAGACCAGTTCCACCCGCACGGTGGATCTCCCGTGGGGCACCGCGTTCTTCCACGACGAGTACCCGCTGAAGTACGACGCCAACCTCGCGCTGCTGGATCGACCGCTGGGCACCTCGTCGGTGGCATCGGTCGACGACGTGATGGAGGACCTGTATGCGGGGTTCCGTCACCGCGAGATCGAGGTGCGTTCGGACGAGGACGCCGGCCGCCTCGCGATGGGCCTGGCCGAACGCGGGTACGCGGTGGAGTCCATGGTGGTCATGGCCCACCATCGCGATCCCGACCGCGAGCCGGCCGTGGACCAGGTGGAGGAGGTCGACGTGGCCACGGTCCGGGAGCTGCACATGGAGATCACCCGGCGCGAACCGTGGGGCAAGGAGCCCGGGATCGCCGAGATCATGGTGGCTCACCGCGACGCCCTCGTCGCCAGCGTCGATGCGCGGATCTTCGCCCAGCGCATCGACGGAACGCTGGCGGGTTCGTGCGAGCTCTACGTGCACGGCGACGTCGCGCAGGTCGAAGACGTCGGCACGCTCGAGGAG
>DATLPI010000260.1:0-3146 GCA_035535815.1 Actinomycetota bacterium | reverse complement strand
GGTGAAGTAGATGAGCACGGTTGCTCCTCCCGAAGATGATCTCCAGGTGCCCATTCCCGAGTTGCTCGGAAAGCTTCTGGAGGCACAAGGATCGGACCTGCACCTGACCGCGGGCACTCCGCCGACGGTGCGCGTGCACGGCGAGCTCGAGCGGTTGGAGGAATACCCGCCGCTCACACCCCGTGCGCTGCAGGGGATGATCTACGCGATCCTGCCCCAGAAGATGCGAGAGCGCTTCGAGCAGGAGCTCGAGCTCGACATGTCGTACTCGCTGCCCGGGCGCGCCCGGTTCCGTGTGAACGTCTACATGCAACGGGATGCGGTCGGCGCCGTCTTCCGGGTGATCCCCTTCGAGATTAAGGGACTCGACGACCTGGGGTTGCCGCCGGTCGCCGCCGATCTGGCCCGCTTCCCGCGCGGCTTCGTCGTCGTGACCGGCCCCACCGGTTCCGGAAAGTCGACGACCCTCGCGGCCATGGTCGACGTGGTGAACCGTGAGCGCGCGGGCCACATCATGACCGTCGAGGACCCGATCGAGTTCCTGCACAAGCACAAGAGCTGTGTGGTCAACCAGCGTGAGATCGGGGCCGACACCCACAGTTTCGCGGCTGCCCTCAAGCATGTGTTGCGCCAGGACCCCGACGTGATCCTCGTCGGCGAGATGCGTGACCTCGAGACGATCTCGACCGCCATCACGGCCGCCGAGACCGGGCACCTCGTCTTCGCGACCCTGCACACGCAGGACGCGCCACAGACGATCGACCGCATCATCGACGTGTTCCCACCGCACCAGCAGCAGCAGACGCGGGTGCAGCTGTCGACGACCCTCCAGGGCGTGATCACCCAGCAGCTGGTCCCGACGGTAGATGGCAAGGGTCGCGTCGTGGCCGCTGAAGTGATGGTCGCGACGCCGGGCATCCGTAACCTGATCCGCGAGGGCAAGGTGCACCAGATCTACTCGGCGATGCAGGCCGGTGGCCGCTACGGGATGCAGACGATGGATATGTCGCTGGCGTCCCACGTCAAGGCGGGACGGGTCACCCAGCAGATGGCCTTCGAGCGCTGCCACGACCCCGAGGAGTTGCAACGACTGATCGGCTCCACCGGCGCGCTGTCGGCCTTCGCCGGCGGCGGCAACTACAACGAGGCCGGCGCGACGGACTTCGGCGCTGCCCCGTCCGGCGGCGGCTGGGCCGGCGACGCGGGCACCACCGGATCGTGAGGAGGTGACGCGAGATGCCAGACACCTACGCATATAAGGCACGCGACAAGGGCGGCAACGTCCTGAACGGCACCATCGTCGCCGACAACGAAGCGCTCGTCCTGGCGCGTCTGCGCGAGCAGGGTTTCGTCCCGCTCGAGGTCGACAAGCAGAAGCGCGGGATGAACATCGAGCTGACCGCGAAGAAGGTCAAGTTCAAGGAGCTGTCCGTCTTCGCCCGGCAGTTCGCCACGATGGTGAACTCCGGACTCCCGATTTTGCGCTCGCTCGCGATCCTGGCCGAACAGACCGAGAACCCCGAGCTCGCACGCGTGCTCGGGATCATCCGCACAGATGTCGAGCAAGGCTCGTCGTTGTCGGGCGCGATGGTCAAGCACCCGAAGGTCTTCAACGACCTGTTCGTTGCGATGGTCAAGTCCGGTGAGACCGGCGGATCGCTCGACGACGTGCTGCTGCGGTTGGCCGACATGATCGAGGCCGAGGTTCGCCTGCGCGGCAAGATCAAGTCGGCGATGACCTACCCGATCGCGGTTGTCGCGCTCGTGGTGCTGATCATGTCCGCGATGCTGTTGTTCGTCGTGCCGCAGTTCCAGACGATCTACGGCTCGCTCGGCGGCTCCCTGCCGCTGCCCACGCGTGTGTTGCTGACGATGTCCAACATCTTCAAGAAGTACTGGTACATCGTGCTGATCGGCAGCCTCGTCTTCCGCTTCTTCTTCAAGCGCTGGAAGAAGACCCCCAACGGTCGCGCCTGGGTGGACAAGATGAAACTGCGGGTGCCGATCTTCGGGATCCTCTTCCAGAAGACGGCGCTGTCGCGGTTCGCATCGACCTTCTCGATGCTGCTGCGCTCCGGTGTGCCGATCCTGCAGTCGCTGGAGATCGTGGCAGAGACGGTGAACAACCGGGTCGTGTCTGACGCGGTGGACGACGTCCAGGCGAGTGTCCGCGAAGGTGAATCGATGGCCAAGCCCCTGGCCAGGCACGCGGTCTTCCCGCCGATGGTCGTGCAGATGATCGCGGTTGGCGAGGAAACGGGACAGGTCGACATGATGCTGGAGAAGGTCGCGACGTTCTACGAGCAGGAGGTCGAAGCGTCGGTGGACGCCATGACCTCGCTGATCGAGCCGCTGTTGATCGCGGTGATCGGCGGGTGCGTCGGCGCGGCCGTCATCGCCCTGTACATGCCGATGTTCAACATCATCAAGCTGATCCAGTGACCCGGCGTCTGGCACGGTTCCGAGGCCTCCGGGCGAGACCCGGGGGCCTCGGCCGTTTCCGGAACCCGTTGCGGGCCTACCCGATCCCGGGTATCTGCGCCCGCCGGCCCTACAGGTGCGGCTCGCGAGGACCGAAACCTGGGAGGAACGCACACCAGCTAGGTGTGCCTCACCAATGGAAGGAGGCGAAAGCAGATGCTCAAGGGACTCATGAAGCGCGTCCGTGAGGACGAGGGCTTTACCCTGATTGAGCTGATGGTGGTCGTTCTGATCATCGGCATCCTGGTCGCCATCGCTCTGCCGACGTTCCTCGGGGCCCGTAACCGGGCCAACGACAAGGCCGCAGAGTCGGGCCTCCGTAACGGACTCGCCGCGGCGAAGACGTGCTTCACGGACAACGACTCGTATGTGGACACCACGGCGCCTTGCGACGACGCGGCCCTCACGGCCATCGAGTCGTCCCTGACGTTCCAGGACGGTGCCACCTCGTCCGCAGACCCGGGCGAGATCAGCGTCTTCCCGGACACCGCGGGTGACCAGTCGCTCGACGACATCATCCTGGCGGCGTACTCGAAGTCGGGTACCTGCTTCTCGGTGTGGGACAACGCCACCACCGGCACCACCTACGCCAGCGCGGCGTCTGACGGCACGGACTGTGCCGCCTTGTCGTTGGCCCGGTTGCGGGCCCCGAGGAACGTCGGCAG
>DATLPI010000259.1:0-5528 GCA_035535815.1 Actinomycetota bacterium | reverse complement strand
CGTGACGCGTTCAGGATCTTGATCGCCAGCCGGCGACCCACCTTCATCTGCTGTTCGTCGAACGCGGTGTCCACGCCCAGCCGCGCGCTGCCCGCCCAGTAGCGGACCGCGTCGGCGCTGTGCAGTTCGAACACCTCGGTGGGCACCACGGCGTTGCCCTTGGACTTCGACATCTTCTTGCGGTCGGGGTCCAGCACCCATCCGCTGATGGCGGCGTTCGTCCATGGCAGCGAGTCGTGTTGCAGCTCGGCGCGCAGCACCGTGTAGAAGAGCCAGGTTCGGATGATGTCGTGTGCCTGCGGGCGAAGATCCATCGGGAACAGCCGCGCGAACAGGTCGGGATCGTCCTCCCAGTGCGCCGCGATCTGCGGCGACAGCGACGAGGTCGCCCACGTGTCCATGATGTCGGGGTCGCCCGCGAACCCGCCGGGCTCCCCGCGTTGGGACGCCTCGTAGCCGGGCGGCACCGCATCCTGCGGATCGATCGGGAGGGTGGACTCATCGGCCAGGATCGGCTCGTCGTAGCGAGCGTTGCCGTGCTCGTCGAGCGGGTACCAGACCGGGAAGGGCACACCGAAGAACCGCTGGCGGCTCATCGCCCAGTCCGAGTTCAGGCCCTCGACCCAGGAGGCGTAGCGCCCGCCCATGAACGCCGGATGCCAGGCGATCTGTGCGCCTCGGGCCAGCAGCCGGTCCTTGAGCGCCAGGGTGTGCACGAACCACTGCCGGCTCGTGATGACCTCCAGCGGACGGTCGCCCTTCTCGTAGAACTTCACGACGTGCTTCACCGGTTGCGGTTCGCCCATCAGGTGGCCGGCATCGCGCAGCAGATCGGCGATCCGGGCACGCGCCTTCTTCGCGTGCAGGCCCGCGAGCTCGCCCATCGCGGCGTTGGCGGCTTCCGGGTCGCGGGACTCCCAACCGGGCTCGCCGAACGTGCGGCCGCCGATCGTGCCGTCCTTCTGCATCACGACGCGTGCCGGCAGGCCGAGTTCCTTCCACCACGTGACGTCGGTGACGTCGCCGAACGTACAGATCATGGCGACGCCGGTCCCCTTCTCCGGGTCGGCGAGCTCGTGCGCCACGACCGGCACCGGCACCCGGAACAGCGGGGTCAACGCGGTGGTGCCGACCAGTGAGGCGAACCGATCGTCGGCCGGGTTCACCACGAGCGCGACGCACGCGGGGATCAGTTCCGGACGGCTCGTCTCGATCTCGATCGTCCCGCCGTCCTCGCGGTCGAACGTGATGCGGTGGTAGACGCCGTCGCGTTCGCGATCCTCGATCTCGGCCTGCGCCACCGCCGTCTGGAAGTCGATGTCCCACAACGTGGGCGCCTCGGCCGTGTACGCGTGCCCGTCACGCAGCAGCCGGAGGAACGAACGCTGCGAGATCCGCCGCGAGCGTTCACCGATCGTGGTGTAGGTGCGCGTCCAGTCCACCGACAGCCCCAGCCGCCGGAAGAGTGCCTCGAAGGCCTTCTCGTCCTCGACGGTGAGCTGGCCGCAGAGCTCGATGAAGTTGCTGCGGCTCACCGCGACGGGGGCCTCGCCGTCGGGTCGTTCCAACGTCGACGGATCGAACGACGCGTCGTAGGGCAGGCCGGGGTCGCAGCGCACGCCGAAGTAGTTCTGGACGCGGCGCTCGGTGGGCAGGCCGTTGTCGTCCCAGCCCATGGGATAGAAGACCTCGAACCCGCGCATGCGCTTGTACCGCGCCATGAGGTCGGTGTGCGTGTAGCTCATCACGTGGCCCACGTGCAGCGAGCCACTCACCGTGGGCGGCGGCGTGTCGATCGAGTAGACCTGCTCGCGGGACTTCGTCGGGTCGAACCGGTAGGTGCCGGAGGCCTCCCACCATTCGTCCCACTTGGCTTCCAGTCCGTCGAGCGTCGGCTTGTCGGGCACGTTCATGGCGGCAGTCTACGGAACGGCCCTAGACTCGGCCGATGGTTCGCTGCGCCACATGTGGTTCCGAGAACGACGCCGAGGCACGATTCTGCTCGACGTGTGGCACGGGCCTGCGTCCGGTGTGCGCATCCTGCGGGGTGGAGCTGCCGCCCGCCGCTCGCTTCTGCCCCGCCTGCGGGACCCCGGTCGAGGAAACGGTGCAAGTACCGGTCGAGGAACGGCGCGTCGTGAGCGTGTTGTTCGCCGACGTCACCGGGTCGACCACGCTGGGCGAACGCATGGACCCCGAGCAGCTCCGCGACGTCATGGCCACCTTCTTCGGGGGCATGCGCGAGGAGATCGAGGCTGAAGGCGGCACGGTGGAGAAGTTCATCGGCGACGCCGTGATGGCCGCGTTCGGCGTACCGTCGGCCCACGAGGACGATCCGGCGAGGGCGCTCCGGGCCGCGATCCGCATGCGGCGACGGCTCGAGGCGGTCAATACCGAGCTCGACGCCACCCATGGGCTCACGCTGCAGATGCGGATCGGCGTCAACACCGGCGAGGTGCTGGCGGCCGGGGACGCCGCCTCGGGCGAGCCGATGGTGACCGGCGACGTCGTCAACACCGCGGCCCGGCTGCAGACGGCCGCCGATCCGGGGCAGATCCTGACCGCCGACCGGACCCGGCGGGCCGTTCGCGGCTTCCGGTTCGGCGAGCGCCGTGAGCTGTCGTTGAAGGGCAAGGCCGAACCGGTCGTGGCCTCGGCCGTGCTGGGCGGCTCGGGCGAGGCGGCCGACGTTGGCCTCAGTGCCCCCATGGTGGGCCGCGACGCCGAGCTCGGACTGCTCCGCTCGATGTACGAGCGTTCGGCCGCCGAAGGCCGACCGCACGTCGTCACGATCTACGGCGACCCGGGGGTCGGCAAGAGCCGGCTGACCCACGAGTTCATCCGATGGGCCGCCTCGCTCGAACGAGCGCCGTTGGTCGTGCGCGGGCGGTGTCTGCCCTACGGCGACGGCATCACGTACTGGCCCCTCTCCGAGATCCTGCGCGGGGTCGCCGACGTCTCGGACACCGACGCCCCCGCCGTCGCGCTCGACAAGATCCGCTCCATCGGGATGGCCCTGCTGACGTCCGCTCCCGACCCCGCCCGCGCCACTGCCGCCCTCGCCTTCACGACCGGGCTCGAGGACCCTGCCACACCGTTGTTCGAGGAGGAGCCGAAGCGGGTCCGCGACGAGATGCACGCTGCGTGGCGCACCTTCTTCTCGGCGCTTGCGGTGGAGCGCCCCGTCGTCGTGGTGGTGGAGGACATCCACTGGGCGGACTCGGCCATGCTGGACCTGCTCGAAGAACTGGCCGACCGGGTCGAGGGCGGCGTTTCCTTCGTGTGCCCCTCTCGCCCGGATCTCACCAGCACCCGTCCCGGGTGGGGCGGTGGCAAGCGCAACTATTCCGCCATCGCCCTCGACCCCCTGGGCCAGCGAGATGCCGATGCGTTGGTCCGCTCGTTGCTCGACGTCGATGGGCTTCCCGACTCGATGTTCGGCCAGATCCTCGCCCGTGCGGAGGGCAACCCGTTCTTCCTGGAAGAGATCGTGCGGCAACTGGTGGATAGCCGTTCGGTCTGGCTCGAGGGCGGGCGGTGGCGAGCCGCCGGTGACATCACGCAGGTGACGATCCCCGACACGGTGCAGGGGGTGCTGGCCGCTCGCATCGACCTGCTCGACCCACCGGATCGCCGGGTGCTGCAGGCCGCGGCCGTCGTGGGACGCATCTTCTGGCCGGGCGCCGTCCGGCAATTGCTGAACGGCGGAGGCGATCGCGTCCCCGAGGCGCTGATCACCCTCGAGGAGCGCGACCTCGTCCGGTCGCGGCTCTCTTCCACCCTGGGTCAGGAACCCGAGTTCATCTTCAAGCACGTGCTCACCCGCGATGTGGCCTACGACACCCTTCCCAGGCGCGATCGGTCGGCGGCGCATGCCTCGATCGCCCGGTGGCTCGAGGACACCCTGGGTGAGCGCGCCCGCGAGTTCCTCGAACTGCTCTCCTATCACTGGTTCGAGGCCTTCCGCGCATGCAGCTCGGCCGATCCCCAGGAGATCGAGGCCCTCCGGCTGCAGGCGTTCGACCGCACGCTGCGGGCGGCGCAGGAGACCGGACGACGCTATGCCTTGAAGAAGTCCGAACGCCTCGCCGGCCAGGCGATCGACCTCGCCGTGACACCCGGGGAACGGTCGCTCGCGTACGAGGCCAGCGCCGTGGCGTTCTTCAACGACTACGACGGCGACGAAGCCTGGCGCGGATTCACCGCGGCAGCCGAGGCCGAGCTGGCGGCCACGCCGAGCGATCCCATCCGGGTGTCCGGACTCTCGGCTCGCGCCGTGGAGATCGCGACGCGCTGGCCCGGTTCCGTCCGGATCGCGCCGCCCGAGGTGGAGGTGCGACGGTTCCTCGAGCTCGGGATCGACCATCTCCCCCCCGGTGACTCACGCGAGCGCGTACAGCTCCTGGGGACCAAGGCGTCATGGCCGTTCGCGTTCCCGACGTTGGAGTTCTCCGACGAGGAACTGGACCGCATCGAGCTCGACGGCTTGGAGGCGGCGGACATGGCGCTCCGGCTGGGCGACGCCGACCTCGCCTCAGCCGCGCTGGATCAAGCGACGGCGCCTGCCTTGCGCCGCGGCAGGTACGGCCGAGGGCTCGAGATCGAGGGCCGACGGCTCGAGCTGCTGCCGCGGCTCCGCGACCAGGTCGAGATCGGCGACGTGTTCGCGATGATGGCGTGGTGCTCGGGCGAGGCGGGACGCTGGTCCGATGTGGTCCGGTACGCATCCGAAGGCGAGCGCACCGTCGAGGCCGCGATCAACTCCCGGTTGCACATCCTGGCCTGGCTGGCCGAAGGCCGGTATCGCACCGGCGACTGGGGCGGAGCGGTCGACATGTACACCACGGTCACCGGACTGCTAGGGGATCGGCGTGACGATCCGCCGTACTACGTCTACAACGCGTTCGGGGCGATGGCCCTGATCCACACCTTCCGCGGCGAACGCGCCGAATCCGACCGGCTGATCGATCTGCTCCTGCGCGTCGAGGCGGCCGCCGGCGACACCGCCCGTCGCATCTGGCCCTCCGTCAACCGACTCCTGGTGGCTCGCGGAGCCGTCGAGGAAGCGTGGGAACGCTTCCAGCACCCACCCACCGGCTGGAGGATCGCCGGAGCCTGTCACCTGGAGGCGATGTGCGAATGGGTGCCGATCGCCGACCGATGGGATCGAGCGGACGACATCGTCGGCGAGGTTCAACAAGCGGCCGACGAGGGCGACCTGGTGGGGGTCCGCCTGTTCGCCGACCGGCTCGCGGGTCTCGCGCGATGCCACGACGGCGACATCGACGCCGGTGTCGAGACCCTGGCGCGCGCTCGCGACGGGTTCCTCGAACACGGGGCCACGTGGGAGGCGGCGCGGACCGACGTCGCCGTCGCCGAGGCGCGCAGCGATTCGGGGCTCGACGACCCGCAGCGGGAGCGGCTGGCGAACGCCGTGGACCTGTTCGAGCGCCTGGGGTCGGTGAACGAGCTCCGCCGAGCGCGAGCGGTGATCCCGACCTAGCCAAAGAAGGGGAGTGAACGGAACG
>DATLPI010000258.1:0-2317 GCA_035535815.1 Actinomycetota bacterium | reverse complement strand
AGTCGCGACTCGAGGTCCAGTCCGCCGAGCTCCGCCGCCTCGCCGACGCGGCCGCCACCCGCGACCTCGCCGGGGAGCAGCTCCGTTCCGGACTCGATGGCGCCCGTCGCGCGCTCGACGAGCTCACCGTGCGCGAGCAGGAACGCCGAACGGTGGACGCGGAGCATCGGGACGTGATCCGCCGGCTCGCCACGGTGCTCGCCGGTGGCGCGGCGAAGGGCCGGGCGGGGGAGAACGTCCTGCGTGAACACCTGGCTCAGCTGCCACCCGGCATGCTGGTCACCGATTTCCGGGTGGGTGGCAAGGTGGTCGAGTTCGGACTGTTGCTGCCAGACGGCCGGCGTCTGCCCATCGACTCCAAATGGACCGCGCTCGCAGAACTCGAGGCGCTGGCCGCCGCGAAGGATCCCGTCCAGGTCGACGCCTGCGCCCGCGCGCTCGAGAAGGCCGTCGCGGGCCGGGCCCGAGAGGTGGCCCAGTACCTCGACCCGGCGGTCACCGCGCCGGTGGCGGTGGCCGCCATCCCCGATGCCGCCTACGTCGTGCTGCGCCGCGCCCACGCCGAAGCCTATGCGAAGGGCGTCGTGATCGTGCCGTATTCCGCGGCGCTGCCGATCGTGCTGTTCCTCTACTCGTTGGTGCAACGCTTCGGTGACGCCGCCGACGTGCAGTCCAGCCTGGCCGAGGTGGGTTCGGTGCTCGACGTCCTCGAAACCGTGGTGGAGAACCGCTTCGCCCGAGCGGGCACCATGATCACGAACGGCGCGGACGAGTTCCGCTCGCAGCTGGGCAAGGCGCGTGGATCCATCGCGCGCGCTCGTCAGGCCGGAGTGCCCGTGACGCCCGTCCCGCTCGAACGGCCCGACGACGACACCGACCCGGGGGTCCTCGCCGTGGTTCACTGAGCCTGTGCCATGCTGGCGGCGTGGATTTCCAGGAGGCGTTGTCGCGGTTGGGCTTCGCGCCCAGCGATCAGCGAGGGTTCCGCCAGGGCGACGCGCAGATGCTCGTGGCCCAACCGAACGCGTTCTTGACCTACACGGTCTTCGCCTACGCCGACGGCACCGCGATCTTCAGTTGGGAGTTCGCCCTCGGCGAGTTCCTCTCCCGCAAGGGGATCCAGGTGGGTTCGGACGAATCGCTCAATCAGTTCATGTACCCCCGCGATGACATCCGCGGTGCGCAGGACGGCACGTGGTTGATCGGCGCGGTCGAGCGGACCCAGGCGATGCTGGCCGATCTCCGGTTCGACCGGGCGGGACAGTGACGATGGGCCGGCGTGGTCAAGCTAGGGTGTGGTCCTTGCCGATACCTGCTGCGATGCGTCGAACCCTTCCCGTCTTGGTGCTGCTCGTGCTCGTGGGCACCTTGATGCCGGCATCGCTGGCGTCCGCAGCACCCGTTCGGGTGCCCGCCGCAGCCCCATCGGCTCCGCGACTGCCCGATCCGGTCGAGTGCCCCGGGTGCTACGCGCCGGCTCTGGAGACGTCGTGGCAGTGGCAGCTCTCCCACGCGGTCGACACGAGCATCGATGTCGAGATGTACGACATCGACGGGTTCGAGGCCACCTCGGATCTGATCGACGAGCTCCACGCCGACGGCCGCAAGGTCGTGTGCTACATCAGCGCCGGTTCCTGGGAGAACTGGCGTCCGGACGCCGACGAGTTCCCGGACTCGGTGCTGGGCCGGTCGAACGGGTGGCCGGGGGAGAAGTGGCTCGACATCCGCAAGGTGGGCATCCTCGGTCCGATCATGAAGGACCGGCTGGACATGTGCGATGCCAAGGGATTCGACGCGGTGGAGTTCGACAACGTCGACGGCTACCAGAACCACACCGGGTTCAAGCTCACCGGGGCCGATCAGTTGAAGTACGACGTGTTCCTGGCCAACCAGGCTCGCAGCCGCGGCATGAGCGCCGTGTTGAAGAACGACCTGGGCCAGATCATCAAGCTCCTGCCGTACTTCGACTTCGCGCTCAACGAGCAGTGCCACCAGTACCACGAGTGCAACCGCCTCGATCCGTTCGTCGAGGCCGGCAAGGCGGTGTTCGGCGTCGAGTACAAACTCGCGAAATCCGAGTTCTGCCCAGAGGCCAACGCGCACAACTTCAACTTCCTGAAGAAGAAGCTGAACCTGGGCGTGTGGCGTTCGCCCTGCCGTCAGCCTGCCTGACCTGGGCATCCGCCCTGTAGTTGTCATCGATACCCGGAGTTCGCATACTTATGCGTCATGGGCATCGAACACGACGGAAGGCTGCGCGTCGCCGTGCTGGGCGCGTCGGGCTACGCGGGCGGGGAGCTCATCCGCTTGCTCGCGG
>DATLPI010000257.1:0-7757 GCA_035535815.1 Actinomycetota bacterium | reverse complement strand
CGGCCTCGCCCATGCCGCGCGCCACGAGCCGGCGGATCTGCGTCTCGGGCAGCGCCGAGACCACGAGCACCTGCTGGCAGTCGCGGTACGTGCCGGTTTCGATCAGCAGCGGCGAATCGAGCACGACCACGTCGTTGGTGCCCACGCGGGCCGCCACCTCCTCGGCCACGCGCCGCCGGACCAACGGGTGGACGATCGCCTCGAGGTCCCTGCGGGCCTCGTCGTCGGCGAACACCACACGGGCGAGGGCCGGACGGTCCACGCCACCCTCGGGCGTCACGATCTCGGGACCGAAACGCGCCACCACGGCCTCGAAGCCGGACGTTCCCGGTTCGACCACCTCACGGGCGAGCACATCGGAGTCCAGGATCACGGCGCCTCGCTCGGCGAGCATGCGCGCCACGGTGGACTTGCCCGAACCGATCCCGCCGGTGAGCCCGATGAACCGCATGGCTCGTGGAGTCGACTGCCGGCGCCCGTGAGAGCCGGCAGCCTTCCTCCGTCAGTCGTTCCGGCCTTCGCGGCGCTTGAGGTCCTCGAGGATGGCCTCGAGCGAGACCTCGTCGTCCGCGGCCTCCTCGGCTTCCTCGACGGCGGCTTCCGCCACGGCCTCGTCTTCGACGGCCGTCTCGGCGTCCCCGGCCTCCTCGGCCACGATCGCGTCGTCGACGGCTTCCTCGGCGACCACGACGGCCACGGCCTCTTCGACCTGGGCCTCCTCGATCGCCTCTTCGACCACGGCTTCGGTGACCGCCTCCTCGACGGCCTCTTCCACGGCGGCCTGTTCGACGGCCTCGACCACAGCTTCCTCGACGGCGGCTTCTTCCACCGCTTCGACCGCAGCTTCCTCCGCGACGGTCTCCTCGACCGCTGCAGGAGCTTCGGCGACCGCCGGCTCAGGGTCGGTCGCGCGAGCGGCGTCGGCCTGGGCTACGGCGGCGAGGATGTCGTCGGGGATCTGGATCGTGGAGACCATCTCGGGTGCCGGCTCACGCCGTTGCTCGGGTTCGGCCTTGATCTCGGGCTCGCGCGGCGGCGCGGCGGTGACCTGTCGCATCGACAGGCTCACGCGACGACGCGACACGTCGACGTCGATCACCTTCGCCTTCACCTCGTCACCCACCGACAGCACCGACTCCGGGGAGTCGACGTGCTCGTGGCTGATCTCGGAGATGTGCACCAGACCCTCGATGCCGGGAGCGACGCGCACGAACGCGCCGAAGGGCACGAGCTTGGTGACCTGTCCGTCGATGATCGAGCCCGCGGTGGACGTGCGCTCGAACTCCTTCCAGGGGTCTTCCTGCGTGGCCTTGAGCGAGAGCGACACGCGCTCGCGCTCCAGGTCGACGTCGAGCACCTCGACCTCGACCTCCTGGCCCACCGTGACGACCTCCTGGGGGTGGTCGACGTGCTTCCAGCTGAGCTCGGAGACGTGGACGAGCCCGTCCACACCGCCAAGGTCGACGAAGGCACCGAAGTTCACGATGGAGCTCACGGTGCCCTTGCGGCGCTCGCCCTTCTGCAGGGACTGCAGGAAGGTCTTACGACCCTCGGACTGCGACTCCTCCAGGAACGCGCGACGGGACAGCACGACGTTGTTGCGGTTGCGGTCGAGCTCGATGATCTTGGCCTCGAGCTCGGTGCCGACGAACGGGTGCAGGTCGCGCACGCGACGCAGGTCCACCAGCGATGCGGGCAGGAACCCGCGCAGGCCGATGTCCAGGATCAGGCCGCCCTTGACGACCTCGATCACCGGGCCCTTGATCGTCTCGCCCGACGTCATGACCTCCTCGATCCGGCCCCAGGCACGCTCGTACTGCGCGCGCTTCTTGGACAGGATCAGGCGGCCCTCTTTGTCTTCCTTCTGCAGGACCAGGGCCTCGATCTGATCGCCGACCTTGACGACCTCGTTCGGGTCGACGTCGTGGCGGATCGACAGCTCCTTGGACGGGATGACGCCCTCGGACTTGTAGCCGATGTCCAACAGGACCTCGTCGCGGTCGATCTTCACGACCTCGCCGTCGACGATGTCGCCGTCGTTGAAGTCCTTGAACGACGCCTCCAGCGCTTCGATCAGCTCTTCCGGCGTCAGGTCCCGCTCCGGCTCGGCCGGGGCGGCGGGAGCAGCCGGAGCGGCTTCAGCAGCCGGCGGCGCTTCCGTGGCAGCGGCGGGAACCTCCGGGGTGGAGGCCTCAGGGGCCGCTTCGGTCTCGGTCGCCTCAGGGGCAACCGTCGTCTCGTCACTCATGGTGATGGATCTCCTTCCGGCGCGCGGCGCTCACCACTCGCGGCTTGGGATTTTGCGAGTGGCACACGAGCTGCCCGAGGATCCGGACCCGCGGCCGTCGAACAGCGTAGGTGTCCGGGAGAAACGTCGTCAAACGAAACGGCTCATCGTCCCTCCGTCCTGAGCGCCCGCGTCAGTGGCCGGCGGGCACGGCGTCGGCCCAGTTCGGGCCCCAGCCGACGTCGGCTTGCAAGGCGACCTCAAGGTCGACCGCGTGTTCCATCCGGTCCTTCACCAGCTCCGCGGCGGCCTCGACGGTGGACTCCGGGACCTCGAACACCAGCTCGTCGTGGACCGTGAGCAGCATGTGGGCGTCGAGCTCCGGGTGCTCTTCGAGCAGGTTCGCCACGGCGATCATCGCCACCTTGAAGACGTCGCTCGCGCTGCCCTGGATCGGCGCGTTCAGTGCCTGACGCCGCCCAAGGTCGCGCAGCCGCGGGTTCGCGGCCTGGAGCTCGGGGATGTATCGGCGCCTGCCCAGGATCGTCTCCGTGAAGCCCTCCACCGTGGCGTGGCCCACCTGGCGGTCCAGGTACTCGCGGATCGCGGGGAACGAGGCGAAGTAGGCATCCATGATCTCCGCGGCCTCATCCGGTGGGATGTCGAGCCGCTGCGCCAGGCCCCAGGCGTTCATCCCGTAGGCGAGCCCGTAGTTGACCATCTTGGCGCGGCTGCGAGACAGGGGATCGACCGCGTCGAGCGGCAGGTCGAACACGCGCGCGGCGGTCTCGGTGTGGATGTCGTGCCCGCTGGCGAACGCCTCACGCAGCCCTGCGTCGCCCGACAGGTGCGCCAGGATCCGCAGCTCGATCTGGGAGTAGTCCAAAACCAGCAGCACCTGCCCGGGTTCGCCGGGGATGAACGCCTGACGGATCTGGCGCCCGAGGTCGCTGCGCACCGGGATGTTCTGCAGGTTGGGGTTGGAGGAGCTGAGCCGCCCGGTGGCCGCCACGGCCTGGTTGAACGTGGTGTGGATGCGACCGTCCCGCGGGTCGACCAGTTTCGGCAGCGCTTCGAGGTAGGTGGAGTTGAGCTTGTCGAGCTCGCGCCACTGGAGCAGCGCGTCGACGATGGGGTTCTCGTGGCGGAGCTTCTCCAGCACGCTGGCGTCGGTCGACAGCTCGCCCTTGGGGGTCTTCTTGCCGGGTTGGAGGCCGAGTCGGTCGTACAGGATCGCGCGGAGCTGGGGCGGGGAGTTGAGGTTGAACTCCTCGGCGGCCTCCTCGTAGACCTGGGCCTTGAGCGCGGCCATCCGTTCGCGGACGCCCTCGCCCATGGATCCCAGGTAGTCGACGTCGAGCCGCACGCCGCGAGCCTCCATGCCGGCCAGCACCGAGGCCAGCGGGAGCTCCACGTCCTCGAGCAGCCCGCGCAGGCCCTGTTGGTCGATCTTCTCCTCCATCACCGGCGCCAGGAGCGCGACGGCGGCGGCTTCGGCCGCCGGGACGCGCCAACCGGCCTCGGAGAAGAGCTGACCTTCGTCCTCGTCCGCCACCGAGCCCAGCACGTCGGCGCCGAGATAGGCCTCGCACAACGCGTCCAGGGGGTAGGTGGCGGCGGCCGGGTCGAGGAGGTACCCCGCGAGCATCGTGTCGAACGCCACCCCGCCCACACGCGCATCCTGGGACCGAACGACCCGCTCGAACGCCTTGGCGTCGTGGATCCACTTGGGAGCGCCGTCGTCGGCGACGAACCCCTCGACCGGTGCCAGCGAAGGCAGCGGCGCGTAGGCCGCCTGCGCTCCCCCGGCGGACGCCGCCATCCCTCGCACCTGGACCCCGTCGACGTCGAGGCGCACCCCTACTGGGCTCCCGCCCAACCACGTCGTGGGCAGCTCGTCGGCGGTGACCTCGCGCAGGTCGAGCTCGGCCACCTCGACCTTGGGCTTGGCGGCGTGGCCCACGTCCTGCAGCCGGTCGAACAGGCTCCGGAACTCCAGCGAGGTGAACAGGCGCCGGACCTCCTCCGCGTCCCAGTCCCCCATCACGCAGTCGTCGGGCGTCACGGGCAGCGGGACATCGGTGACGATCTGGGCGAGCTCCTTGTTGAGCGGCAAGCGCTCGGCGCTGGCCTCGACGTTCTCCTTCTGCTTGCCCTTCAGCTGATCGGTGTTGGCCAGGAGGCCCTCCACGGTGCCGAACTGGTTGATCAGCTTCGCGGCGGTCTTGTCGCCCACGCCGGGCACCCCGGGGATGTTGTCGCTGGTGTCGCCCTTCAGCGCCACGAAGTCGAGGTATTGGCTGGGCGTGATGCCGAACCGCTCGGTCACCGCGGCCTCGTCGTAGCGGACGATGTCGCTGATGCCCTTGCGGTTGAACATCACGGTGATCAGGGGGCTCACCAGCTGGAAGAAGTCGCGGTCGGCCGTGACGATCGTGGCGTCGATCCCCTGTTCGGCGGCCCGCGTGGCCAGGGTGCCGATGGCGTCGTCGGCCTCGTTGCCGTCGGCGATTCGCAGCACGGGGATCTTCAGCGCCTCCAGCACCTCCTCGATCAACCCCAGCTGTGGCCGGAAGTCGCCCGGCGTCTCGGCCCGGCCCGCCTTGTACTCGGCGTCCTTGGCCAGGCGCACCGTGGGCGCGCCCGAGTCGAAGAACACCGCGATCAGGTCGGGTCGCTCCTCCGCCAGCAGCTTGATCAGCATGCTGGTGAACCCGTAGACCGCGTTCGTGACCGTCCCACTTGAGGTGGCGAGCGTGGGCGGGAGCGCGAAGAACGCCCGGTAGGCCAGCGAGTGTCCGTCGAGCAGGAACAGTCGCCGGGGGGCGTCCTGCTGGTCGCGCTTCGAGGGAGGGGTCATCCGCCCGTATCGTAGTGTGCGCCCATGACGACCGACGCCCTTGCCTCCGACGCGCGGCACCCCGGCGCCGACTACCTCGAAGCGCTCTACGAACTCGAGGAGGAGGGCTTCCCCACCGTGCAGGCCGAGGTCTCGCGATGGATGGGCGTCAGCCGGGCCTCGGTCTCCGAGCACGTCAAGCGGCTGTTGGCCGACGGGCTCCTGAAGGTCGACGGACGGACGCTCCGATTCACCGACGCGGGTCGCGACCTGGCGATCAGCCTGGTGCGCCGCCACCGACTCGCCGAGCACCTGCTGATCGACATCATCGGACTGCCGTGGCACAAGGCCCATCAGGAGGCCGAACGCTGGGAACGCGTGATCTCCGCCGAGGTGGAAGCCCGGCTGGTCGTGATCCTCGACGATCCCGGGGCCTGTCCGCACGGCAATCCGATCCCCGGTTCCTCGCACGAGACCGACGTCTCGACCCTGGTGGTGCTCAAGGACGTGTCTCCCGGTTCCAAGGTCACGTTGCGCCGGCTCACCGAGGACCTCGAGCTGGAACTGGACGTGATGCGCTTCCTGGAGGAGTCCGGCCTGATGCCGGGTGCCACCTTCCGCGTCGACGGCGTGGGCCCCGACGGCACGATGGGGCTCACCGTAGATCGCAAGCCCGTCGCGCTGGGTGCGCAGCTCGCCGACAACCTCTGGGTCGACCCGGCCTGACCCTGCCGCCCAGCGACATCGTTCGTGGGCAAATCACCTTGACGTGAATCCCACCGTCTCGATAGGATTTCGTCTGTCCGAATGATGCATGTTCGGCACCCTGAACATCCGAGTCACCGTCCAGCCCGCGATCCGAGGCTGAGGGGAAGGGGAACCACCGGCATGCTGCCCACGTTCGTGATCGGACTCCGCGAAGGCGTCGAGGCCGCTCTCATCGTCGGCATCATCGCCGCCTTCCTGATCCAACGAGGCGAAGGCAAGGCGATCCGTTCGATGTGGCTCGGCGTCGCCATCGCGATCGCGCTGTGCATCGGCGTCGCGACCGTCCTCAGCATCATCGGCGAGAACCTCCCCTTCAAGCAGCGGGAGATCATGGAGGGCGTGCTGGCCCTCATCGCCGTGGCCGGCGTCACCTACATGATCATCTGGATGCGTCGCCATTCCCGCGGGCTCAAGGGGGTCCTCGAGGAGAACGCGGCCGCCGCCCTGGTGGCCGGCTCGTCCCTCGCACTGATCGGCATGGCGTTCTTCGCCGTGATCCGGGAGGGGCTGGAAACGGCCATCTTCATGCTCGCGGCGTTCCAGAACTCCACCGACCCGATGGCGACCGGCCTGGGCGCCGTGATCGGCGTGGTGGTGGCCGTGGCCCTCGGCTACGCGATCTACAAGGGTGGGGTGCGGATCAACCTCAGCCGGTTCTTCCGGATCACCGGGTTCGTCCTGGTGCTGGTGGCTGCCGGCCTGCTGGCCAGCGCCGTGCACTCGCTGTCGGAGGCGGGCGTGGTGACCCAGCTGCAGTCGTCGGCCTTCGACCTCACCTGGCTGGTGGCCCCGGGCAGCGTCCGGGCCGCGCTGCTCACCGGCATGCTGGGCCTGCAACCGGTGCCCACCACCGCCGAGATGTTCGCCTGGCTCCTGTACGCCATCCCCATGGGCGCCTACGTCCTGTGGCCTCAGCGATCCGGTCGCAGGGCCGAACCGGTGGCCGCTCCCGCCACCACCACTGCCTGAAGGCCATCGTCCCGGCCTCCCAGACCATCTGCCCACGACCTCAAGGAGGGGTTCATGTCGTTCGGCCGTAGGACCACGCTCATCGCACTCGGAGCCGTCGCGCTCATGGTCGCCGCAGGCGCCTGTAGCAGCCACGATGCAGACCCCGCAGCCGATGGCACCGTGGGAGTGACCCTGCAGGACTTCACGGTCACCCTGGACCCGGCGACGATCCCTGCCGGTGAGGTGACGTTCGATACGTCGAATCAGGGGGCCGAGGTCCACGAGTTCGAGATCGTGAAGACCGACACGCCGGCCGGGGAATTCGAGGTCACGAACGACGTCGCCGACTTCGGTAACGGGGAGATCGTGGACGAGGTCGAGGACATCGCCCCCGGCACCGGTGCCGACCTCACGGTGAACCTGTCGGCGGGGACGTACGCGGTCGTATGCAACCTGCCCGGGCACTACGCCCAGGGCATGCACGCCGACCTGACCGTGGAGTAGCCGCCGAGCCCAGACGCTTGCTGGCACACCGCCTGGCAGACCTGTCACTCTTTTCTCCACCACCGCGCAACAGGCCTGACCTGCTGCTTCGGAGGAAACGGTTCGCCTGGCGCTCCGGCCGAGGAGTTGACAGGTCTCAACCTCGCGTTTATCGTTCGCTCCGGTCCCGCGAGACCGCGGATGGACCGGGAAACCGGACCGGAAGAGGTCGCACGGGACCGCGGCTTGACGGGCCGCGACGCTCGACAGGGAACGATCGCGTATGGGGAAGGCGTGATCGGCTCCAAAGGCGTCGCGGCCCGTCATGATATCCCCTCGGACGCAACCGCAGCGCGCGAACGGTGTTCGGTGAGCGGTGTTCGCGGAGGGTCTCGTCCTACAGCACGGCGTCGAGGAACGTGCGCGTCTCCTGCCGTCGCGTGTGATTGAACACCTCGTCGGGCGTGCCCTGCTCCAGGATCATGCCCT
>DATLPI010000256.1:0-20325 GCA_035535815.1 Actinomycetota bacterium | reverse complement strand
TGCGAACGACGCCGAGAGCGCGGCCGCTTCGGCGGCAGGTTCCTGTCTGGACCAGCTCGGCTTGTCCGCCGACGATATCTTCGATGGGGTCTTCGACGTCACCGCCGGGATCGGCCTGTGGGTGTGCATCGCCGGTGGCGTCGTCGCGTTGGTCGGCGGTGTGCTCGCGTTGCGTGAACGACCGGGAGCATCGACGGCGGCCATGGCCGCGACGACCGCGACCACCTCGACGACCGCGGCTCCTGCCGCGGCGGGCACCGGGTTCGACGCACCCCCAGCACCGGCCTCGACCGCGGTCACCGAGCCGGCTCCGACCGCCGAGCCGCCGCCGGTCACCGAGCCGGCTCCGGCCGCCGAGCCGCCGCCGGCTCCGGTCGCGCCGCCGGCTCCTACACCACCCGAGACCCCACCGGCGACGCCGGCGCCTGCCCCACCTCCCACCAGCACGGAGGGCGACGCACCCGGAGACAGCACCGCTCCTTCCAGCTGACCAGCTGCGTGCGCAGCGTCGAGTTCCAGGTCAGTACCGCGGGGACCCGGATCCTCGACCTCACCGACCGGGTCGAGGCGTTCGCGGCCGAGGCGGATGAGGATGGGCTCGTGCACGTGTTCGTCCCCCATGCCACCGCGGGGGTCGCGCTCATGGAGACCGGCTCTGGGTCGGAGGCCGACCTTGAAGCGACGCTCGAGCGGTTGTTGCCGCGGGACGACCGCTATCGGCATCGGCATGGGAGCGTTGGCCACGGCGGTGATCACCTGCTCCCGGTGTTCGTCTCGCCGAGCCTGATGCTCCCCGTGATCGGCGGAGGACTCTCGTTGGGAACCTGGCAACGAGTGGTGCTGGTCGACCCCAACCGTGAGAACGATGTGCGGTCGGTGCGGCTTTCGTTCGTGGCGGGCTGAGCCCGCCCCTATAGGTACTGGCCCGGGGGACGGTCGGCCTTCTGGTCGGCGGCCGTGACCGCCTGCACGTCGCGCTCGCGCAACAGGATCAGGTCTTCGCCCTCGAGTTCGACCTCGAGCGCCGACGACGGCAGGAACAGCACCCGGTCGCCCTTCGAGGCGACCCTGACATCCGGGCCCACGAGCACCACGTCTGCCCAGGCGAGGCGTTTGGGCGCCGGGGCCGCGGTGGCCGGGATCAGCAGTCCGCCGGTGGACTTGCGTTCGCCACCATCGGTCGATCGCACGACCAGGCGATCGCCCGTGAGCCGAACCTCGTCGCCGGCTGCCGACTTCTTCGACCGGGCCTTCCGCGTCTTGGTGGTCGAGGCAGCCGCCGACCCCTTGGCGGGCCGCTTCGATGCTGGCGTGTCGTCGGTGCGAGGCATCGCCCGAGTCTAGCGACCGTCACCGGGTACGATGCCTCGCCATGGAAGCCAAGCGGGTGCTCTCGCGCGCGGTGAAGACGTTGAAGGCCTCGGATTCGATCGACCATTGGCAGAAGGACCGCGAGCGCATCGAGGCCGAGGATCTCCTGATCCACGTCATGGGCTATGAACCCGAGCCCGACGAGGACATCCCCGGCCGCGACCGGCGGGAGTTCGATGCGTTGGTCGAACGCCGCGCCACCGGCGAGCCGATCCCCTACATCAAGGGGTACGCGGAGTTCCGAGGGATCGAACTGCGCACCAAGCCGGGGGTCTTCGTGCCGAGAGACTCGTCGGAGTTCCTCGCCGAGCAGGCGGTTCGCCGGTTGCGAGGTCGCAAGAAGCCGGTGCACGTCGACCTTGCGACGGGCGGGGGCACGATCGCCCTCGCGGTTGCCGACGAGGTGCCGAAGGCGCAGGTGTGGGGGACCGACGTGGCGGCCGACGCGGTCAAACTCGCGCGCAAGAACGCCAAGATGCTCGACCTCACCGCGACCTTCAAACGGGGCGACCTGTTCGGCGCCCTGCCGAGATCCCTCCGAGGCACGGTCGACGTCATCACGCTGCACCCTCCGTACGTGCCGCGCGACGAGATCGAGGACCTGCCCGATGAGATCCGCGACTGGGAACCCGAGCACACCCTCACCGACCGGAGCATCGACGGCATGGGCCTGATCCATCGCACGGTCGACGAATCTCCTGCGTGGCTCCGGAAGGGTGGATGGCTGCTGATGGAGGTCAGCCCCGATCGCGCCAAGGGTGTGAAGAAGGTGTTCCGCCATGGGGGGTTCGACGACGTCGAGAGCACGAAGGGCGGCGAACTCAAGGTGACGCGGGTCATCGTCGGGCGCCGACCGCGATGACCGAGCCCACGACGGCGCCGTTCGGCTCGTGGTCGTCTCCGATCACGGCCTCGATGCTCTCGAGCGCCGGGATCGGCCTCAGCGAGGTGTGGTTGGAGGACGGTGTCGCGTACTGGTTGGAGACCCGGCCGTCCGAGCAGGGCCGGGGCGTCGTGGTGCGCGGCGACCCCTGGTCCTCGCCCGCCGAGGTCACGCCCGAAGGGTTCAACGTGCGCACCACCGTGCACGAGTACGGGGGCGGAGCCTTCGCCGTGCATCGCGGCACGGTCGTGTTCTCGCATCGCGTGGACCAGCGGCTCTATCGGCTCGGGGTGAACGACGCCACGCCGGTCCCGATCACCCCGGACACATCCGGGACGCATCGTTACGCCGACGGACGCATCACCGACGACGGCCGCCGGTGGATCGGCGTGCGAGAGCGCCACGAAGGTGCCGGCGAGCCGGCCGAGGTGGTGAACGAGCTCGTCGTGCTGTCGCTCGACGGTGGCTCCCCGACGGTGATCGCCACGGGCAGAGACTTCTATTCGGACCCTCGAATCTCACCCGACGGCTCGCAGCTCGCGTTCCTCGCCTGGGATCTGCCGTGGATGCCCTGGGACGGTTGTGAGTTGTTCGTCGGTGACCTCGGTGAGGACGGTTCGGTCTCGAACCTTCGCCTCGTGGCCGGCGCCGACGGTGAGGAATCGATCTGGGCGCCCGACTGGAGCCCGGCGGGTGTGCTGCATTTCGCCAGCGACCGGACGGGTTGGTGGAACCTGGAGCGGGTCACCGACGGCGAGCGGCAGGCCCTGTGCCCCATGGAGGCCGAGTTCGGGTTCCCGCACTGGGTGTTCGGTTCACGGTCGTACGGGTTCTTGGAGGACGGGCGGATCGCCTGTTGGTACGAACGAGGCGGGACCCAGATGCTGGCGGTGCTCGATCCGGAGACCGGTGAGCTGCTGGACCTCGATCTGCCCCACACCGCCCTGCACTGGGGCCCCGCGATGGCGGTGGAGGGGTCCCAGATCGCGTTCGTGGCCGGTGCTCCGGACCGCCCCGAGGAACTCGTCTGGCTGGACTTCACCGCCCGATCCGTCGAAGTCTTGCGCGTCAGCGCGGAGATGCCGTTCGATCCGTCGTTCGTGTCGGTGCCGGCCCGGATCGAGTTCCCGACCGACGGCGGGGTCACGGCGTTCGCCAACGTGTACGAACCGGCGAACCCGGGCTTCGTCGGTCCTGCCGGGGAACGCCCGCCGCTGATCGTGATGAGCCACGGGGGACCGACGGGCGAGGCCACCGCCGTGTTCGACCTGGAGACGCAGTTCTGGACCAGTCGGGGGTTCGCCGTGGTCGACGTGAACTACGGAGGCAGCACCGGCTTCGGACGGGAGTACCGGCGCCGGCTCAACGGGATGTGGGGGATCACCGACACGGCCGACTGCATCAACGCCGCGCGGCATCTCGCGAGCAAGGGCGTCGTGGATCCGGATCGGTTGTTGATCCGTGGGGGGAGCGCAGGCGGGTACACGACGCTGTGCGTGCTGACCTTCCACGACGGGTTCGCGGCCGGCACCAGCTATTACGGCATCAGCGACCTCGAGCCGTTCGCGACGGGTGAGACCCACAAGTTCGAGTCCCGCTACATGAACACGCTGGTCGGACCCTGGCCGGAAAGCACCGACCTGTACCGGGCGCGCAGCCCTATCCATGCCGTGGACATGATCTCGACCCCGATGCTCGTGCTGCAGGGAGCCGAGGACGAGGTGGTGCCCCCGTCACAAGCCGAGGTGATGGTCGAGGCTTTGCGGGCCAAGGGCCTGCCTCATGCCTACCTCCTGTTCGCAGGCGAACAGCATGGGTTCCGCAAGTCCGAGACCGTCCAGGCTGCCCTCGAGGCGGAGCTGTCCTTCTACGCACAGATCCTCGGGTTCGAACCCGGCGACCCCATCCCGGCACTGACGATCGTCAACCTGGATCCGTGAGGGGGTTCGCGGGAGGCCGGGGCTCGTCTCCGGGCAACCTGCTGCACGAGCCACCTGCGTATACCGTGGTGATCGCTGTCGATCGCGCCGGGTGCTCTTGTTCCGGGACGACGAAGAGGGGGTTTCACGCATGAAGGGACCTGCACGCTGGATCGCCTTGGTGACGATCCTGGGGGTGGTCGCCGCGGCATGTAGTGGCAATGGCGGCAGCACGGATCCCAGCGCCGGCACTAGCGTGGAGCCCGCGAAGGGCGGAACCCTTCATATCGGGGTATCGAGTGAACCGGCGAGCGCCGCCATGGACCCCGCGAAGGAGTACTACTCGCTCTCCTGGGAGCAGATGCGCTGTTGCCTGCTCAGGACCCTCTACTCGACGAACGGCCAAGCCGTGGCCCAGGGCGGATCGGAGCTGCGTCCGGACCTGGCGGCCTCCATGCCGCAGATCTCCGAGGACGGCTTGACCTACACGTTCGCGATCAAGCCGGGCGTGAAATTCGCGCCCCCGTTCCAGAAGGAAGAGATCACGGCCGACGACTTCATCCGGGCGCTGGAGCGCGAGGCGATCCCGGCGGCCTCATCCGCCGGATATCCCTTCTACTACTCACCGATCGTGGGCTTCGATGACTTCGGCGCCGGGAAAGCCAAGCAGATCTCCGGTCTCAAGGCGATCGACGATCACACCCTCGAGGTGAAGCTCTCCGAACCGACCGGGGACCTCGGATGGCGCATGGCGATGCCCGCCACGGCGCCGATCCCTCCCAACGGGAACGCTCCATTGGGCGCGGCCGAGGGGCACAACGAGGACTACGGACGGTTCATGGTCGCATCGGGTCCCTACATGTTCGAGGGCAGCGAGGACCTGGACTTCTCCGTGCCGGCCGACGACCAAGAGCCTGTGGCCGGCTACATCCCCGGGCGCTCCATCACGATGGTGCGCAACCCATCGTGGGATGAGTCCACCGACGATCTCCGGGCCGCCTACGCCGACTCGATCGAGATCCAGATCGGTGGGGCCGTCGCCGACCTGTACGACAAGATCCAAACCGGCGATCTCGACTACGTCTTCGATCCGCCGGAAGCGGCGACGTTGAAGCTGTACAGCACCGACCCGAGCCTCAAGGACCGGCTGCACGTCAATCCCACGAGTGGCACGTCGTATGCCTCGATGAACCTGGGCGCGCCGCCCTTCGATGACATCTACGTGCGCAAGGCCGTGAACTTCATCTGGGACAAGGCGGGCGGACGACAGTTGTCCGGCGGACCCCTCACCGGAGTCAACGCCGGGCACATCTTCCCCAACGGCCTGTTGAACAACGTGCTCGTCGACTACAACCCCTACGCGACGCCGAACGACAGCGGTGACGTCGGGTTGGCACAGGAACAGATGAAGCAGTCCAAGTACGACACGGACCAGGACGGCAAGTGCGATGCGCCTGAGTGCGAGGACGTGCTCGCGATCTATGCCTCCGACAGCGCCACCGGCCGCAAGATCGCCGCGCTGACCCAGCAGAGCATGGAAGAGATCGGGATCACGCTGGACGTGAAGGGGTTGTCCACGACGGCGATGTACGCCAAGTGCAACAACATGCCCGAGCAGGTGCCCATATGTCTGCAGCTCTCGTGGGGCCAGGACTATCCCGACCCCTACACATTCGGACCTCCGTTGTTCGGCGGCTCGGCGTTCAACGCGCTGTACCCCGGTTGCTGCAACTACGCCGGAGTGGGAGCCACCGAGGCCGAGATGTCGGAGTGGGGCTACTCGGTCACGTCCGTGCCGAGCGTCGATGACCAGTTGAACGCTTGCAAGGCCCTGGCCGTCGGTGACGAGCGCACCCAGTGCTGGGCCGACCTCGACAAGTACCTGATGGAAGAGGTCGTCCCGTGGGTACCGAAAACGTTCCTCAACCAGGACGACATCGTGAGTGATCGAGTGACGAGCTACTCGTTCGACGAGTTCGGTGGCCTGGCGGCACTCGATCGCATCGCGCTGGAGGCCGCCTAGCCGCCGATCATCGACATGCTGCGCGCCGGCTGCTGGAAGTCCGGGTGGTTGATCCGGTGGCCCGACCACTTGCGCCACATCGCGTCGCGGATCAGCGCCTCGAGCTCGGCGTCGTCGGCGCCCTCGCGCATCGGCCCGCGCAGGTCGGTCTCGTCGAGCGCGAACAAGCAGTTGCGGAACTGCCCTTCGGCGGTCAGGCGCATGCGGTTGCAGGAGTCGCAGAACGGTTCGGTGACGCTGGGGATCACGCCGATCCCGCCGGGTGCGCCGTCGGCGAAGCGGAACGAGGTGGCGGGCTCGCCGTCGCGGGTGGTGGCGACCAGCGGGTAGACGGCATCGATCCGTTCGAGCATCGTGGCGGCGGGGACCACCTTCTCGCGTTCCCAGGCGTGCTGGGCGTCGAGCGGCATGTACTCGATGAAGCGAACCTCGTAGCCGGTCTCACGGGCCCATCGGGCGAACCCGGTGACCTCGTCGTCGTTCGTTCCGCCGATCACGACGCAGTTGATCTTGATCGGCGTGAGCCCCGCGGCTTCGGCCACCTTCAGGCCCAGCAGCACCTTCTCCAGGGCGTCGCGTCGGGTCATCTCGGCGAACCGATGGCGCAGGAGCGAGTCGCACGAGACGGTGGCGCGATCGACGCCGGCGCGCGCGAGCGGCTCGGCCAACGTGTCCAGGAGCGTGCCGTTCGTGGTGATCGAGATGTCGAGCTCGGGCCCAACCCCTCGGAACATGCCCACCAGGGTGGGAAGGTCGGCTCGCACGGTCGGCTCGCCGCCCGTCACCTTGATCGAATCAACCCCCAGCGAGACGAAGAGCGCCAGCAACCTCGTGAGTTCTTCGAACGTGAGGATCTCATCCTTGGGGAGCCACGCGACACCCTCGGCCGGCATGCAGTAGGTGCACCGGAAGTTGCAGCGGTCGGTGACCGAGATCCGCAGATCAGAGGCCACGCGCCCGAACGTGTCGATCAGCGGCCCCGTTGCGGGAGCCGTGCCGTCGTCGAGAGCGTGAGGAAGTGTGGTCATGGTGGACCGCCAGCGTACCTTCGTTCCTGGGAAGAGCGTGTCACGGATCGCCCGGAGCGCCGGCCGGCAGCATCCGGGCCAAGGTGGCCAGGGCATCGTCGATCGCCGCGCCCGGCTCGAGCCCACCCGCCGTGGCCCGGCCTACCGCGGCTCCCACCAGGAAGGTGGTCAGCGGTGTGTCCTTGCGCTCCACCCGGTGTGCAACGTCGCGGGACGCGTCGAGCAGGCGCTCGGATTCCTCCTCGCTCAACGGTGGAACGCCCAACGCCGATGCCAGGGTCTCGGTCCACGTGCTCATGTCCTGCCTCCTCATCGTGAGATCCTCGCGCGGGTCGCCCGGCGCCGGGGATGCGAGGATGGTGCCATGGACCCACGGCCTCGCGCAGCCGTCGTGACGATCTCCGACGGAGTGACCCACGGCACGCGTGAGGATGCCTCGGGCGATCTCGCGTCCCAACTGCTGGCCGCGGCCGGATTCGAGGTCGCGGAGCGTGTGGTGATCCCCGACGAGCGCGATCGGATCGAGGACACCATCCGAACCCTCGCCGCGATGCACGCCGTGGTGATCACGACCGGGGGGACCGGGTTCGGTCCTCGCGACATCACGCCTGAGGCCACCCGTGCCGTGTTGGACCGCGAGGCCCCGGGGCTGGCCGAGGTGATGCGCGAGGCGGGCCGGGCGCACACCGCGATGGCGGCGCTCTCCCGGGGCGTTGCCGGCACGGTCGGCTCGGCCCTGGTGGTGAACCTGCCGGGTTCGCCGGCCGGGGTTCGTGAGGGCCTGGAGGCCGTCCTGCCGCTGGTCCCCCACGCGGTCGGGCTGATGCACGGCGATACCGGGGCACACCCCACCGGGCATCAGCCGGCCGCGGAACCGGACACGCCGATGGACGAGCTCCATGTGGACGCCAAGGCGGTGAAGGTGCACGGCGCGCCGCCGTGCCAGGTCGGCAACGCGATGACGATCGCGCCCGGCGGCGCCGTCCATGGCACCCTCGGGTGCGCCGAGTTCGACATGGCGGCGGTCGAGGCCGCCGCCGAGGTCGCCGCCGCAGGGCGGGCCGAGACCCGGACCCTCACCCACGACCTGGGGCAGGTCGAGGTCTACTTCGAACCGGTGGTGCCGGCGCGCCGCGTCGTGGTCGTGTCGGCCACCGATGTCGCGCGCGCGTTGCGCACGATCTTGAACACGCTGGGGTACCGGGTCGACATCGTCGAGCCGCGGCGCGAACGGGTCGTCGCCGAGGACGGCATGACCCTGGCCTCCCTCGATGGCCTGTCGTGGAACGATCGAACGTCCGTGGTCTTCACCGATCACGATGCGCCCGGGGTGACCGGGGACCTCGCGATGCTGCTGCGGTCTCCGGTTGGGTTCATCGGCGTGATGGGGAGCCGACGGCACGTCGCCCCCTATGTCGAAGGGCTCCGCGCCCAAGGGTTCGACGACGACGACCTCGGGCGGATCCGCTCACCGCTCGGCCTCGACCTCGGCGGGCGTGAGCCCGGGCAGATCGCGGTCTCGATCGCAGCCGGCCTCGTCGCGGATGCGAACGGACGGGACGGGGGCTGGCTCGACCGCACCTAGGCGGACCGTGGCGTTCGGCCTGGCGATGTGCGCCGTGGCCGCCGCGGCCATCCTGCCCGGGCCGGGCCACGCAGATCCGCAGGCGTTGCCGCCCAACGTGTTGCTCGTCCTGACCGACGACCAGACGTTCGACACGCTTCCCTCGACCGTCGGTCCCGCCGCGATGCCGTGGCTCGAATCGCAGATGAACCGGCCAGACGGACACTGGGTCACGTTCTCGCATGCCTTCCTCGACACCCCGCTGTGCTGCCCCTCGCGAGCCTCGATCCTCACGGGGCTGACGTCGCCGCACACGGGGGTGGAGACCAACACCGATGGGTTCGACCTGGATGAGTCCGCCACCCTCGCGACATGGCTGGACGACGCCGGCTACACGACGGGCCTGATCGGCAAGTACCTGAACGACTTCCCCTGGGACCGCGGGCCCTACGTCCCTGCGGGTTGGGATCGGTTCGTCGCGAAGCAGAACCAAGGGCTGGGCACCACGTACTACGACTATCACCTGGTGGATCAAGGGGTGCCAGCGGTCGTGGGCCACGCGCCGGAGGACTACGCCACCACCTACCTGGCGAGCCAGGCGCTCGGGTTCCTGCAGGCCGCACCCACGGATGCGCCGTGGTTCCTGATGTTCACCCCGACGGCGCCCCACGAGCCGTGGCTGCCGGCGCCGGAGGACCGTGGGGCGTTCGCCGGACAACCCGTCCCGACCCCGAGCGAGCGTGTGCTCAACGACGTGCGGGGCAAGCCCGCGTGGATCCGGGCGCTGCCGGCGATCACCGCCGACGAGCGGGCGTCGCTCACCGAGCGTCGGCGTCGCGAACGCGAGACCTTGCTGGCCGTCGACCGGGCGGTGCGCGCCCTCACGGACGCCGTCGAGGCCCGCGGCGAACTCGACCGCACGCTCATCATCGTGCTGACGGACAACGGCTTCTCGTTCGGCGAGCACCGATGGGTGGGCAAGCGCTGCGCGTACGAGGAGTGCGTGCGCACGCCGCTGGTGATGCGGTCCCCGTGGACGGCCTCGACCACCGTGGACGATCTGGTCATGAACGTCGACCTCGCCCCGACGATCATGGACCTCGTGTCGTCCACCACCGGCGCGGCGCCGATGCCGACCGACGGGGTGAGCCTGCGTCCGTGGCTCGATGAGGAGGCGGCTGCGCCGCCGGTCTCGAGGTCGGGCGTCCTGCTGCAGTACGCGGGCGATGACGAGGTTCCCCCGTGGTCGGCCGTTCGCACCCACGACTTCACGTTCGTTCGTAACGCCGACGGCACCGTGGAGCTATACGACCTCACCGGCGCGGTGGGGCCGGCCGACCCCCATGAGGTGGACGATCGCGCCGGAACCGCCCCGTATGTGGAGGTTCAGGAGCGGTTGGATACCTTGCTCACCTCCCTCGTTGCAGCGCAGGCCGACGGGTAGACTTCGCCCCATCGTGCAACCCCAAGGCCCCCTCATCCGTCCAGCAGGACCGCGCCGGCCGACGCGGCAGGAGATCGCTCGGCGGCGCATGTTCGCGGCGCTCGTACTGGTCCTCGTCGTTGGCCTGGTGTGGTTCCTGTGGCCCCGCGGCGACTCGTCCGAACAGGCGGGCGGCCAGACCCCGGGGGGTGGGAATCACCACGGGGGCGGCAACGGCGGGGGTCACGACAACTCGGTGGGGGTGATCGTGCCGGGCCAGAACCCCATCAAGCACGTCGTGTTCATGGTCAAGGAGAACCGGAGCTTCGACCACTACTTCGGCAAGTACCCCGGGGTCGACGGCGCCACCGAAGGCCAGACCATGAACTGCGCCACGCTGCAGGGGGCCGAGACGGTCCCGCTCTCGGCG
The DNA here is from genome assembly GCA_035535815.1 of Actinomycetota bacterium. GTDB lineage: Bacteria > Actinomycetota > UBA4738 > UBA4738 > HRBIN12 > JAOUEA01. The sequence continues at coordinate 9,684 of DATLPI010000256.1, read as the reverse complement.
GCGCCCCAGATCATCCCGCACGACCTGGGGCATGCGTTCTATCCGGGACTGTTGTCGATCAACGGCGGGGAGATGAACGGCTTCAACTGCGTCTCACTGGGCGAGGACATGACCGGCTACTCGCAGTACGACCGTGATTCGCTCCCGGCCTACTACAGCTACGCCGACCGCTTCGTGGTGGCCGACCACTTCTTCACGTCGATGTACGGGCCGACCTTCCCCGAGCATCTCTACACGGTGGCCGCCCAGTCCTACGGCATCGTCGACAACAAGACCACCACCGATACCGAGGGCAACTACTGTGACGATCCGCTCGAGTACACGCAGCGGTTCCCGCTGGAAGACCTCACCGACGCGGACATCAAGCGGATCATGGCGCTGGAGAAGAACATCACAGCCGATCCCGGTCAGTTGCTGAAGATCGCGGCGTACTGGGAGCAGACGCGCACGTGCGTCAACATCCCGGTGCTCCCCGACGAGCTGGAGGACGCCGGGATCAGCTGGAAGTACTACGCCAACGCCGATGCATGGATGAACGCGTTGCAGGCCGTGCGGCACGTGCGGTTCTCCGACATGTGGGAGAAGGTCCAGACGCCCGACACGTTCCTCACCGACGTCAAGAACGGTGACCTGCCGGAGGTGTCATGGCTGATCCCCCCCGAGGGCGCACCAAACGAACATCCGGGTTCGGGCACCACCGTGTGCGAGGGCCAGAACTGGACGATCGAGTACCTCAACACGCTGATGCGCAGCGATGCGTGGGAGTCCACCGCCGTCGTGATCGTGTGGGACGACTTCGGAGGCTTCTACGACCACGTCGTGCCACCTCACTACGACATCATGGGGCTCGGACCGCGGACCCCCGCGTTGATCATCTCGCCCTGGACCCGTCAGGGTGACAACCCCGAGGGTGGCGCGATCGACTCCACGGTGTACGAGTTCTCCTCGGTGTTGAAGTTCATCGAGGACCTGCACGGGCTCGATCCGATGACCGAGCGCGACGCGCAGGCCGACCCGCTGAGCGGCGCGTTCGACTTCACCCAGGAGCCGCGCACCGACCCGTACCTCTTGGACGAGCTGGACTGCTGATGCGCCGCGCGACGCGGGGCGTCGCGGCCCTGATCCTCCTGTTCTCGCCGTTCGTGCTGGCCGCTGCCGATCCCGTGGGAGACCCCGGTCCGTGTCCCGGCATCGGTGCAGGCGCGGGCACCAGCGCCGATGCTCCCGACCTCATCTCGGCCCGCGCCGAGATCGTGGAACTGGATACCTCGGCGCTGTGGACCTTCGAGTTCGATCGCCCGTTGCAGGTACCGGACGATCGCGGGTCGCCGTTCCGGGTCGACGTGGTGCTGCGCGACCCCGACGCGCCGGTGCTGTCGTTCGGTCCCTACCGCGGGATCAACCGGCTGATCCGGTACGACGCGGTGGCAGACCCCGGCCTCACGATCCTGCTGCTGCCCGAAGCCGCGGAGAACACGTTCATCCCGCCGCGGATCGACGGCTCGACGATGGAACTGCAGGTGCCCGGCCGGATCCTGTCCGCCGATGAGGACGAAACGGGCACCTCGCCCGGGCTCGAGGATCTCGGCTGGAACGTGATCGTCCGGGACGAGGGCACCTGCGACACCCTGGGCAACGGCCGACCGAACCGCCGCTTCATCGCCGGTGACACATCCGCGCAGTCACCGGCGCCGACGGTCTCCCACGAGGAGGAAGGCGCCGGCTGGGGGTGGCTGTGGCTGGTCGCCGTGGCCCTGGTGCTCGCGATCGGGCGCGTGGTGCATCTGCGCTTCCTGAAGCGCGCGGGCGGGTAGCCGGGCGTCAGCGCGTGGGGCGGTCCGCCCGGAACGACCGGTAGTTCGGATCGGCCGCCTTCGGGCCGTGTTCCTGCAGCTGCCAGAGCAACCGGTTCATCCCGCGGGTGCCGCGATCGCGGACGGTCTTGACCCGGTCGAGGTCGAGGACCTCGCTGAAGAACTCCTCGCCGCTGCCGCCCTCGAACAGCACGCGCCCCTCTGGGTCGACGCCGATCGAGCGCCCGCCGCCGATCTCGACGCTGGCGTTGACGTTGATGACGTAGCACTGGTTGGCGATCGCGTTGGCGCGTGCCATGACGAGCTCTTCCTCACGGTCCGGGGTGGTGGTCAGCGTGGGATGCAGGATCACCTCGGCGCCACGGATCGCGAGCGACCTCGCGACCTCCGGGAACCACCCGTCGTAGCAGATCATCATGCCAGCCGCGCCGAGACGAGGCATCGCGATGACGGGCGGTGGCGCGTCGCCGGGGTCGCTCGTTTCCAGCGGCATCCACGGGAAGAGTTTGCGGTAGGTGGCGGCGAGCGAGCCGTCGGGCGCGAACAGCAGCGCGGTGTTGTAGGTCTTTCGCCCGGCGGCCTCGTAGATCGACCCGGCTTGGATCCAACGGCGAGCCCGTCGCGCGATCTCGCCGATCCGTTCCGTGAACGGCCCCGGAACCCGATGACGGATCGCGTCCATCGCCACATGGTGTCGGAAGGGGTGCTCACCGGAAAGGTAGAGCTCCGGGAACGTGAACAGCTGCGCCTTCGGGAAGGAGGCGCGCACCATCCGTACGTCGTGTGCGAACTTGTCCACGGTGGCCTCGGGATCGCCGGCGACCGGCGACACCTGGGCGCCCACGACGTGCAGCAACCGCGTCATGGAGGCGACGCTAGCAGAGGGCCGGACCGAGGGGCCGGGCGCTCAGGAGGCGCCGACCTCGAGCCCTTGTTCGGTGGCGAGTTCGGCGAGCAGGTCGTCGAGTCCCTCGTGCATCTTCGCACGCCACCACTCCTGCCCCTCTTCGGGCAGCGTGTAGATCGGGTCGTAGTAGTGGTACTGGCGCGACAACGCCTCGGGGTCGTCGAACTCGATCCCTGTGCGGTAGTTCTTCGTCCAGTACGAGATGCCGCGCGTGCGGTCGTAGTCGCCGAGCATGTGCACCCATCGCTTGCCCACGAAGGGGACGTCGCACACCATGCGCGGGGTCGCGAACCCGGGCATGTAACCCAGCAGAGCGAACTGCAACGCCTGGGTCTCGGCGACGCTGGTGCGCCAGTGCTCGGCGTTGGGGATCATGTCGCACATGTAGAAGTAGTAGGGCAGGATCTTGCCGTGATCGAGGAGGGTGAAGCACAGGTCGAGCAGCTCGTTCACGGTGGTGTTCACACCACGAAGCAGCACGCCCTGGTTGCGCACGTCGCGGAAGCCGGAATCCAGCACCATCTGCGCCGCGTCGCGCACGAGCGGCGTCACCGAGTTCGCGTGGTTCACGTGGGTGTGGACCGCGATGTCGACACCGCGTTCGTTCGCGCGAGCCCCCATGCGCCCGAAGGCTGCACGGACGTCGTCCTGCAGGAAGTGCTGCGGCAGCCCCATCAGGCCCTTGGTCGCGATCCGGATGTCGCGGATGTTCTCGATGTCCATGAGCGACATCACGAAGGCCTCGAGGCGTTTGACGGGCACGTTGGCCATGTCCCCACCGCTCACCACGACGTCGCGGACCTGCGGTGTACGCCGCAGGTAGTCCAGCATCTGGTCCCAGCGCTCGTTCTGCTTGGTCTCGAACTTGTACTTCAGCACCTGCAGGGTGTCGTTGCCCACGAGGTCCATCCGGGTGCAGTGCCCGCAGTACTGGGGGCAGGTGGGGATCAACTCGGCGAGCACCTTGGTGGGGTATCGATGGGTGAGCCCTTCAACCGCCCACATGTCGGCTTCGTGCAATGAGTCCCGGCTGGACAACGGGTGGCTGGGCCATTCCTTCTCGCGTTCGCTGAGCGCGGGCGCCATGTAGCGGCGGACCGGGTCGGAGCGGAGATCATCCTCCCGCATGGTGTTAATCATCTGCGGGGGCAGCAGCATCGACATCGTGGCGCGCTCTTCCTGATCTCGCCGGATGTCCTCGAGCAACTCGGGATCCAGGTGATCGCCGAGCGCCTCGGCGAACTCCTTCAGGTTCTTCGCGGTATGGGCGCGCTGCCACTGCGCGGACTCCCACTGGTCCTTGGTGACGTCCCGATACCCGGGGAGCCGGGTCCAGTCGGGCTCGAAGAACTCGCGCTGTTGTGGGTATTCGAACGGCTGGTCGGCCGCGTGCGCGTGCGGGTCGCGGTGGCCGGGACGGACGGTGGACGACGGCGGATGGGACTCCACGCTGCTCACGGATGACACCCCCTGGTTCGTGCGAACGCGCCGCGGGGTCCGCGGCGCGCGCTTCCGGACAACTCAATGGTTGTTGACTATCATACCCGAAGAACGTTCGGCGAAACTAGGGTTGAACCGTAGGATGTTCGGTCGCCTCGCGGACACGTCACGCGTGCCGAGGCAACGAAAGGGGTGGGTCAGCGCCTGCCGCCGCCACGACGGTTGTCGTCGCGGCGAGGACGGCGTTCGATGCGGATCTCGGGCCCCTGCTTGGGCAGGCGTGCCTTCATCGGCGCATGACCTGTGCGCTCGTACTTGACCATGATGTGGTCGGCGGCCTGACTGCGCTCCAACTCACGCCATCCGTTGGCCAGCAAGTGCTTGTGGCGGTTGGCGGCGGTCTTGCGCAGCTTGTCCGTGCCCGGTATGCGCACATACAGGCGTTCGTGCAGGATCTCTCGGTAGTCGGCCATCGCGGACAAGGGTAGCAGGCGAGCCACGCGTTCCCGGCCCGATGGTCGACCTACCCTTCATGACCTGGGGAAAAAGGCTTTGCCGCAACGTCAAGGCGCGGCCGGCAAGGGCCGATGACCAAGGCATCATGGGGGCTTCTGCGCGGGGAGAGGCGGCACTGGCGGCGGTCGCATCGGCCGTGGAAGCACTGCTGCTCAGCCAGGGCCGGATCGAACGCCTGGATGAACTGGTCGCGGGCGTCGGCGCCGCCGTCGAGGTCGACCGGGCGTTCGTGTTCCAGAACGTACGGTCTCCCGATGGCCGGTTGTGGATGGACCTGGTCGGGGAGTGGGACGCCGACGGCGTCCGCCAGATCTTCGAAGATCCCGGCAACCACCTCCACCCGTACGCCCCCGACTTCTCCCGGCGCATCGACGTCTACGGCAAGGGAGAGCCGATCGTCGGTCTCGTCAGCGACCTTCCCGAACCGGAGCGAACCGTACTGGCGGCCGAGGATGTCGTATCCGTGGCCTCGGTGCCGATCATGGTGGGATCGGAATGGTGGGGTTTCCTCGGGTTCGACGACTGTTCACAGGGACGGGTCTGGGACGAGGTGGACCTGCAGGCGTTGTGGACCACGGCGCAGGCGCTGGGCGAGACGCTCCAGCGAGATCTGGACGAAGAGACGCGCCGGTTCAGCGAGGATCAGTTCCGCTCGATGGTGGAGGAAGGCCCGGCGGTCGTCTACATCGACGGGCCGGACGAGGGCGCCTCCTCGATCTACATCAGCCCGCAGATCGAGGGCGTGCTCGGCTACAGCCCGGCCGAGTGGTACGCCGACCCCGACCTGTGGGGCAAGGTGCTGCATCCCGACGACCGCTCCCGCGCCCTTGCCGAGAACGAACGCCACAACGAAACGGGTGACCCGTTCGTGATGGAGTACCGCATGTTCCACAAGGACGGGCACGTGGTGTGGGTGCACGACGAGGCCACGATGGTCAGGGACGACCGCGGGGTACCCCGGTTCTCCCACGGCGTGATGATGGACATCTCGGCGCGCAAGCGCGCCGACGAGGACGTGGCGTTCCTCGCCTACCACGACGAACTCACCGGCCTGCCGAGCCGTTCGATGTTCGAGGAGTTGCTCACGCTCTCGATCGACCGGGCGAGCCGGCACGACGGCGCGGTCGCGGCCGTGTGCGTCGACGTCGACGACTTCCGGTTGGTGAACGATTCGCTGGGCCATCAGGTGGGCGACCAGCTCTTGCGGATGGTGGCCGACCGCTTGCGGGAAGCGACCCGTGACACCGATCTGGTGGCCCGGCGCGGCGGCGACCAGTTCCTGATGTTGATCGCGGACCTCGAGCGGGAATCTGCCGGTGACATGGACGCCGCCGTGGTGCGAGCCGAGGCCGCCGCCCAGCGTGTCCAGGAGGCGATGGCCGCGCCGTTCATGGTGGGGGGCACCGAGCTCTACCTGTCGGTGAGCATGGGGATCAGCCTCTACCCACTCGACGGTGAGGATGCCAACACCCTCCATCGCAACGCCGAGGCCGCGATGTACGAGTCGAAGAAGTCCGGGTCCTCGGGCTACGTGGTGTCCTCCCGCGGGGCATTCGACTCCGCCGCCAAGCTGCAGTTCGTGACCCGACTGCGCAAGGCGGTGGAGAGCCAACGGTGGGCGCTGCACTACCAACCGATCCTGGAGTTGGACACCGGCCGCATGAAGGGCGTCGAGGCGCTGATCCGGTGGATCGAGCCCGACGGCACGATGGTGCCCCCCAACCAGTTCATCCCGCTCGCCGAGGAGCTGGGGCTGATCGAGCTGATCGGTGATTGGGTCGTGCGCGAACTCGTGTATCAGGCGCAGGCGTGGCGCGAGCTCGACATCGATCTGGAGATCGGCTTCAACCTTTCCCCTCGGCAGTTCTGGCAGCCCGACCTGTCCGACCGCATCCTGACCAGGATCCTGGACGGCGGGATCGAGCCGGCCAAGGTGATGGTCGAGATCACCGAAACATCCGCGATGATGGATCCCGACCGCGCTCAGGAGATCCTGTGGCAGCTCCACAGCGGCGGTCTGCAGATCGCGATCGACGACTTCGGCACCGGCTACTCCTCGCTGTCACGGCTACGCGAGATGCCGGTGAGCGTGTTGAAGATCGACCGGTCGTTCGTCACCCACGTCGAGTCCGATCCGCAGTCGGCGAGCATCGTGACCGCGTTCCTCGAGCTGGCCCGCGGCCTGGAGATGACCACCCTGGCCGAGGGCATCGAGCGGGAAGAAGAGTTCGCCTTCTTGAAGGAACGCGGCTGTCAGCTGGGACAGGGCTACCTGTTCAGCAGGCCGGTGCCGCCCGAGGAGATCATCGCCCTCGCCTTCGGTGGCGTGCCGCTCCCCAAGTCCGTCGCCGCCGACGCGGCTCGGTAGAACCGGCGCTCAGCGCCCGGCCAGCCCGTCCCGCACCGCCGTGGCGATCGAAGGCGCGTCGATCCCCGCCCATGCCCGCATCCGCTGCGCGCTGCCCGAGCCTGGCATGTCGGTGACCGCGAGCTTGACGACCGAACCGTTCATCGGCCCGGAGCCGGCGAGCGCGTCGAGGACGGCGTCCCCGATGCCCCCTTCGGTTCGGTGGTCCTCGGCGACGACGATCAGGCCAGTCTCGTCGAGGGCCCGGCGAACGGCAGCGGCGTCGATCGGCTTGACGCTGTAGACGTCGAGCACGCGAACGGTGATGCCGTCGGCGGCAAGCAGGTCGGCGGCGGCGAGGCACTCATGCACGGTGACGCCTGCGCCCACCAGGGTGGCGACATCGTCGCCGGTTCCGCGCAAGGTCTTCGATCCCCCGATGGGGAATTCCTCGTCGGCGCCGTACAGCACCGGTGTGGCCTCGCGCGTGGTGCGCATGTAGGAGATGCCCTCCAGATCGCACATCGTGGTGACGAGTTTGATCGTGGCGTTGCCGTCGGCGGGATAGAGCACCGTCGAGGAGTACAGGGTCCGCATCATCGAGAGGTCCTCGACCGCCATCTGCGAGGGGCCGTCTTCACCGATCGAGACGCCGGCGTGCGATCCGCACAGCCGGAGGTTCGCGCGGCTGATGGCCCCCATGCGGACGAAGTCGGCGGCCCGCGACAGGAACGCGCCGAACGTGGCGGCGAAGGCCGTCTTGCCGAGCGCCTGCATGCCGGTCTGGGCGCCCACCACGCACTGTTCGGCGATGTACATCTGGAAGAACCGCTCGGGCGCGGCGGCTTCGAAGTCCTCCGTGTGCGTGGAGTTGCCGACCTCGCCGTCGAGCACGACCAGGTCGGGGCGGTGGCCGGCGAGCCACGCCAACGCTTCGCCGAACGCCTTCCGGGTGGGGATGGGCTCGGTGTACACGGGTGCGGGTGCGGCGTGGAGTTCACCCAGCACGAGGGGCTTGAGGTCCTCGGGGCCGAGGGGCGTGATCGTGAGTGAGCGGATGCCACCCAGTTCCTCGATGGCGGCGCCCTCCTTGTCGGCGGGCACCGCCTTGCCGTGCCAGCCCTCCTGGTTGGCGAGGAACGAGACGCCGTGACCCTTCTCGGTCCGCGCGATGATCAACGTGGGCTTGTCGGCGGCGCTCGCCTCCGTGTAGGCGGCGTCGATCGACGTGACGTCGTGACCGTCGATCTCGATCGAATGCCATCCATAGGCTTGGGCGCGCTGGGCGAACAGGTCCGCGCGCCACTCGTGCATCGTTGGGCCGCGCTGGCCAAGTCGGTTGAGGTCCAGGATGCCGATCAGGTTGTCCACCTGATGGAAGGACGCGGCTTCCATCGCTTCCCACACCGAACCCTCGGCGATCTCGGAGTCGCCCATCAGCACCCAGGTCCGGCCCGGGAGTCCGTCGAGCCGCATGGACAGTGACATCCCCAGCCCCACAGCGAGGCCCTGACCGAGCGAACCGCTCGCCACGTCGATCCCCGGGAGCTCCGGGACGGGTGCCGGGTGACCCTGGATCGGCGACCCGAACTCGCGCAGGGTCAACAGCTGTTCGTCGTCGATCGCGCCGATCGCCTTCAGCATCGAATACAAGGCCGGCGCCGCGTGCCCCTTCGACAGGATGAAGCGATCGTTGGCCGGGGACTTCGGGTCGCTGACGTCGTAGCGAAGGTGGTCGGCGTACAAGACCGAGATCAGGTGCGCCATGGACATCGACGAGGTGGGATGCCCGGAACCCGCGCGCGTGGTGCAGCGGATGCTGTCCACCGCGATCTGTGCCGCCAGGTCGTTCCACAGCTGGATTCGATCGTCCATGGGTCCCCTCGTCGGTCGTGGTCGGGCCGGTTCGGCCAAGCGTACCGCCCCCAGGTCTGAGCCGCGGTCCCGTCGGCGCCGGCCGCCTATCGACGAGGCCTTCGAGCGCTGAGAACGGGTACGCTCGATGGCGTATGACCACCCTCGATCCTTCCTTCGAAGCCCTCGGCGTGTCTGACGCCGTCATCGAGACCCTCGCGGCACGGGGCATCCACGCACCGTTCCCGATCCAGCAGATGGTGATCGAGGATGCCACCGAAGGCCGCGATACCCTCGCCAAGTCAAAGACCGGCTCGGGCAAGACCCTGGGGTTCGCGATCCCGATCGTGGAGCAGCTCGACCCCGACGCGACGTCCCGTCCCCTGGCGCTGGTGCTGGTGCCCACGCGCGAGCTCGCCACGCAGGTGAAGGAAGACTTCACCGACATCGCGAAGGCCAAGCATCTGCGCGTGAAGGCGGTCTACGGGGGCACCAACGTGAAGGAGCAGGCCAAGGGCGTCGAGCAGGCCCACATCCTGATCGCCACGCCGGGGCGGCTGGACGACCTGGTGGAACGGCGCATGGTGTACCTCAAGCACGTGCAGATCTTCGTGCTCGATGAAGCCGACCGCATGCTCGACATGGGCTTCCAGCCGCAGGTCGACCGGATCGTTCGCCATCTGCCGAAGGATCGGCAGACGATGTTCTTCTCCGCGACCCTCGACGGCGCGGTGGGAAGGATCGCCGAGGTCTACACCCGCAACCCGGTTCGTCACGAGATCGAGTCTGACTCCCAGACGGTCGAT
>DATLPI010000255.1:0-2961 GCA_035535815.1 Actinomycetota bacterium | reverse complement strand
GCCAGTTCGTAGGTCACTTCCTGGTAATTCTCCGGCTCGTCCGTCAGACCCGATACGGAACTCCAGTGGGTGTGGGCCAGGAGTTCGCCCTCGATCACCCGGAGGATGGTCCCGCGGTCCTCGTACGCCACGCCTTGATACTCGCCTCGGTGCACGATCGGATGCCCTGGCACCCAATCGGTCTCCGTGTCGACCCCGAAGAACCACTCTTTGATCTTGTCCGGGGTCGTCAACGCGGCCCACACTTCGCTCTGCGGGGCCTCGATCGTGATCGACGCCTGCGTGGTCAGATCGGTCGGCATCGCTCGATGATAGCGAAGTGCCTCCAAACGGTCGCTTGCATCGACACAGCGATGCCCTACGCTGGAAGTATCGTCCAGCAACCGAGGATGCCGAGCCCCACGTTGTCGGACGTCGGCAAGGGGCGTTTCATCAAGGGTCGCCACGTGACCGTTCTGGAGCGGTTCGACGGAACGAACTGGCTCGAGATCGGGCGGTTCGGCAGCGTGCAGGACGCCGGCAACGCGCTCGACGACGCGGTGGCGGCCGGGAGCGATCCCGAGAGCCTCCGGGTCACCGACGTCGGTCCCACGAAAACCGCTCGCGTGGCGTTCCTCATCGGCGTCATACTCGCCGTCGCGATCGCGGCGTTCGTGCTGTACGTGTTCTTCGCCGGCTGAGGCCCGTCGCCCAACTGGCATCTGGACCGCCTGGCGCGCCGGATGCCCCACACGTCCTGTCCCCCGAGTGAATCGTTCATTCAGTGGACATCCAGAAGAGGAGATGAGGCATAGCGTGTTGGGCGTGAGACACGAATACCGCATCTTCCTATCCGACCAGTCGACCGCTCGGGCCGAGGCGCGAACGCTCGCCGCCAGCCAATTCGACATCGGGCCCGAAGACGTGCTCGTGGTCGACGCCCTCCCACTGGAGGAAGACGACCAGCCGTTGGGTTGGCTCGTCAGCCTGCTGGCCGAGAGCAACGCCGCCGAGCGGTAGTTCGGCGCTCGGTCGTCGATCGAGTCAGCATCCTCACTACCTTGCGGCGGACATCCGGGTGCATCGAGTGCGTGTCGATCACGTCGGCCCACCCGTCGCCGTTTGCGTCCCCGTAGCGCAGCAGCTCAGAGGCGATCGCGTCACGGTCGGGTTGGTCGAGGACCAGGGCGCGGCGCAGCTTGTCACGCGCCGTCGGTGAGAGCGTCAGGAGCACACCGCGGAGGTCGTCGTCCGACGTCATCAGCCCTGCTCCGTTGGTACCGTCGTTCCTTCGGTCTCCCCCGCCTGTCGGCGCATCTTCACGAACCCAACGATGCCCGCAGCGCCGAAGAAAACGGCGAAGACGACACCAACGATCCTTGAGTCCATGTCGTCCAATCCACCCTTGAAATCGTCCGGACGGAGGAGCATCGCTGCTCCTGAAAAGAGACTGGCTAGACATCCTGCGAGGAAAGCGAACGGACGAGTGCCCTCACTCAGCGGGCTTCGTTCGTCTACGCCCAGAAACACCAGCATCCCCCACAACCCGAACGCCGCCACTCCGAGGCCGGGCACCGCGTCGTCAGCGACCGCGATGATGCAACCAGCGGCAAAGAACACCACGGAGATCACGACGGCGGCGAGCGGCATGTGGGAGCGACGAACCGGCGAGTTCTTCATCAAAGTTGCGCGACTATGTCAGGCCGCTGCCTTTCGAGCAACCAGCAGTTTTCAGTCAGTAGCGACACGGCCGTGGTCCTTAACTCGGCCACCCGTACAGCGCGGCACATCCGCTCCCAGGTCGTCGAGGACGGCCAGCGAGTGCCCGCCTCGAGATGGGGGCCGCGTGTTGCCCGGGAATAGACCAACCGGTACGGTCCGACGTATGGAGCGTTCATGCCTCCGGTTGTTCGGAACGGTTGTCCTCTTGGTCGTGATGGTGGCCTCAACGGCCTGTGCAGCCAAGACCGGCGCGGCTGGCGTCCGGGACCGGCTGAGTGGCGGCATAGACCACGGCTGGACCGACAGCCAGCTTGACAGGTACGGGGCCATGGTCTGCAGCGAGTTTCCGAACGGCGTTTCTGGGGACCCTCGCGTGACATGGAACGGGGACTCACCCGGGTATTCCGCCTACGCTGATGCTCATCCTAGGCCCGAATGGATCATGCGGCTCGCGCCATGGATCTGGCAGGCGTTCTTCGACTCTTATTGCGTGAAGACATAGGCCGCCGCAACTTGCTAGACAGCCAGGGCTGACCGAGTGGCAGACGCGCAAGGCGAGGCTCGCCACTCGGCCTACACCTGGGGCATCCGGCATATCGATGACCGGTACCGCTGGCTATGGTTTGAGCATGGCGGAGCGGGTCATCCGAGGGGTCGCCGCAATCCTGATGGGTGGTGCATTCATCGTGTTCGCCGGTCCTTTCACGGCGTTCTGGAAGTGGATAATGGGGGCGACTTTCGGGGAACGGTGGGTTGATGAACGCGAGGATGGGATTCGCATGGGCTATCGGCTCGGGGGTGTCTGCGGAGTACTGTTCGGGCTGTTCATCATCGTCCACGGATAGCGCGGCCGCATCTCAGCCAACAATCGCGTCCTCACCCAGCGGAGCATCTTCTTCGGGTTCGGCGTCTTTACTTAGAGCGAAGATCACCAATCCAGCCGCGACCAAGGCGAGTAGCCCACCAGCAAGCTCCACGTAGATCCCGTACTCCAAGGTCACGGTCGAGCCATCACCTGCACCGAACCCAAACAGGTCGCCCTTCTTGGTTATCGCCCACACGCAGTAGGCGATGATGGCAAACCCGATAGGCGCGAGAACCGCGACCGGCTTCTTTGGCTCATTTCCAGCCCACAACCACCCCACCGCGACACCGATGACGATTCCCAGCTCTGGCAACAGCCCGAAGGGGCCGACCAATCCGTTGAACGTTTGGTCCTGCCCAGGACTCGAATAGGTAATCCACGGAAGCATCGTGCCG
>DATLPI010000254.1:0-16141 GCA_035535815.1 Actinomycetota bacterium | reverse complement strand
CGAAGAGGACCTGCAGTTCGGAGAGTCGATCGGCATCGTCGCCGCGATCGTGGTGCTGCTGATCGTGTTCGGGGCGATCGTCGCCGGCTACCTGCCGCTGCTCCTCACGGTCTTCTTCACGCTGCCGATCACGCTGGGCATCGTCGGGCTGTTCGGCACGCTGTGGGACTTCAGCTTCTTCACCCCGAACCTGATCTCCATGATGGGCATCGCCGTCGGGGTGGACTACGCCCTGTTCATCGTGTCGCGGTACCGCGAGGAGCGGCACAACGGCCGCGAGAAGAACGATGCGATCCGCGCGTCCGGCGCCACGGCGTCGCGGGCGGTCTTCTTCAGCGGCCTCACCGTCGTCCTGGCCTTGGCCGGCATGCTCCTGGTGCCGACGACGATCTTCCGGAGCCTCGCGGGCGGCGCGATCATCGTGGTCTTGGTGTCGGTGGCCGTGTCGATGACGCTGCTGCCGGCCCTGCTCTCGGTCTTGGGCGAGTGGGTCAACTGGCCCTGGCTGACGCGCGGTCGCACACTCCTCGTCTGGCTGGCCATGGTGGTGGCGGCAGCGGTTGTCGGCGGCGGGCTCGGCGCGGTCGGTGCCCCTCCGGCGTTGGCCGGCCTGGCCGGCTTGCTGGCCTTCGCCGGTGCCGGGATCGTGGTGACCAAGCTGATGCGCGGTGGCTGGATGCAGTCGCACGCTCGTCCTGAAGGATCTTCGCTCAGTTCCGAGGGTGGATTCTGGGATCACGTCACCAGCGTCGTGATGGGCCGTCCGGTCGTGTGGCTCGTCCTCGGCGCGCTGTTCATGCTCGCGCTCTCGCTGCCGTACTGGTTCCAGGCCCACCCCGACGGTGAAGGCCGCGGGATCAAGACCGGCCTGGCCGGGATCAGCACCTTGCCCGACGGGATCCAGACCAAGCGAGCCTTCGACCTGCTGGTGGAGAAGTTCCCGAAGGCAGGGCTCGAGGCGACGGCCGACATCGTGATCGAGGCGGACGGCGTCGGCACGGCGGGCGCGCAGCCGGGAGCCCCCGGTGAGCTCGCGACGGAGTACGCCGCCGCGGTGGACACGCTGGAGTCCTCGATCGCCGACGATCCCAACCTGGGAACCCCGGCGCCGCCGCAGGTGAGCGCCGACGGCACCGTGGCTCTGGTGTCGATCCCGCTCGCGGGGGAGGCAACCGATTCCCAAGGTGAGGCGGCCGTGGCGACGATCGCGTCGCTGCGAGACACCTACGTCCCTGAGGCGTTCGACGGAACTTCAGCAACCGTGCTCGTCGGCGGTGACACGGCGTTCGTGAAGGACTTCTTCGACATCTCCGACCAGTACACGCCGTTGATCATCCTGGTGGTGTTGGGGTTGTCGTTCATCCTGCTCACGATCGTGTTCCGATCGATCGTGGTGCCGGTGAAGGCGATCATCATGAACCTGCTGTCCGTGGGTGCCGCCTACGGGCTCATCGTGCTGGTCTTCCAGAAGGGCGGGCCCGCCATCGGTGAGACGATCGCGAACTTCCTGGGCTTCCAACAGGTCGATGCGATCGAGGCGTGGTTGCCGCTGTTCCTGTTCTCGATCCTGTTCGGGCTCTCGATGGACTACCACGTGTTCCTGCTGACGCGGATCCGTGAGCAGTACGACAAGACCGGCGACAACGCCGCGTCCGTCGCCTACGGACTGCGCACCACGGGCGGCATCATCACCGGCGCGGCGATCATCATGGTCGCGGTGTTCGCCGGGTTCGCCGCCGGGCGGCTGACGTCGCTCGAGCAGATGGGCTTCGGCCTGGCCGTGGCGGTCTTCCTGGACGCCACCGTGGTGCGTTCCGTTCTCGTCCCGTCCACGATGCGGTTGCTCGGCGATCGCAACTGGTACCTGCCGCGTTGGCTGCAGTGGTTGCCGAAGATCGACGTGGAGGGACATGACGCCGCCACGGCGACGATCACGGTTCCCGACTCGCCGGCCGAACTGGTCGAGGCTGGTGACACGAAGGAGTAACCGTTCGCGGTCGATCCGCCGGCGGAGCGGAAGAGGGTGCCCGTGCCCTCTTCCGCTTCACCGTATCCTGACCCCCGCGATGGGGGAGGCGTGATGGCAACGGTGCACGACGAGCTGCGCAGGCAGCTGGGGACCGTGGGGGCATGGACGTTCGCCTTCGACGCCCAGCCGGTCGCCGACGTGCGAGCCGGGGCTTCGGCCCTCGAGGAACTCGGATACAGCGCCCTGTGGGTGCCGGAAGGCTCGGGGTCTCGAGACATCCTCACGCACCTGTCGGTGCTGCTGCAGGCGACGGAGCGCATCACGGTGGCGAGCGGCATCGCGAACGTCACGGCGCGCCAGCCCGAGGTGCTGCAAGCGGGCATCGTGACCCTCGCCGACGGGTTCGCTGAACGGCCGGTCTTCGGCATCGGCGTGGGCCACGAGTATTCGACCGGCACCCGCGGCATCGACTGGGACCGTCCGCTGGCGCGCATGCGCGGCTACCTCGACCTCATGGATGCGGCCTCGTCGCTTCCTGCACCCGCGCAGGCTCCCCAACGTCTCCTGGCTGCCTTGGGCGACCGCATGCTCGGACTCTCGAGCGAACGCGCGCTGGGAGCACACACCTATTTCGTGCCGGTCACCCACACCGAGCACGCGCGGTCGGTGCTCGGTCCCGAGCCGGTGCTGGCGGTGGAGTTGACCGCGATCCACGCCAGCGATCCCACGCGCGCGCGGCAGCTCGCGCGCGCCTGGGCCCGGCACTACCTCGAGCTGCCGAACTACGCCAAGAACCTCGTGCGGATGGGCTTCAGCGAGGACGAGGTGACCGGCGACGGGAGCGACCGGCTGATCGACGCGACGATCGCGTGGGGCGACGCCGACGCGGTGGCCGCCAGGGTTCGGGAGCACCTCGACGCAGGTGCCGATCACGTGTGCGTCCAGTACATCGACGCCGACGACGCGGACCTGTGCCTGCCGGCCTACGCGGAGCTCGCCGAGATCGCCCTCGCGTGAGGGTCAGTCCGGCGCCCGAGCTCGCACCCGAGCCTGGACCCCGTCACTCCGCAGCTCCCGAAGCGCGTCCCTCGCGATCCATCTGGCGCTGCGGCCGGGCGAGGCCGCCAGCCGTTCGCCCGTGTCGATCGCGGCGAGATTCAGTGCGAGGTCACGCTTCCCGATCTGACGCAGCGCCCAGTTGACCGCCTTCTTGACGTAGTGGCGTTCGTCGGTAGCGCCGCGCTCGATCTCGGGGAGCCATCCCAGCCAGAAGGCGTCGTCGTGATCGTCGCGCGCCCGAGCGGCGCGCTCGGCGACGATGGAGAACCCCGCCCGCTTCACGAACTCCTCCTCGCGCCGCACCCACTCCCGAGCCTGGTCGAAGGGATGTGGCGTCTCGGTGAACAGGTTGCCGCAGACCTGGTCGCAGAGGTCCCAGGAATCGAAGTCGGCCACCCACGCCTCCATCTGCTCGACGGTGACCTGCGTCGGATCGTCCACCATCGACGCGAGGATGCGTGCTTCGTGGATGCGCGTCGTCCATAGGTCGAGCGCGAGCGCATGGTCGTCGCGGTGGCGGCGCGCGAGCCTTCGGCAGTTGGGGATGCTGACCCCGACCGCCCGGTCGATCGTGATCCCCACCCTGGCCATGCCGGGAAGCCGAGACGGGTCGGCTACCGACCGCAGTTCGTCTACCACCTGCCGGCTGGCGGCCTTCACGGCTCGTGTGTCCCGATGGTTCGGGCGGGGTCGACCGAACACGCTCGCTGGCCGAGCATCCTGCCCAGCCGGGTCCGATGCCGCACCACGAACCCGTACATCCACTCGGTCACGGTGGGGAAGGTGGCGGCGAGGGTCGCGACCGGCACACCACCGGGGAGCCGGCGCATCACGCGCGGGATCGCCGCTCCCGCCGACCAGATGCGGCCGTCGGGCTCGATGACGTGCCACGAGGCGTAGCGGGCCGCAGGCTCGATCGCATCGAGGTCCCCGGCTGTCTCGGCTGATCGGATCGATCGGAACGTGAGCCGATCACGGCGGTCCCAGCGCCGGAGCCGGTCCGCCGTCCAGCGGCAGACCCCGCAGTCCTCATCGTAGAGCACGATCGCCCGGTCCATACCTCGATGCTACGGCGGGCTTCCACCTCGCCGCGTGGCCGTTCAGGCCGGAACCGTGACGAACCGCAGGCCCTTCTTGCGGATGCCGCGGATCAGATCCGGCAAGGCGGCGATCGTGTGGCCGGCGTCACCGCCACCGTCGTGCAGCAGGATGATCGACCCGGCCTCCACCTGTTGCAGCACCTTCTTCACGATGTCCTTGCGGGTGCGGCTCGATCGCCAGTCTTGCGGGTCGACGCTCCACGTCACGACCCTCATCCCCTGCCGTCGGGCTTCCTCGATCACGAAATCGTCGTAGCTGCCGCCGGGCGGCCGGAACAGCGTGGGTTGGACGCCGTCCTCGCCGAGCTGCGCGTTCGTGTCGGCCATCTCGGCGGTGATGTGCGCCTCGGTCATGTCGGCCAGGGGTGGGTTCACGGGATGGTCGAACGAGTGGTTGCCGATCTCGTGGCCCGCTCGCTTCACCCGTCGAACCAGCTCCGGGTAGCGCTCCACCTCGTAGCCCACCATGAAGAACGTGGCCTTCACGTGGAAGCGGTGCAGGACCGAGAGCACGCGTTCGGTGTGGACCGGCCAGGGCCCGTCGTCGAAGGTCAGCGCCACCGCGCGGGGCGTCTCGCCGTGCCCGCGGGGGTTCTCACGCACGGACACGACGTCCCCCGAGATGCGGCCCTCGACGGTGATCTCCCGGATCGGGTACTTGGTCAAGGTCCGTTCAGGGTCCGCCACCTGCGGCTCCTTGATGTCGACGACGACCCGTCGCGTGCCCTCGACGCGATCGTGCCGGTCGAGCACCTGGATGGCGTCGCCCTGGCGGAGCCGGGTGCCAGGCGCGGCGGGCGTCCCGTTGAGGACGATGCGGCCCTGGCGAGCGAGCGGGTCGAGCACCTCGCCGGACACCGACATCAGCCGGCCATCGTCGGCCTCGAGTCCGAGCTCTGCGATCACGCCGGCGAACGTGGTCCCGGGTGCGAACTCATGCGTGGCGCCGTCGACCGTGATGCGGACCGGAGGCGGGGGCGCCGGGGTGGAGCCGCCGCACATGGGCAGTGCGGAGAGCACGACGGCGATGACGACGAGACGAACGACGGTGGGGAAGCGATGACCGCTCATGCAACCCCATCATCCTTGCACGACCGTCAAGCATCCCGCCCAAGGATCGCGCCCAAGGATCGCGCCCAAGGATCCCGCCCAAGGATCCCGCCTGGCATCATGAACGCATGTCGACCAGGAAGGTGAAGCGGCCGAGCGCCAGGCGCCACCCGAACCAGGACCCCGCCCCCCCGCCTCCTCGACCAGAGACGCCGGCTGCCTGGCTCGTCGCCGCCGACACGGTGGCGCTGGTGGTGTTCGTGCTGGCGGGGATGCGTTCGCATCACGAGGCGTCGGCGGCGTGGATCTTCGGCCGCAACGCCATCCCGCTCCTGGTCGCGTGGTTCGCGGTGGCCGTCCTGCTGAAGACCTATCGCACGCCTGGCTTCATGATCGTGGCCAAGACCTGGCTCGTGGCCGTCCCGATCGGGCTCACCGTGCGCTCGGTGTGGGTAGGTTCGCCCACGGGGTGGCTCTTCGTCGTGTTCCTGGCGGTGGGGCTGGGGTTCACGTTGCTCTTCCTCGGGATCGGGCGCTTGCTGTTGGCGCTCATCACCGGGCGGGGCTACCCGCAACGGCGCCGCACGTGAGTTCGCGTCTGTCGATGCCCGACCCGGGCGCAGCACGGAGCTTCTGGCTCCAAGAGGCCCTCGGCGCCGACCCGGGCGAACCGTGTCCCCCCTTGGAGGCGCACGTTGCCGCCGACGTCTGCGTCGTCGGCGGGGGGTTCGCCGGGCTCTGGACGGCGATCGAGCTCTCGGCACGCGAACCCACGATGCGGATCGCGTTGCTGGAGCAGGACATCTGCGGCGGTGGCGCCAGCGGACGCAACGGTGGCTTCTTCTCCTCGTCATGGTGGGACGTCGAGGCGCTGTGCGGGCTCTTCGGGGACGAGGAGGGGCTGCGGTATGCCCACGCGGTGTCGGACACGGTCGGTGAGGCGGGAGCGTGGCTCGCCGACCATGACGTCGACGCCTGGTTCCATCACGACGGGGTCCTAGGGATCCGAACGGGGAGCTGGCAGGAGGGGCCCGGCGGCGAGGGTCCCGCGGCGTTCCTGGAGGCGCGGGGTCTCGGCGATCGGATGCGACCGCTCACGGTGGAGCAGGCTCGCGAGGTCGCCGACTCGCCGCGCATCACGGGCGCTCGGTTCATCGCCGACAGCGCGATCGTGCAGCCCGCCCGTCTTGCCCGTGGCCTGCGACGCGTCGCCCTGGAGCGAGGGGTTCGGATCTTCGAACGCACCGCGGTGACCGGTCTCGATCGGTCACGCCCTGCGGTGGTGCGCACCGGACGTGGCGCGGTCAAGGCGGACCAGGTGGTGCTGGCGATCGGCGCCTGGGCGGCCGGCTGGCCAGGGTTCCGCCGGAGCTTCGGCGTGATCGCCGACCACATGGTCGTCACCGAGCCCATCCCGGAGCTGCTCAGTGAGATCGGGTGGACCTCATTCGCGGGCATCGCCGACGGCCGGGACCTCCTCTTCTACCTGCGGCCCACCGACGACCATCGGATCGCGATCGGCGGCGGGGGTCTGGGGGTGGTGTTCGGCGGTCGTGCATCCGGACGCGGCGCCACGCACGACCGTCGCGTCGCCGAGGTGGCGGCCCACGGTCTCCTGTGGCTGTTCCCGCAGCTGGAAGGCGTCCGGTTCAGCCACGCCTGGGGCGGACCCATCGACCAGACGCCATCCTTCCTGCCCTTCTACCGAACGCTCCCGCCCGGCAACCTGCACGCCGGGCTCGGATTCTCCGGTCACGGGCTCTCGCAGACGATGGTCGGCTCGCGCATCCTGGCCTCGAAGGTGCTGGGCGTTCAGGATCGGTGGACCTCGCTGCCGGTGGTGGGGGACGAACTCGGCAAGGCCCCACCCGAGCCGTTCCGCTACCCCGCGATCAAGGCCGCGGGCTGGGCACTGGAACGGGGCGATCGACGGGCCGACGCGGGGCGCCCTCGGGGCTGGTTGGATGCCACCGTGGGCGCGGCCCCGCAGGCCTGGCGCGACCGGTTGGTGGCTCACGCGTCACGCCGCAGGGCGGGCTGAGGCTCAGTACCGGTCGTCGCGAGCGGGGAGCTCGCCGGGGTCGGCTTCGTTCTCCACGAAGACCGTCGTTCCCGTGGACCTGGACGAGCCCTGGATGCGCTGGGTGTCGTAGTCGCGCTGGATCTGCCGGGCCTTGCGCTTGAGGGCCCACCACGCGACCCCCGCCAGCACGGCGACCGCGAGGAACGCCGACAGGATCAGCACCGCGGCCACCTTCAACACCGCGCCCAGCACGCCGAAGATCGCGGCCAGCAGCAACAGGATCAGGATGAAGACGAACATCTCGCCTCCTAGCCTACGCCGCCGCTCGAGAATCGTGGTCTCCGGCTGCCACGCGGTGGGCGTGCACCGGCAACCGAGGTCGACGCTCCGTCATACTGCCGCGATGGACGAAGGGTTCCGTTCGCCGCTGAACGCCGATGCCAACGCCGGCGCGGTCGCGATCGTCACGGGGGGTGGCACCGGCATCGGCCACGCCACCGCTCGCGAACTCGCGCGCACGGGGGCAAGCGTCGCGATCTGTGGCCGCCGTCCGGAGCCGCTGGACCAGGTGCGCGCCACGTTGGAGGCGGACGGGCGGAACGTGCTGGCGATGCCCTGCGACGTGCGCGAGCCCGCGCAGGTCGCGGTGTTCCTCGATGCGGTCGGTGAGCGGTTCGGCGCCGTCGACATCCTGGTGAACAACGCCGGTGGTCAGTTCGCCGCGCCCGCCGAGGCGATCGAGCTCAAGGGTCTGCGCGCCGTGCACCGGCTGAACGTCGACGCCCCTTGGCATCTCACGCACGAGGTCGCCACCCGGTGGATGATCCCCCGCCGCAAGGGCGTGGTGTTCTTCCTGGGGTTCAGTCCCCGGCGAGGGATCCCGATGATGGCGCATTCGTCGATGGCCCGCTCGGCCCTCGAGACGATGGCCGCGTCGTTGTCGAACGAGTGGTCCCGCTTCGGGGTCCGCGCGATCTGCGTCGCCGCCGGGCTGATCCAGACCGAGGGCATGTTGCAGTACGGCGGCCAGGAGGTCATCGACGGGTTCGCCGACCTGGTGCCGATGCGACGGGCCGGCCTGCCCGAAGAGGTCGCCTCGACGATCGCCTTCCTCGCCTCGCCCGGTGGTGGCTACGTCACCGGCTCGACCGTGATCGTGGACGGCGGCGCCGACGCCTGGGGTCAGGGGATGGCCCCGCCGCCGGTCGAGCCTCCTGCCGATCCGGCCGGGTAGCGCTCCGAGGCGACTTCCGGCGGCCGCGTCGCTCGTAGTAGGTTTGCCGGCACAGCCCGGCGGCCTCGTGGCCTCGTTCCCTCAGGAGGGTTCCTCATGGCAGACGCTCTGCAGAACTACATCGACGGCAAGTGGGTCGACGCGATCGACGGAGGACGGTTCGACGTGTTCGACCCGGCCACCGGCGAGGTCATCGCGACCGCGCCCGACTGCCAGCCCGCCGACGTGGAGCGCGCGGTGGACGCCGCCCGACGTACCTTCGATGACGGCACCTGGTGGCCGGGAACGTCCGAGCGTGAGCGGGGCCGCATCCTGTTGCGGGCCGCCGACATCATGCGGCGCGAGCTCGACCGGCTCGCCGAGCTCGAATCCATGGACTGTGGCAAGCCGATCGGCGAGGCGCGCGACGACCTCGAAGAGGTCGTGTTCATGTGGGAGTACTACGGCGGCTGGGCCACGAAGATCTACGGCGACATCCCGCCCGTGGGTCCCGACGCGATGAGCTTGGTCATCAAGGAACCGATGGGCGTGGCGGCCCTCATCACCCCGTGGAACTACCCGATGCCCATGGCGGTGCAGAAGGTGGCGCCGGCGATCGCCGCCGGCTGCACCATGGTGCTGAAGCCCGCCGAGCAGACGCCGCTCACGGCGCTGGAGATCCCGAAGATCCTGGAGGAAGCCGGGCTCCCGGCCGGGGTTCTGAACGTGATCACGGGCTTCGGTGAGACCGCCGGTGCGCCGCTGGTGTCCAGCCCGAAGGTGGACAAGGTGGGCTTCACCGGTTCGAAGGACGTCGGCAAGATCATCATGCGCAGCGGTGCCGACACGTTGAAGCGCGTGACGCTGGAGCTGGGCGGCAAGTCGCCGAACATCGTGTTCGCCGACGCCGACTTCGAGACCGCGATCGAAGGCAGCGCCAACGGCATCTTCTGGAACCAGGGCGAGATCTGCTCCGCCGGCTCCCGGGTGTTCATCGAGCGCTCGATCTATGACGATGCGCTGAACGCGCTGGTGGCCCACGCCGATGCGGTCACGATGGGTTCGGGCCGCGCCGACGGCACCACGATGGGACCGCTGGTGTCGAAGGAGCAGCAGGAGCGGGTGCAGGAGTACATCGAGATCGGCAAGGGCGAAGCCACCCTCGCCACCCAGGGAACCCTGCCCGACGATCCTTCGCTGGCCAACGGCTACTTCGTGCCGCCCACGATCTTCGCCGACGTCGACAACTCCGCGCGGATCGCCCGTGAGGAGATCTTCGGTCCAGTGATGAGCGTGATCCCGTTCACGAGCGCCGAGGAGGTCGTCGAGCTCTCGAACGACAACGAGTACGGCCTGGCGGCCGTGGTGTGGACCCGCGACATCAAGAAGGCGATCAACACCGCGAAGTCGCTACGCGCCGGCATCGTGTGGATCAACGACACGCAGCCGGCGCCCACCGAGGCGCCGTGGGGCGGGTACAAGCAGTCGGGGATCGGGCGCGAACTCGGTCGCGACGGGGTCGACGACTACATGGAGGCCAAGCACATCTACATCAACCTGTCCGAATAGACCGGACGGGTTCGCCTCAGCGCCTGACCACCACCTTGGGCGCCAGCATGCCGCCCACCACGATCCCGAGCGTGGCGACCACGATCACGCTCACGGACGCCCGGAGGCTGAAGGTGTCGGCCACCCAGCCCAGGATGGGCGGACTCCAGATGAACCCCGTGTAGCCCACGGTGGAGACCGCCGCGATGGCGTTCGTGGCGTCCTCGTCGGGGACGTTGACCAGGCTGAAACCCGCCGGGGCCGCGGCGGCGATCGTGAAGCCCATCAAGAGGTACGCGCACGCGACGACCGTGGCGCTGTCGGTGATCGCCGCGATCGCGCCGCCGATGGCCGCTCCGAAGCCCGCCACCAGGATCGTGGCGCGCGGCCCCAGTCCGAACAACACCCGCCCCGCGAACAGCCTGCCCAACAGCAGTGCCGTGGAGAACGCGATGAACACCAATGCGGCGACCCCCGCCGTGGCTCCGAGCTCCACCCGCAAGTAGCGGCCCGACCAGGTGTCCATCGACCCCTCGACCAGGAACGCCGACAACACGACGAGCGCGGGGACCCAGAGGGCGGTGTTGCGGAACAAGGCCGTGATGGAGAACGAGGTCTCCACCGAGCCACCGACTCCTTCCTTCGGCAGCAGCCTCGACGCGACCACCGACGTGCCCGCCAGGGCCACGCCCGCGAACAGGAGCCCGAAGCGGTAGTCCAAACCCGCCGTCAGCGTGAGACCGGCCACCGCGGCGCCGGTGATGCCGCCGAGTGCGTAGCAGGCGTGCATCCATTGCAGCACGGGCTTGCCGCTGCGGATCTCCACCCGCTGTGCGGCGACGTTGAGGTAGACGTCGATCAGACCGTTGCCCATACCGACCAGGATGATCCCCACGAAGATCGCCGAGGACGGTTGCGCCGCCATGACCAGCGAACCGATCGACAACGTCATCAGACAGAGCGGCACGCTGGTCGACAGATCGAACCGCTGCAGGCGTGGCGCGAGGAAGGCCATCACGGACACCGCCGTCACGGACAGCAGCGTGTAGTACAGGCCCATCCGGCTGTCGTTGATCCCGTGGAAGGCCTGGAAGTCCGAGACGAGGATGACCCACACGCCCCAGAACTGACCGAACCCCCAGTAGCCGATCAGCAGCGGGGCGATGTCGCGGCGGCTCGAGGTCGCTCGGTCCGGTGCGCCGTCCGGCGAGGTGGGCGGACCCGCCCCGGGCTCATCCATCCGGGCATCATGCCACGGACGGTTGGCGGGCCTTGCAAAACTTGACCCTGGGTAGCGGGGCTGGGCTATAGTCCGCCCACGATGGCGAGTGGAGAGGTGCGACTGGTCGACCTCGTGAAGCGTTTCGGCGACTTCACGGCGGTGGCCGGGATCAATCTGGACATGCCCTCCGGGGAGTTCTTCTCGCTCTTGGGACCCTCCGGCTGCGGCAAGACCACCACCTTGCGCATGATCGCCGGATTCGAGCGTCCGTCGGAAGGTCAGATCCTGCTCGACGGCAACGACATGGCTCAGACGCCGCCCCACAAGCGCAACGTCAACACCGTGTTCCAGAACTATGCGTTGTTCCCGCACCTCACCGTCGCCGACAACGTGGCCTTCGGCTTGAAGTACAAGAAGGCGACCAAGCAGGAGGTGACCGAGCGCGTGGGCAGCGCTCTGGAACTGGTGCAGATGAGCCAGTTCGCGAACCGGCGCCCCTCCCAGTTGTCCGGCGGTCAGCAGCAGCGCGTCGCCCTCGCCAGGGCGCTCATCCTGAACCCGGCCGTGCTGCTGCTCGACGAGCCACTCGGCGCCCTCGACGCCAAGTTGCGTAAGCGCCTGCAGATCGAGCTGAAGGCCCTGCAGGAAGAGGTGGGGATCACCTTCATCTACGTCACGCACGACCAGGAAGAGGCCCTCACGATGAGCGATCGCATCGCCGTGATGAGCCAGGGTCGTGTGGAACAGGTGGGTGGGCCGAAGGAGATCTACGAGGAGCCGGCGACGGCCTACGTCGCAGACTTCCTGGGCGTGTCGAACCTGATGGACGCCACCGCGTCCGGGGCCACCGCGGGAGGCTGCAAGGTACAACTGGGCGAGTTCGCGTTGATCGCCGGTCAGGGTGAGGAAGACGCCACCGGCGACTGCAAGGTCACGATCCGGCCCGAGCGCGTGAACCTCGAAGCGCAGGACACCAGCGGCGAGAACCGGATCCCCGCCATGGTCGAGCGCGTGGTGTACGTCGGCTCGGTGCTCCAGACCATCATCCACCTGGCCTCGGGCCAGACGATCCAGGCCTGGTTGCCGAACGACGAAGCGGCCGACGTGCCGCACTCCGGGGCGCCCATCACGGTCCACTTCCCGCGGGAAGCGTTGCGGGTGCTGCCGGACGCCGGGACCCCCGTCGTTGCCGGCGAACTCGAGCTCGAGCTCGACGACTGACCGAGCGCTCCGCCCCTTCCTCAGCGCCGGCCGTCCGAACGCGAACGGCCGCCGAATCCGGAGATGGTGCCGGACGTGGCGGCCGTTCGATGACGCTGCGGAGCCGGGTTACAGCTGGGCGAAGCTGCCCACATCGCTGTCGCCGGTGCCGCGTGAGACCCGCCGGTAGATCAGATACCCCACCACGATGACCAACAGCGTGGCGATGAGCATCACGGTGGCGGCGGCATTGACGGCGGGCGTGGGAGAGGCGCGGGCCGCCCCGTAGATCTTCACCGACAGCGGCTCGGAGTCGGCCTTGCCCGACAGGTAGCGCACCGTGACGAAGTCATCGACGGTGTCGGCGAACGTCACCGCGAAGCTCGCGAGGATCGCCGGGAACAACAAGGGCAGCAGCGCCTTGCGGATGGCCTGCGTGGGCGTGGCCCCGAGGTCCATCGCCGCTTCCTCGTACTCCGGCCCGATCGTCAATAACCGGGCGCGCACGATGATGACCGGGTAGGAGATCTGGAACGCGATCAACCCGAGCCACTGCGCCCCCGTCCCCAGGCTGATGGTGTTCTTCAGCAGCTGGGTGAACAGCAGGAACAGCGAGACGCCGAGGATGATCTCGGGCACCACGAACGACAGCAGCATCGTGAAGTTGGCGCCCCGCGCCGGGCGGCCGTGCCAACGGTCGATCCCGATCGCGAAGAGCGTGCCCAGCACCACGGCGACGACCGACGCGACGCTCGAGAGCTTGAACGTCTGGATCATCGCTTGGCGCAGCGACGGGTTGTGGAAGAGCGAGTCGAACGGGTCCGCCGTCCACCACCGCAGCGAGAAGCCCTGCCACGCGCTCCTCGAGCGACCGGCGTTGAACGAGAAGATCACGGCGATCACCACCGGCACCAGCGACCAGAGGAGGTAGATCACCGTGATGCCCTCCAGGAAGTAGGGCTTGCGCCACGGGTTCTTGAACCAGCTCTGGCGCTCGGTGGTGGTTGCGGCCGCGGTGTCGGCGGTGGCGCCCATCTCGCTCATCGTGCCTCCGCCGCTCGTTTGGTCTCGTGCAGGTAATAGAGCATCGGGACGATCACGATGATCATCAAGATGATGACCAGCGAGCCGGCTTCGGGTCCGCGGCCCGCCTGCGTCACGGCGTTGTCGATCAGGTTGCCGAACATCGAGGTCTGCGTCGTGCCGAGCAGGTTGTTCGTGTAGTAGTCACCGAACATCGGCAGGGACACGATCACGAGCCCCGCCAGGATCGCGGGCCTCGACAGCGGCAGCGTCACGCGCCGGAACGTCTCGTACGGGCTCCCACCCAGATCGCGGCCCGCCTCCAGCAGGCTCTGGTTGATGCGGTCCAACGAGCCGAACAGCGGCAGGATCATGAACGGGATGTAGCCATAGACCAGTCCGAGGATCACGGTGATGTGCTTGCCCGCGAGCCAGTTCACCGGTTCGCCGACGATGTGCAGGCCGGTCAGGATGTCGTTCACGTAGCCGTCCGGCTGCAGCAGGCTCTGCCAGGCGTAGATCCGCATCAGGTAGCTGATCCAGAACGGCGAGATCAGCAGGATCAGCACCAGCACCCGGTACTTCCCGGCGTACCGAGCCGCGTAGTAGGCCACCGCGTAGCCCACCACCAGGCAGATGAAGCTCGCCGCGAACACGTAGGCGAACGTGCGGATCAGCGGGCCTTGGTAGATGGCTTCGCCCGAGTAGAACTTGCTGAGCGTCTCGTTGAACGTTGCGAAGCTCCACCACCACGGCTGATACACCGGGAGCGGTTGACGGAAGATCGGGTCGACCGTGCCGAACGCCACGGACAGCACCGTGAAGAACGGCAGCAGGAACAGCAGCGCCAACCAGACGATCCCCGGCACCGTGAACGAAGGCCAGTACCAGCGTGGGTACCAGGCCCCGCTGGCTTCGTTCGCCGACGCCTTCGCCTTCTTCTTCTGCTTCTTCTGCCGCCTCGTGGGTGCGGGCGGGTCGCTCGTGGAGGTTGCTGCCACCTCGGTGACTAGCTCCCGGCCTGGATCTGATCCCACGCGTCGAGCCACATGTCGTCGACGTCGGCGGAGAGCTGACCCTGGACGTAGGCCTTGGTGAACATCTCTTCGGTGACGACGGCCCGGTTGAGGCTCTCCGGAACCACCTGATCGGCGATCAGCGTGTCGGGCTCGATCGTCGTGAACGGCGGCTGATAGCCGTTGTAGTTCACGAAGTTCTCGTATCCCCACTTCTTGTCGAGGAAGAAGTTGAGGAACTCGTGAGCGAGGCGTGGGTTCGTCGCGGTGGTGGGGATCACCATCGTGTCGTTGCCGATCAAACCCTTGTTGTCGTCGGGATACCAGTACCCCAGCACCTCGGTGCCTGTGCCCCTCGGCAGGTAGAACTGCGCACCGACGATGTCACCGGACCACGCCTGGCTGACGTAGTACTCGTCCTCGGGCAGTTTCGCGTACGTGCCGTTGATCGTGAGCTTGCCTTGGAGCGGTCCCACGATGTCGCTGACCGCCTCGCGGGCCCGGTCGATCACGGCCGGGTCGCCGCTGTTGGGGTCGAGGTCGCCGTTGCGGAGCATCGCCATGCCGAGGGCGTCGCGGTAGGAGTCGTAGTAGCTGATCTTGCCCGTGAACTCGGGGTCCCAGAGCAGCTCGTAGCCCTTCTCCTGCGCGACGCTGTCATCGATGTGGTCGCGGCGATAGGCGACCCCCGTGGTGTAGATCACGTAAGGGACGGTGTACTGCCACCCCTGGTCGTACCACGGGCCCGGGTCCGAGAACGACGGCCACACGTTGTTGGCCATGTTGGGGAGCAGGTCGTGGTTCAGCGGCTGGAGCAGATCGGTCTGCACGAGCCGGGAGATGTAGTCGGTGGTCGGGAAGAACACGTCAGGCTTGACCTGCCCGGCGACCAGCTTCTGGATCCCTTCCTCCATGTTGTTGAAGGTGGTCCATTCGATCTTGACGTCGAACTGGTCTTCGAACTCCGCGAGCACCTTGCGATAGAAGTAGTCGCTCCAGTTGTAGACCTGCAGCGTGGCGCCGGCCTCGATCGGGGTGTCGGTCGGGATCGGTTCGCCGTGGAGGGGAAGGGTGACCGGGTCGCCGGGTCGCGCTACGTCGACCGGTCCTGCGCTGCCGGTGGCATCGCCCGTCGATCCGGGCTTGGTGCACGCCGCCAAGATGGCCGATGCGGTCGGCAGTGCGAGCGCCGTGCCTCCGGCCCTGCGCATGAAGGACCGTCGGTCCATCTTCCGGTGATGACGCTCTGCCATGACCCCTCCTCGAGGCTCTCCATCTTGGCCGGGCTGACCAACGGTTCAACACCGATGGGCGCTGAGTACCATAGGCGCACCGTGCTATGCAAGCTCGCCCAGAAACAACTCGAACTACCTAGTCCGTTCCAGGCCGTCTCATGAGGCATACGTCGCGGACGGTCCTCGTGGTTGGGGCCGGGTTCGCAGGATTGTCGGCCGCCACGGAACTGCATGATCTGGGCTTCGACGTGAGGGTGCTGGAGGCCCGAGAGCGGGTGGGAGGCAGGGTGTGGTCCACCACGCTGACCAACGGAGCGATCGTCGAGCTGGGGGCCGAATGGATCATGGCCGACGACCTCGCCGTTCAGGAGGCCGCCGCCCGGTTCGAGGTCGATCTGGTCGAGACCGGCGCGTCCTACGGCCGGCGTGAGCCGTGGGGACCGGGGGCCGCATCGCTCGATGACCAGGTGCGGTTCCTGGACG
>DATLPI010000253.1:0-2341 GCA_035535815.1 Actinomycetota bacterium | reverse complement strand
GTCGGCCCGGTGACGGCGAGGATACCTGTACGGTGCATCCCCTCGCTGCGCCCGATGATCCCGGGGAGTGCGGTAGCGTCGGCCGACGGAACCGGGAGGCTTGCCAGGAGGCGTCGTGGAGGACGGCCGCGAACCGGAGCGGTACCACGTGGGCGAACACGCCCGGGCGCGCGCGAGCCGTTCCTGGGGCCGCGTCGTCGCTGCCCGGCAGCGGATACCCATTGTTGACGCCGCGTTCCGGGTCGGGGAGCGCGACCAGGAGGTCGCGGGAGGTCTGCTCGCCGGCGCCGTCGCCTTCCGTCTGTTCCTGTGGCTCGTGCCGTTCGTGCTGGTGGTAGTCACGGTGATCGGCTGGATCGCCGCCGACGCGGATCTGTCGAAGGGGGACCTGGCGCGCCGGTTCGGGATCGTCGGGGCCGCGTCGAGCTACGTGGCCGATGCCTCCTCCCAGTCCACGTCGACGCGGCTGGTGATCATCGTGATCGGCCTGTACGCCCTGTTCCTGGCGAGCCGGAGCTCGGTGCGCGCGCTCCGCCTGGCACATCTGCTGGCGTGGCGGATGCCGATCGTCCGGTTCCACCGCACGACCGTGGCGGCGCTGTGGTTCGTGGGGGGTGCGACCGGATTGGTGCTCGTCGTCGGCGTGATCAATACGGTCCGCGCGCGGATGCCGGGACCGGGCATCCTCATGCTCCTCGTGGTGATCGTCGCGTACGGCGCCGTCTGGCTGGCCGCGTCCGCGGCGCTCCCGCATCCGCCCGAGGTGCCGCTCCGCGCGCTCGTCCCCGGGGCG
This sequence comes from Actinomycetota bacterium, assembly GCA_035535815.1. Lineage (GTDB taxonomy): Bacteria > Actinomycetota > UBA4738 > UBA4738 > HRBIN12 > JAOUEA01. Next base: position 1,548 of record DATLPI010000253.1, on the reverse strand, counting down.
CTGTTGTTCGCGATCGGGACGGAGGTGCTTCACATCCTGACGGTCGTCTGGTACGCGAACCGGCTCGAGCACTCGTCCCAGCTGTACGGAGGGCTCGGAACGGCGGTGGTACTGCTCGCGTGGTTGTACCTGCTCGGGCGCCTCGCGATCACCTCGGCTGTCCTGAACGCGAGCCTGTGGCGCAGGTCACATCCGGTTCCCGGAGATGGACTGGGCGCGCGGGAACCGGGAGTAGGGTTCGGTCGAGATGGCTGAGGACAGCTCGTTCTTCGGTGCCCGCCGCGGCTGGTCGATCCGGCGACGGTTCTTGGCGCTGGACAGCTATGGCCTGCTGTTGGTGATGATCATGGTGGCGCTGGTCGTGGCGTCCATCCCGACGGAGGGGCGAGAGAACCTCATGGCGGTGCTGCGGACGGTGGTGCTCGCGGGCACCTTCCTGTTCGCCCTGCACACCTCCGACGCGAGTCGGTGGATGTACTACGCGAGCATCGCGCTGATCGCCGTCGCCGTGTCCGCGAGCGTCGTCGTCGACGCCGGCACCAAGACCGGTGCCGCGATCGACGCCATCGCGGCGCTGGTGATCGTCCTCGGCGCGTTGTTCGTGATCGGCCGGCGCTTCGCAGCCCATCCAGTCATCACCGGTCAGTCGGTCCTCGCGGCGCTCTGCATCTATCTCTTGTTCGGCCTTGGGTACGCGGCGGTGTACGGGGTGGTCGGGGCGCTGGACCCCGTGGCGCTCTTCGGGCCGGTCAACGGCGCACAGACCAACCTGGTCCGTATCTACTACAGCTTCATCACGCTCTGCACGGTGGGGTACGGCGACTTCGTCCCATACGCGAACATCACGCGCATGATCGCGGTGACGGAGGCCCTCGTGGGGCAGGTCTACCTGGTGACGATCGTCGCGCTCCTGGTCAGCCACGTCGGACACGAACGTCCGAGACGCGAACAGAGGCGGCCAGGCGGGCCCAACCAGGGCTGACCGCGCCTGCCCTCGAGCGGTGCCCGATGTCGAAACGCGCGTTCCGTATTACGGTCGCGGGTACCGGGGACCCAGGGGGGACATGTGGCGTTGGCTATCGAGGACTACGGCATCATCGGCGACCTGCGCACGGCGGCGTTGGTCGGCAACGACGGCTCGATCGACTGGCTCTGCGTGCCGCGCTTCGATTCGGCGGCGTGCTTCGCGGCACTGCTGGGCAACGAGCAGAACGGCACCTGGCGGATCGCGCCCGCGGGCAAGGTGATCGGCACGAGCCGGCGGTACCGCCCGCACTCCCTCGTGCTGGAGACCGACTTCGAGACCGCCGAAGGCGTCGCGCGTGTGACCGATTGCATGCCGCTCACGAGCACGCATCCGCGCGTCGCCCGCGTGGTCGAAGGCATCCGAGGCACCGTGGCGATGGAGCTGTTCATGTCGCCGCGCTTCGACTACGGGGACACGAAGCCCTGGGTCCACAAGATCGGCGAGGCTGTGGAGGCGGGCGCAGGGCCGAACGCGGTCGAGCTCCGCGGTCACGCGCCGCTGCGGGCGCATGACTTCCACGC
>DATLPI010000252.1:0-6123 GCA_035535815.1 Actinomycetota bacterium | reverse complement strand
GACCAAGACGAGGCCACGGGTACCGAGGGATCGCGGGGGCTCCCCGCTCACATCGAAGTCGAAACGACGGCGCAGGCCCAAGAACATGACTGCCCCTGCCGCAGCCGAGCCGAGCAGGATGAGGCCGCTCAGGATGGCTCCCACTTCATCGTCGCGTTGGGAACCGAACACGTACAGCGCCCACAGGCCGAGCCCAACGAGCCCCAGCGTGACATGCAGCGTCATGGTGCCGACAGGCACTCCTTGATGCCTGAATCGGAAGGTGGCGAGGATCGTTCCGGCGACCACGGTGGCGACCCCGGTGATGAGTGCCATCTCATCCATGCGCCCGGAGGTACCCAGAAGCTCACAGAACATGCGCTCGCCATGTTCCGGGCGCGTCGTTCACGATCCGCGGCCCGTTCATCCCTTGTGACTCTGCCAGTGGTCATGGCCTGCCGCCGAACAACCCTTAATCTCGGCACTTGACGGATCTCGCTCGCGCCTAGCTCCGCAAGAAGGCGCAGCGGCAGCGTTAGCCTCTAGCCAGGTCCACCCCTTCACCCCTCCAGGCCCGAACCTAGAGTGCTCAACAGGCGGCGGGTCGATACTGGTGGGTAGCCCCTCGACTCTCGGGTGAGCCGCCGATCGCTACTGGACGGTGAAGGCCGTATGCATCCCCGATGCGTAGTGACCCGGCAGATTGCAGATGAAGACGTAGTTCCCCGCGGCGAGTTCCATGACCAACGACTCTGACGTGCAGGCAGCGATGTCTTCGACCTCGTCGATGTGCTTCACGCCTTTGCCTTCTTCATCTACGGTGCCGTCAGCGTTCGTCGGGAGATCAGCCGGATCGAGATTCGTCTTGAAGACGACGAACTCGTGCGTCTGGGGGCCCTCGTTCTGGATGTCGAAGGCCACCCTGCCCGCCGGTGCAGCTATCGCGGCCGGTTCGATGGCGAAGTCGCGTTCGGTCACAGCGATACCGCCGCCAACAGCGGGCGGAATGTCGCCGCATGGACTTGGCGAGGAGCCGGAAGCCGCTGGGCTGGCCGTAGAGGCCCCGACCGTTGTGGACGCACCGGGCGTCTCGCCGTCGCTACTGCAAGCCGCGGCCATCAGGAGCGCAAGAGACAGCCCGACAACACCAAGCGGACTGCGGGTGCGACTGGTCATAGGGGCCACCTTTCTTTTGAGGGTGCGTCTTGTTGAGGGTGCGTTTGCAGCACAAGTTCCCCTTCCTCTGGGGTGCCAAACTGGCCAACCGTTGCTGCCTCGAGCAGGCGCTACAACCTCGCCATTTGTCGGGTCTCGTTCATGATCCGACCGTTCATCCGAGGGATGGGGGTCAGGTCGAATCGCCAAGCTTGCGGTACAGGACGGTGAATCATGGGTGCATGAACTGAAGTGCCTTGCCTGCGTCGAGCCAGTCGTAGGTACCCGTATCGATGTTGAGGCGCCCGGCTACCTCGTCCGTGACGACCACCGTGCAGGCGTCCAGCCGTTCGATCCTTGCAGGCCAGAGTATTTGACCAGTTCGCTTGTCAAGACTTCTTGGCACCCTCAGGCCCGAGTCCCAGGCCAGACGCCCCTTCCGACCTACGGTATTGAGCGTATGCTTGGTCCGGGAGGACACGGCTAGCCACCGCCCAACCGAACGGAGAAGACTGATGGCACTTCCCCAAGGCGGGTCCTCGACCCGTACAGAAGAACTGACCCCACGGGAGCGCGTGGTGCTCTCCTTGATGGCCCAGGGCCTCACCAACCTCGAGATCGGCGAGACCCTCCACCTCGCCACAGGGACGGTGAAGGCCCACACCTCGTCCATCCTCATGAAGCTGGGGGTTCGGAACAGAACCGAGGCCGTGCTGGTGTCGATGGGCGTAGCGGTTCAAGGCCGGCACGACTACCCCGAGCTCTAGTCGATCTCGTCGAACACTGCGAGGGCGACAGACCACCAGAGGGCGAGCGGGACAACGAGGGTGGTGAGGATCACCATCAACCCAACCCACCACGTCTGGATTCGTGGCCGATCCTCGGAGATCACCACCGCGACCCCCCACCCGAACGAGGGAGCGCCGGAGGCCAGCACGATGATGAGCCAAGGGCGCGCCGTCCACAGCGATTCATCGACATCAGCGAGGCTGCTCACGACGAGCAGCACGATGCTCACGAGGGTCACTTCGAACAGGTCTTCACCGCCGCCTACACGGGGATGCGCTGGGGCGAGCTCGCTGCCCTCCGCATCGACCGCGTGAACGTGCTTCGCGGCATCGTCGACGTGGTGGAGGCCACTGGCCGAAGTCGGCGGACACCTCTACCTCGGCGGCACCAAGACGGTCGCGAGGCGGACGATCTCGCTCCCGCGGTTCCTCTGCGAGATGCTCGGCGAGCACGTCGGCCGGTTCCCCAGCGTCGACGGCCACGTGTTCATCTCCTCGAAGGGGCTCGCGCTCAGACGCCGGAACTTCTATCGGCGCCACTACAAGCCAGCGGTCGCTCGCGCGGGCCTCCATCCCGACCTTCGGTTCCACGACCTTCGGCACACTTGCGCGGCCCTGCTGATCGCGCAGGGAGCCCACGCGAAGGAGATCGCCGAACGGCTCCAGCACTCGACCACGCGACTCACGCTGGACCGCTACGGCCACTTGCTGCCGAGTCTCGACGAACGGCTCCGAGAGGGTCTGGAATCGACCTATCGGGCGGCTGCCGCGGGACCAGCGCGGGACGACGGCGGGACGGACGTCTCCCAGATCGCCGTCAGGACCGGCTCTCACCGGCCCTGACCAGCGCTTCTACGTGGAGCGGACGACGGGATTCGAACCCGCGACCCCCACCTTGGCAAGGTGGTGCTCTACCAACTGAGCCACGTCCGCGTGGTGTCACTCCATGCTAACCGCGCCCGTGTGCACCTTCAACCGGCCTCGTCGAACGCCGGGTGCCACCGGACGGGTCCCTCGAGCGCCAGTGGAGCCTCGTCGAGCAGCGCCACCATGAAGCCCTCCTCGGCCGCCCCGGTGTAGGGGTTCTTCAGGCCGAAGGTGGAGGCCGGAACGAAGCCGAACCGCGGGTAGAACGCCGGCGACCCGAGCAGCATCACGACGCGCTCCCCTCGCCGCCTGGCCTCCTCGAGCGCGGCGCGCACCAGCGCCCCGCCAGATCCCTGTCCCTGGCGTTCGGGAAGCACCCCGATGGGGCCGAGCGCGAGGACCGGCGTGGCGCCGACCCACCCGCGGCTCATCTGCACGTGGCCGATCATCGTGTCGCCGTCCTCGGCGACCAAGGCGAACGAACCCTCCTCGTCCGCCACCGCACGTGCGATCTCGGCTTCCAGATCACGCTCGAAAGCCAATCGCTCGAGCTCGAACGACGCATCTCGGTCGTCGTCGCGCTCGAGGCGGATGATCACGCAGTGCCCGTCGAGCCGAAGCCGCCGGCGCCTCGGTCGCTGTCGGGCAAGGTGTCAGCCCAGGCGGGGACGACCTGTGGGAGAGCCACGACGACCAGCTGAGCGATGCGTTCTCCCTTCGTGATCGTCACGGCCTGGGTTCGGTCGAGGTTGACCACGGCCATGATCAGCTCGCCGCGGTAGCCGGCGTCGATCAGGCCGGGCGAGTTCGCGAGGGTGAGGCCGTGCTTGGAGGCCAGCCCGGAACGAGGCAGGACGAGCCCGGCATGCCCGTCGGGGATCGCCACCGCGACGCCCGTCGGGATCATCGCCCGCTCCCCCGGGGACACTTCCACGTCGGCGTTCGCTCGAAGGTCGAGACCCGCATCGCCGGGGTGATGCGCCTGCGGCAGCGCGGCGTCCGGATCGATGCGACGGAACGGGAGATCCATCAGCCTGGCACCTCCTCGATCAACTCGAGCCGGTTGCCGAACGGGTCGCGCACATACCAACGCTCGTGACCGTCGAGCTGGGTGTCGTCCTCGACCGCGAGACCGGCCGACTCCACGCGCACGCGCAGCGCATGAAGGCCCCGGATCCGCAGCGCCGGATGCGCCTTGGTCGATGCTCGGAACCCGTCTTCCACGCCGAGGTGGAGCTCGGTAGTGCCCGACCGGAACCAGCGGCCGCCGCGCGTCGCCAGGTGCTCGGGTTTCGGGACGATCTCGAACGCCAGGACGCCCGCGTAGAACGCCTCGGCGTCGGGCTCGCTGCCGGGCGGCATCGCCAGCTGCACGTGATGGAAGCCCTCGACGGAGAACGGCGGATCGCTCACGCCGCCTCGATCAGCTCCACGCGGTTGCCGAACGGATCGCGAACGTACACACGGTGGAAGCCCTCCATCTCCACGGTGTCCGTGACGCGGTATCCCGCGGCCTCGATCCGTTCGCGCAGGGTCTCCAGCCCGCTGACCAGGAACGCGGGATGCGCCTTGTGCGCCGGCGTGAACGAGGTCTCCTCGACCCCAAGGTGCACCTCGAGATCCCCTTTGCGGAACCAGACACCCCCGGCGGGTGAGAGCAGGTCGGGCTTGGCGATGCGCTGCAACCCCAGGATCGCGCCGTAGAAGCGCACCGCGGCTTCCTCCTCACCGGGTGGCATCGCGAGCTGCACGTGGTGCAGGCCGACGAGCCCGCTCTCTTCGGTGGTCATGGCGCGCACAGTAGCCGACCGGGACGCCGCATCGTCAACAGACGCCGGACGCACGAAGGCCGGGGCACGGGCGCCCCGGCCTGTCGTGGTCGTTCGGCCGCCGCTACGAGCAGCCGCTGGTGCTGCCGCAGCTCGAGCACACGTAGCAGGAGCCTGCCGGCTGCATCTTCGACCCGCATGAGTAGCAGAGCGGCGCGTCGAGGGCCTTTGCCGTCTGCTTGTCGGTGACCTCGATCAGGTGCGGCGCCTCGGCCGGCGCTTCCACCGATGCGGGAGCCTCGAGCGCCGGTTGCTCGCTCTTGGCCGCGATCTCGGCCTGCACCGACTCCGTGCGCTCGGCGATCGACTTGATGCCGAGCCCTTCTCGGGTCTCCTCCGGCAGGTGGTCGAGCGCCAGGCGCCGGAACACGTAGTCGAGCAACGACGAGGCGAACCGGATGTCGGGGTCGTTCGTCATGCCACTGGGCTCGAACTTCAGGTTGATGAACTTCGAGACGTAGGTCTCCAGCGGCACGCCGTACTGCAACCCGATCGAGACCGCGATCGAGAAGGCGTCCATCACCCCGCTGAGGGTGGAGCCCTGCTTCGAGGTCTTGAGGAACACCTCGCCGAGCCCGTCGTCGGGGTAGGAGCCCGCCGTGATGTAGCCCTCGGCATCGCCCACCTGGAACGAGGTGGTGAGCGACGGGCGCGACATCGGCAGGCGCTTGCGCACCGGGTGCGCCAACTCGGGCGGCTCGGGCTGGACGGCCGATCGCTTCTTGTCGGCCGACAGCGGCTGGGCGACCTTGCAGTTGTCGCGGTAGATGGCCACAGCCTTGAGGCCCAGCTTCCACGACTCGACGAAGAGCTGTTCCACCTCTTCGATCGTGGCTTCTTCGGGCATGTTCACGGTCTTGGAGATGGCGCCAGAGATGAACGGCTGAGCGGCCGCCATCATGCGGACGTGGCCCATGTAGTGGATGGGCTCGGCCCCCATGGCCGTGTCGAACACGGAGTAGTGCTCGACCTTCAGGTGCGGCGCCTCGACCACCGAGTTGTGCTCGGCGATGTAGGCGACGATGTCGTCGACCTGCCCGGCGTCGTAGCCCAGCTTGTCGAGCGCCCTGGGCACCGTCTGGTTCACGAACTGCATCGTGCCGCCACCGACCAGCTTCTTGGTCTTGACCAATGCGAGCTCGGGTTCGATGCCGGTGGTGTCGCAGTCCATCATCAAGCCGATCGTGCCGGTGGGGGCGAGCACGCTGGCCTGCGCGTTGCGGTAGCCGTGCAGTTCACCCAGCGAGATGGCTTCGTCCCACGACTGCTTCGCGGCGCTGAGCATGCCCTCGGGCACGAGCTCGGGGTCGATCTCATCGGCCGCCGCGCGGTGCTTCTTGATGACGCGGATCATGGCGTCGCGGTTGGGCTCGAACCCGGCGAACGGTCCCATGACCTCGGCGATGCGAGCGCTGGCTCGGTAGGCCTGGCCGGTCATGATCGCCGTGAGGGCGCCGGCCCAGGCGCGCCCACCGTCGGAGTCGTAGGGCAGTCCTCGCGCCATG
>DATLPI010000251.1:0-4658 GCA_035535815.1 Actinomycetota bacterium | reverse complement strand
GAACGGGAAGCGCGCCCGGTCCTCCGGCGTCAGGGAGTTCCAGAGGGCCACCACGCGTTCGTCCGTGTAGACGACCTCGGTCTCGGTGTACATCCCGTAGAGATCCGAATAGCGCTTCACGAAGTCGACGCGCGCCTTGTCCCGGTCCAAGCGTGAGACGGCGTCGCGCATCGTCTGGGACTTCGGCAGGTGCGTGACGATCTTCTCGGCGACGTCGGTCAGCTGCTCCGCGCGCCGCAGCATCCGCTCCACGGTGATGTTGCCGGGGAACTTCCACTCGGGGACCTTGTGCTCCCCGCGCCCGCGTTCAGGCAGCGGATGCGCCTCGAAGTACGCGCGGACCCATTCGTAGAGCTCATAGAAGCGGAGCGGGTTCCGATCGCCGCTGGAGACGTTGTAATGAGCCGGCTCGCCCGCCGGTGGGGGTGTCGCGGCGACCGCCAAGATCGCGTTCACCACGTAATCCACCGGGATCAGGTCGACGATCCCCTCGGGGATCCCCGGGAACTCCGGGATCTGGCCCAGCCCGTACGCGCGGATGATGGGATCCGCCATCTTGAAGCCGTCGATCCAGCCGGGGAACGGGTGCTCGAGGGCGGACTCGATGATGGACGGCCGCACGATCGAGAGCGGGAGCCGCCGTTCGTGCGCGATGTCCTCGACGGCACGTTCCCCCAGCGCCTTCGTGAACGTGTAGACGTCCGGCCAGCCGAGCGTCCGGGCGCGCATCCGTCCGTACTCGATCAGGCGCTTATCCACCCACTGCTTGCGACGTTCCTCCGCGTCCTGGCTCACCGTGCTCGGCCCGGCTCGCGAGTGGTCCTTCGCGGCCTTCGCCATGAAGTGCTCGAGCATCTCGGGCTTGCGCGACGCCGCCTCGACCTCGGCCTTGGCCTGCATCGCCATCTCGGCCTCCTGGCGGTAGTCGACCTTATGCTCGAGAGGCCCCTCCGGGATCACGCCCTTCTGGACGCCGGCGACGTACGCGGTCGAGACGTGAACGAGGTGCGGCGTGTTGTTGGTGGCGACGGCCCGGTAGAGGTTCTGCGCCCCCAGGAGGTTCGTCTGGAAGGCCTCCTGGATCGGCGGGTCGAAGCTGACGGTGGCGGCCGAGTGGATCGCGACGTCGATCCCGCTCGGGAGCTCGGGCTCACCGCGGGTGAAGTCGCCGTCGATCACTGTGACGCGCTCGTCGAGGAGCGCCAGGAGCTGGTCGTCGCCGCCGAGGCGTTGTCGGAGGACATCGAACGCCGGCTTGCGCGTCAGGTAGTGGACGCGCTCGACGGCGGTCGCCGAGGTCTGCGAACGGACCAGGACAGTGATCGTCGACTCCGGGAAGTCGAGGAGGAGCCGCTCGAGGACCACCTGGCCGAGGAAGCCGGTAACGCCGGTGAGGAAGATGCGCTTGCCCGCGAGGGCGTCGACGATGCTGGTGCCGGCCGGTCGACTCTCTACCACGCGGCAGATTATCGGTTATCTACCGCCCGGTAGACAAGGGTCTACGACCGGCGGCGGCGTCGGCGCTTCGCCGGCTTGGCGGTCCAGTCGTCGGGAAGAGGCTCGGACCAGCCGGATCGGTCGTCAGGCTTCACGGGCTCTTCCGCTGGTTCAGGCGTCGCGACCGTCTCTGTGACGGGCTCAGGGGCAGGGGCCGGCTCCTCTGCGGCTTCGCTCGGAGCTTCGACCTCTTCGGCTCGAGCCACCGGCTCCTCCTCTGGCGGGCTCTCGGGTTCTGGCGTGCTCTCGGGTTCTGGCGTGCTCTCGGGTTCTGGCGGGCTCTCGGGCGCCTCGGGGAGGGGGCTCCTCCAGGGCGCGGCCTCCTCCGGCTCCGGAGGCGGATCCGGCAGCGGGGGCGACACCGCCTGCGTGACGAGCTCTTGGGGAGAGGCCTCCCGGGCGGGTGCGGTGCGAGCTTCAGCCTCCAGCGCTCGAGCGGCCAGCCACTCTTCCGGCAGGCCCTCGGGTTTCGGCTCCGATGGTTCGTTCGTCTCTTCGACGGGTTTGCGCCTACGGCGACCGAAGACAGCCGTCAGTCCGCCGATGACGGACAGTACACCGCCGCCGATCGCGATGTAGAGGCCGATGCCGAGATCGGCCTCCTGACCCGACACCTCGAAGAGGTTGGTAAGCGAGGCGCGGACCTCATCGGCCTGGCCGGCGGGTGCTCCCTTCTCGACCGCGAAGTCGATGTATCGATCCTGGGGCGAGGAGGCCACGAAGACACCGGACGCGATCGCGACGAGCCCGCCGACGATCACCAGGAAACCGAGGAGTTTTCGCGCGCGCCGGATTCCCAGCAACAGAAGCCCGAGGATGGCGACTGCGACGCCGGCCCCGAGGGCGATCTGACCGAGCAGGAGCTCGCTCCCCTTGGGCGTACCCGAGACGGAGACGCTCCCCACCGATACGCCTCCCCCGACGTCCAGCCACGTGAGGGAGGAGCCCGCGACGATCGCCCCGCCCCCGATCAAGGCGAGCAAGCCGGCGAGCCAGCCGCGCCGCGTCCGCTGAGTCATCACCACATCTTGCCCTGTGGAGGACCCGGAGCAAAGTAGATGGCGGGGGGCCCGGGCCTTACCGCCCGGGCCCCCCACGAACTCGGCGGGAGGGGGAGGGGGGCGGTGTTACCCGCCCCCCTTGGTGTGACACCCATATGCCTCTTACGGCCGGAAGCTCCATTCGCGGTCGTAGGCATTCCCGTTGACGATGCTGATGCTGTGCGTGGGCGGGTTGGACGTCCACGCTTGAAGCGTCGTCGCCCCGGCCGCGATCATGTGCTGCGACTTCCCGCTCGGATATGTCGGCACGGACGGCAGGCCTGCCGGTAGCGTCCCGGTAGTGTTGCTGGGCACCGGCATCTGAGCGTCGCCCAGGATCTTGAGGGTCCCCGTCGTGGTCGCCGTCGGGAACGTCCACGGCGTGGAGGTCGCGCCTGAACAGCTCTCGAGGCCATCGGAACCGTCGCACAACTGGCCGTCGTAGAACACGTAGCTCCCATCCACTTGCGTGGCCGCCCACGCGGTTCTCCCTCCGAGATCCAAGCGGACCCACGCGTGATTGATCGGGTTGCCATTCTGATCCTGCACGACTCCGTAGACGACCGTGACCTTCTTGCCGCGACCAAGCAGGCTCTCCGACGACGTGCTCGCTCCGACCGGGACGCCCGTGGTTTGGTCCTTGATCACGATGTACGACTTGAACGGCGCGTAGAGGATCGGCTTCTTCGTGAACGTGCTCGCCTGGGTCGTGCCCTTCAAGTTGTAATCCAGGTGGGCGGTGATCCACACCTTCGCCCCAGCCGGCACGTTATTGACGGTGATCGTGCCGTCATTGCCGGTGCAGGCGGGCGTGGGTGTTGGGCTCCAGCAGATACCCGTGGATTGCGAAGTCCAGTCGCGCCACGTGTTCGCTGGGTCGGAGGCGTACTGAACGTAGGCGTGGAGCGGCTGTCCGCCGACGGTCTGGGTTACGAAGTCAGACGGCCAGTTGAGGGTGAAGTCCATCGATGTGGTCGAGCCGAACGTGTTCGTCACGCGCTGGTGGTAATAGAACTGCCCCGGGTTCGTCGCGACGACCACGTTCTTCGGGCTTAGCAAGATCTCGAAGTCCGAGATGGTCCACGGACTCAGGTCGTCCTTCAGCAAGAAGGACGAGTCCGTGATCGTGCTCGTCGAGCCGACCCCAACAAGGACGATCGTCGTGGAGGCGGTCGACGTGTTCCCTGAGTAACAGATCGAGCTGTCCATCGTGCTGCAGTAGTTGTCGACCGAACCGGAGTTGACCAAGACTGTGCCAGGCGCGGTCGGGAACTTGACGTTCGCCTTGAGACTCAGGACCTTGTTGCCTCCGGCCGTGAGGGTAAGGATCGTCCACCGGACGTAATGGATGTTCGCGGCGCCACCTGCCCCGGCCTCGGTCGCGAACCAGGTCGTCCCGTTCGCTGAGTACTCGGTCGTGATGCCGACGCCCGTCGTAGCGCTGCCGGACACGTAGACGGTGTTCGTGGGCAGCGTGTCCTTGACGACGATGTTGTAGGCCGTGGCACCGGCGGAATCATTCGTTGTCGTCAACGTGTAGGTGAGCTGATCAAGGACGGTGGCTTGAGACTTGTCGACCGACTTGCTGACGGTGACAAGAGGCCGCTTGATCGTCGTGTTGTTGGTCGTGGTGTCGTCGCCCGGATTGGTCAGCGTCGTCGAGCTGGAAACGCTGGCCGTGTTCGTGACCGTCCTCGAAGCGACGTTCGCGTTCGCGGCCGGGGTGTTGGCCACGACCGTCACGGTCGCAGTCCCACCGGCAGCCAGAGTCCCAAGGTTGCACGGGAGCGCTGCGCATCCACCCTGGCTCGAGCTCACACTTGCCACCATGAGCCCGCCCGGCATCGTGTCCGACACGGTCACGGACTTCGCATCGGACGGCCCTGAGTTGTGCACGGTGATCGTGTACGTCACCTGTGTGCCCGCCAGGACCGGTTCCGGTGAGTGAGACTTGCTGATCGTGAGGTCGGCAAGGGTCGTGACCGTGTTCGTGTCGTTGGCGGTGGAATCGCTCGGGTCGGTCGGCGAGTGGACCGTAGCCGAGTTCGTCTGGTTCCCTGCGGGGGTCGAGGCCGGGACCGTGTAGGTCACGGTGATCGACTTGGGGGTCCCGGGCGCGAC
>DATLPI010000250.1:0-4396 GCA_035535815.1 Actinomycetota bacterium | reverse complement strand
GTAGCGCCAACTGCCGCCGGCACGCGGTTCGAACTGCTCGACCGTCATCGTGTAGCCGCGCGGCCCCAGCCAGTGATTCAGCAGGTCAGCCTCCGTGAACGCCCGGAGGATCAGCTCGCGCGGTGCATCGAACTCTAGCTCGGTGAGGATCTGCGGAACGCCTGGTTCGGCGGTGACCTTCAATTCGGTCATGACGTGCTCCTTCCTGTCGGATCGCTCCCTGGATCGGGGTCGAGCGATCGGTCGGTGTCGTGCTCCTGCAGCGCCGCGAGGACCTCGTCGAGGCGCTCGTAGCGTTCTTCCCAGAACTCGCGGTAGGCAGTCAGCCACTCGGTGGCGTCCTGCAGGGGCTTGGCCCGCAGGTGGCTCAGACGGGCGGTGGCGCGCCGTGTCCGCGTGATGAGCCCCGCACGCTCGAGCACCTTGAGGTGGCGCGAGATCGCGGGCTGCGACATCCCGAACGGCGCCACCAGTTCGGCGACGGTGGCCTCGCCCCGCGTGAGGCGGGCCAGGATCGACCGGCGCGTGGGGTCGGCCAGCGCCCCGAACACCGCATCCAGTTGATCGTCCGTGGTCACCTTCATGGATAACGTCTCCCTTATAGAACGAGGTAGTTATACATAGGAAAAGGGTTCATCGTCAAGGCGCCGAAGGGCATGCCACCTTGCCGGTGGTGGCACGTGTGTGGACCGTTCATGGAGTCGTCACCCGACACCCCCTCCCCAGGATCGACCCGACGCGTTAGGTTGAAGGCAACGGTTCGCCCGCATGACCGGAAGGGGTTGGGACATGGATGAGCACCCGAACGTCGCGATGGTGACCGAGATGATGGGCGCCATGGATCGAGGTGATGTCGCCTTCTTGGAGGACCACACCTCCGACGACATCGTGTGGCACACCGGCGGGAACAGTCGCGCGGCCGGCACGCGCCGAGGCAAGGACGAGGTTCGCCAGATGATGTCCGCGGCGACCGGTGACTCGATGAAGGTCCAGAACCACGCCATCATCGGCGACGACGATCACGTCGTGGTGCTCGGTACCGCGAACGTCACCGCGCCCAGCGGCAAGAGCGCCGAGTACAACTTCGTGAACGTGTTCCACGTCTCGGACGGCAAGATCACCGAGGCATGGGGTCTGGCCGAAAACGACGCGGTGACCGATCCCATCTGGGACGAGTTCGCGTAGGGACGCCAGCGGTCTTGACCGGTACACCTACTGGGGTGTAGTCCTTCACGTGGCTGCCCGCCGAGATGAACCATCACGTTAGAGGAGGTCGAACATGCCTGAGTTCATGGACGTGCATCGCGGGATGGAAGGCATCACGCCGGAAGGTCTGCTGGAAGCCCATCGCGCTGACTTGGCGATCCAGGACGACGAAGCCGTGGACTTCAAGCACGCATGGGCCGACCCCGCGACGGGCCTCGTCTGGTGCTTGTCCGAGGCGCCCAACAAAGAAGCCGTCATGAAGATCCACGATCGCGCGGGTCACCCGACCGACGAGGTCTACCCGGTCCCCGTTCAGGCCTGATCGCTGGTTCGGCGCGGGCCGCCTTCGGGTCAGGCCCGCGTCGGTATCAGGTCTCGCGTTGGCCTGATCGGCGCGGTGTGAATTCGTCGCATGTGTCTCCGGCATGGATCACGCCGCGGACGAACCGACACCCACCCACCGACAGCCGCGGGAACATGAACTTGCATTCCGCGCACCGGACGGTGGGCTTCGGCGCCGGGCGGTAGTGGGCGGCTTCTTTCGACAGCCCTTGCACCTTCGGCATCGGATCGCTCCTCTCGAACAGTCGTTGTCCCTAGGCCCTCGCCGAGCAGACCGCTCGTTCGAACACGTCACGAAGATCCACGAAGAGGTCCGGCAGCGTCGTCGGAGTGATCTGCCGGTTCACCGACACCACCGCCGATCGACGCCCTGATCGGGTCGCCGCCATGAACTGCGTGAACCCGGATGTGTTCCCCGTGTGTCCGAACACGACACCGCACCGCGTCCGGTACCGGAAGACGGCGAGCCCGGCACGGTTCTGCCCTGGTCCCGTCGGTTCGGATCCGCCGTCGACGAAGATGAACTGCGCTTGCTGGGTCGTCGCATCGAACAGTTGCCGGCCGATGTATCCCCGGATGAACCGATTCTGGTCGAGTGGCGTGGACACGATGCCGCCGGAGGCCCACGACCAGCCGCTGGCGAGGAAGTTGGTCACGTCATCCGGGGGGCGATGGCCCTTCCACTGGTAGCCGTGCATGAACGGTGTGGGCATCGGGACACCTCGCGGAAGGGTGGTGTTCGCCAGTCCCAGCGGCTCGGTCACGATGCGAGCCAGCAACTGCTCGTATCGCTCGCCCGTCGCGGCCTTGGCCATCAACCCGACCACGATGTTGTCGGAGTTCGAGTACTCGTAGGCACTGTCCGGCGGGAAACGCAGGTCTTCATGCCTGAGGTAGCTCAACAGCTTCCGCGGCGACGGGGCATCGTGAGGGCTGGCGATGACCGCGTCGATGAAGGCCGTTGAATCCAGGACGTCGGGGATGCCGCTCGTGTGGTGGAGGGCCTGAGCCAACGTGACGGCGTGCCAGTCCGGGTTCGTCCAGGGAAGGAGCTCGCCGACCGTGTCGTCGAGGGACATCACGCCCTCCTCGACCAGAGAAAGTGCGACGCCACCGCTATACGCCTTGGCGGTGCTGGCGATCCGCATGTGCAGCCACGGCAGCATGGGAGCGCCGGTCTTCAGGTTCGAGACACCGGCGCGGAACACGAGTCTGCGGTCGCCTCGTTGCACCACTGCGATCACGCCTGGCGGACCATCGGGCCGAGCCACCAACGCGTCGATCCCCGCCTGCAATCGGTGGTCGGCGTAGTCATCTCTCGCCGAGGCCGAGGCGGGCCACGCGGTCGCGATGACTCCGACCACGAGGGCGATGATCAGGAGTGCGCGGGCGGGGGAACGCATCTCGTCACTCTAGGAGCGGCGTTCACTCAGGGTCAAGGCGAGGTGGTGCTCAGGCGATGGACGGTTCCATGAACATCCAGCGATGACCCTCGAGGTCGGCGGCGTTGTACAGACGTCCGTACGGCTCGGTCTTCGGTTCGCGCAGGATCGTGGCCCCGGCCGCGCGGGCTCGCTCGCAGTGGGCGTCCACGTCCTCGACGGTCACGTGCACGCCGTTCACGATGAAGGGCACCTGTGACCAGCGTGCTGCGTAGTCGCAGTGTTCCGCGTGGTGGGCGGGACCCTCGTAGTCCTCGCCCGGCCATCCCAGGTAGACGAGCGCACCGTCGAGTTCGAGCTCGGCGTGCGTGACGCGGCCGTCGTCGTCGGCGTATCGCTCACCGACCTCCCGGAACCCGAACGCGTCGCTCAGCCAGTCGACCGCTGCGCCCACGTCCTCGTACGACAACATCGGGATCGCTGCGCGCTCGTTCATGGAGGCACCGTACTCCGATGGTCTCGCGTTCAGCCAGCGATGGCGTAGGTGAGGTGGGTGGCGGTCGAGGAGACCCGCACCGACTTCTGCACCAGTTGACGGCGGCCGACACCCTCGAACAGCGGCGTGCCGCCGCCGAGCAGGATCGGTGAGAGATGGAGATGCAGTTCGTCGGCGTAGCCGCCGTCGACGCACTGTCGAACGACGTCGGCGCCGCCCATGACGACCACGTCCCTGTCCCCCGCGGCGGCGCGGGCGTGCTCGAGCGCGGCCTCGAGCCCGTCGGTCTCGAACGAGAACCGCATGTCGAGCCGCACGTCAGCGGGAGCGGAGTGGGTCAGGACGAAGAAGGGCGGCGTTGCCGCGAGGTTCGCGCCGTATCCCATCTCGTCGTTCCAACCGTGCGGTCCGTCCACGATGTCGAACAGACGTCGGCCCATCACGACGGCGCCGGATGCCTCAGTGGCGTCCTTGAGTTCCTGGACGTCGACCTCATCATCGCTGTCGATCGCCCAGGTGTGGAGCGGCTCTCCTCCGCGTCCCAGGCCGTGTTCGAGGTCGGGCTCGGGGCCGGTCACGAATCCGTCGAGGGACATCGTGATATCGGCGATCACGTTCGTCATGGGTGTGGCTCCTTCCGGTGTTGTCCGTGCCCTATGCGCGACCTCGTACCCAGGTGGCACGTCGCCGAAGCATCGGGCCGATGTGCGAACCTTGGCGCCATGGGGATCACGCAGTACTACACCGCAACCACCCTCGATGGGTACATCGCCGATGAGCACAACTCGCTGAGCTGGCTGTTCGAGGTGCCGGCGGGCGACGACGAGGTGGGACATGAGGTGCGGTTCGCCGCGTTCATGGCCGACGTGGGAGCGATCGTGATGGGCTCCACCACGTACGAGTGGGTCGTCGAGCATGAACAGCTCGTCGAGCATCCGGAGAAGTGGCGAGCGTTCTACGGCGACACCCC
>DATLPI010000249.1:0-12674 GCA_035535815.1 Actinomycetota bacterium | reverse complement strand
TGCAGCCACGTCCCGACGGCACCCGTTCCGACGCGTTCCTCGTGCACCTGGGTGGGACCATGGGCGCCGAAGCGACGTTCGGCCGGAAGGTGAAGGGCGTGAAGGTCTACGCCGAGGACGCCGCCGACTACCTCGAACTGTTGCTGTCGCGATACCAGCAGGCGCGGACATCCGACGATTCGTTCACGTCCTACGTCAACGCCCTCGACGCCGATGGACTGGCACGGTTCGCGGCACCCGCGGCGGCGCATGGAGAACTGCGATGAGCGCGCGTGCCGTGCCGTTCTACTGCCCGTTCTGCGGCGAGCAGGACATCCGCCCCGACGACGCCGGCACCGCGGCGTGGCGGTGCGAGTCCTGCGAGCGCCGGTTCGAGCTGACGCTGACCGCGATCGGAGGTGACGCCTGATGGCCGACGCCGACCCGCATGCACCGTGGCACGAGCCGGCGATGCCGGTCGTCGAGGAGGAAACCGCGTGGGTGCACGAGGCCGCCGAACGGTTCGAGGACGCGCCGGGCGAAGAGATCCTTGCCTGGGGCCTGGAGCGCTTCCACCCGAAGATGGCGATCAGCGCGGCCGGCGGCGTGGATGGCATGGTGTTGATCGACATGGCGTGGCGCCTCAACCCGGACATCCGGGTGTTCACCCTGGACACCGGGCGTCTGCCGCCGGAGACCTACGCGTTGTTCGAGGAGATCCGAGAGCGCTACGACATCGCCGTGGAGTTCGAATACCCCGACACCACCGCGGTGGCCACCCTTGTGAACCGCGAGGGCCCGAACCTGATGTACCGCGGCGTGGACCTGCGGCTCGCGTGCTGCACCGTGCGCAAGGTGGAGCCCCTCAAGCGCAAGCTCGCGACGCTCGATGCGTGGGTCGCCGGCCTCCGGCGCGAGCAATGGGCGAGCCGGAAGAACATCGCGAAGGTGGAGCTGGACCGCGACCACGGCGGCATCGTGAAGCTCAACCCGCTGGCGGACTGGACGCTCGACCAGGTGTGGGCGTACGTGCGCGAACGCGAGGTGCCCTACCACGAGCTGTTCGACCACGGGTACACCTCGATCGGGTGCGCGCCGTGCACCCGCCCCGTGATCGAGGGCGAGCCCGAGCGGGCCGGACGCTGGTGGTGGGAGGAAGACACCGCCAAGGAATGCGGCATCCACTGCAGTGTGGAACTCACGGGCACGAAATCCGATCGCGAGAAGGCCGAGGAAGCCGCGTTCGCGGCCGCACGGGAACGGGACGGTGACCGCTGATGCCGTTCGGGTATCCGGTGATGCTGGAACTCGCGGGCCGGCGGTGCGTGGTGATCGGTTCGCTCGCCGTGCACGAGGGCAAGGTCGAGGGATTACTGGCCGCCGGAGCCACCGACGTCCTCGTGGTCGCTTCGGCGCCCGACGCGCGGCTGACCGACCTGGAGGTCCTGCCGGAGGTCGTCGTGGAACGCCGGACCTGGCGCGCCGACGACCTCAACGGCGCCTTCCTCGTGGTGGCCTCGAGCGCCGACGCGGGTGAGCGTGAGGCGATCGCCCGGGAAGCCCGCTGTCGTCGCGCCCTGGTCAACGTGATGGACGACATCCCGAACTGCGACTGGTCGGCCCCGGCGATCGTGCGCCGGGGCGAGCTGGTGCTCTCGATCGCCACCGGCGGCGCCTCGCCCGCGTTGGCCAAGCAGCTGCGCGCGGCGCTGTCGCAGGAGTTCGGCGAGGAATGGTCGGAGGTGGTCTCGGTGCTCCGCGCCGTACGGGAGGAGACGATGCCCTCCCTGCCCGACTTCGCGACGCGGGCCCAACGCTGGGGCGACGCGCTGGACCTGGACGAAGCCGCCACGTTGGTGCGTGAAGGTCGCAGCGAGGAACTCGCGTCTCGACTGCGGACCCGCCTCCTCGATCCCGAAGGCGCCCGGACATGACCACGCGCGCGGGCCGCGTGTCGCTGGTGGGCGCAGGGCCCGGCGACCCCGAACTGATCACGGTGAAGGGAGCCCGCCTCCTGGCCGGCGCCGACGTGATCGTCTACGACCGCCTGGCCGCGCCGGCCCTGTTGGACCTGGCGCCCGCGAGCGCCGAGCGGATCTACGTCGGCAAGGAACCCGGTCGCGCCGCGATGTCGCAGGCGGCGATCGGCGAACTCTTGGTCACCGAGGCGCTTACCGGCCGCGAGGTGGTCCGGCTGAAGGGCGGCGACCCGTTCGTGTTCGGGCGAGGGGGCGAAGAGCTCCTCGCGTGCGTCGAGGCCGGGATCGAGGTCGACGTCGTGCCGGGCATCACGAGCGCCGTCGCCGCACCCGGCGCGGTGGGCATCCCGGTCACGCACCGGGGCCTGGCTCGATCGTTCGCGGTGGTGACCGGCTCGACCGCCCACGCCGAGGACACCGTGGATCTGGCGCGCATGGCCACGGCCACCGACACGCTCATCGTGTTGATGGCCGCGGGCAAGCTCGCCGAGACCTGCGAGACGCTGATCGCGGCCGGACGAGCGCCCCATGAGCCTGCCGCCATCGTGCAATGGGCGACGACACCCGAGGAACGGTCCGTGGTGGGGACGCTCGCCGACCTCCCGGCGTTGGCGGCCGCCGCGACTATCGGTCCACCGGCGACGTTGATCGTGGGCGAGGTCGCGGCGCTCGCGAATTCAGCGGATCACACGGCTGACCGAGCCGCAACCACCACTCCCTAGCACGACGAAGCCCGCCCGGCGCGGGCCGGACGGGCGTTCGTCGTGGCGCTCGCCACGGGGGGACCAGGCGAGGCCGTCCGTCGCGTAGAGGGGTTGCTCGCCGCGACGGAACGGATAGCGCGCTAGTTGAAGATGCTGACCCCTCCGGGTCCCACCAGCAGTCCCACCACGATCAGGACGATCCCCCAGAGCACCGCACCGCGGAAGATCGTGACGATCCCGGCGATCACGAGGACCGCCGCGATGATCCACAGGATCGTGTGAAGCGAGCCGTTGTCGGCAGCGAGCATGGCTGAACCGATCTGCAACAACATGGGATGCCTCCTGAGGCGCGCCCAGCGCGCCGGTCGTCGAGTGTTTCCGGAGCCTTTCCCGGCTCGGCGCCGCTTCACACATGGAGGCGGCGTCGGTTCGGTGGCGTACACAGGTGGTTCGGACCACGGGTACGCTTGCTTCGATGGCGACCCTCACCGCCGCCGCCGTTGCGCCGCGTCTAGCCGACGCCGCTGCCAACCGCATGCTCGCAGCCCTGTCTCCCGACGGGCTGGGGATCCTGCTGGGTCAGGCCCTGGTGCTCGAGGTCGAGCCCGGGGATCTGCTCTACGAGCCCCGGGAGACGGCGCCATGGGTGTTCTTCCCGTTGACGTGCGTGGTCTCGATCATGACCGTCCTCAAGGATGGATCAGCCGTCGAGACGATCACGATCGGGCGCGAAGGCATGGTGGGCACGTTCCAGGCCCTCGGCGACGACCACAACCCGAACGGGCGCGCGGTGATCCAGATGGGCGGACGACTCCTGCGAGTGGACGCGTCCGTCTTCCGGCGCGAGCTCCTCCGGAACCCGCTGCTCGCCGAAGCGATCGAGGCGTATCTGCGCGCGATGCTGATCCACATCTCGCAAAGCGTCGCGTGCGGGGCGGCCCATTCGGTGAAGGAGCGACTCGCACGATGGCTGCTCCAGACCAGTGACCGGGTCGCCAGCGACGACGTGCGCCTCACGCACGAGTTCCTCGCGCACATCTTGCACGTACGGCGGGCCTCGGTGACCGTGGCGCTCGGCGAGCTCCAGGACATGGGGCTCGTCTCCACGCGGCGGGGCGGGACCCAGGTGCTGGACCGCGACGGGCTGGCTGGACAAGCGTGCGAGTGCTACGCGCTGGTCAACGAGGAGTACTCTCGGTTGATCCCCGGCGAGCCGCCGATCAGGTCGTGAGCGACCGTCCCACGATGAGCGAACCGGAACGGCGACGCCGACATCCGGTCCTTCCGAACGCCGGACAGCTCGACGTGCCACCGGAGGCGAGGGCGCCGGTCGAAGGGGAGCTGCGGGCCGAGGTCAAGGCCGACCGCGGCAAGATCCTCCTGCGGCTCGCGTTCCTCGCCGTCACGCTGATCGCGCTCTACATCCTGTGGCCGAGCCTGCTGACCGTGCTGGAGTCCTGGCCCGACCTGCTGACGCTCGACCCGCTCTGGTTCGTGGCGATGCTGGCGCTGGAGTTCGCCAGCTTCGTCTGCATCTGGGGGTTGCAACGGCTGTCGCTGCGCACACAACGGTGGTTCGCCGTCGCCACCGCCCAACTGGCGGGCAATGCCTTCAGTCGCGTCGTGCCCGGCGGTGCCGCCGCCGGAGGAGCGCTCCAGTACCGCATGCTCACCGAAGGGGGCGAGCTGCCCACGACGGTGGGGACGGGCCTCACCGCCGCATCCCTGATCAGCACCGGCACCCTGTTCATGCTGCCGCTGCTGGTGGTGCCTGCCGCGATCGCCGGTCGCCCCACCCCCAGTGGCCTCGCCCAGGCGGCGTGGCTGGGCGCCGTCGTCTTCGTGGTGGGGTTCTTCGTGGGCTGGCTGCTGATCACCCATGACCGGGCGTTGCTGGCGACGGGCCGAGGGATCCAACGGGTCCGCAACCTGCTGGTGCGCAAGGGCCCGCGCACCACCGACCTCCCGGAGCGGCTCTTGGTGGAGCGCAACGAGATCCGCCATTCGTTGGGTGCCGCCTGGTGGAAGGCGTTGCTGTTCGCGCTGGGGAACTGGCTGTTCGACTACCTCGCACTGCTGGCGGCCCTGGCGGCGGTGGGCTCCTTCCCGCGACCGAGCCTCGTACTGCTGGCCTACTCGGCCTCGATGGTGCTGGCCATGATCCCGATCACGCCCGGGGGGCTCGGGTTCGTGGAGGCAGGTCTCACCGGATTGCTGGCGCTGGCCGGCGTGAACGCGGGCGACGCCGTGCTCGCCACGCTCGCCTACCGCATGGTCTCATTCTGGCTCCCTTTGCCGGCCGGCGGGGTCGCGGCGCTGCTGCACCGGCGCCGCTACGGCCACGGGAGTCAAGGCGTCGCGGTCTGAGCTCCAGGGCCCGGCAGGAACGTCAGCACGTCGCGCAGGTCCGCGATCGTCGCACCGTCCCACGCGTCACGCTCGGGGGTGAGCATCGCGGCATGGTCGAGATCGGGATCGACGAGCAGGTACGGGTGCATCCCCACCGCCGCGGCGCCGGTGAGTTCGCCGTAGGCGCCGTCCCCGATGTAGACGCATCGATCGGGCGCCACGCCCAGTCGTGAGGCCGCCTCGAGGTAGATGGCGGGCTCGGGCTTGCGCAGCCCGGTCTCGGACGAGAACACCTCGGCGTCGACGAGCGCCGCGAGTTCGGTCGACTGCCACAACACAGGTGTGTCGGGCGCACACATGCTGACGAGTGCGATGGGATACCCGCGGGTCCGCAACGTTGAGAGCACCTCGACCGCGCCTGCGCGAGGGTGGAACCACCGGCGGTACATCGCGGCGCGCGGTTCCAGGCCGCGCGCGATCGCGAGCTCACTCGGCGCCAGTCCCAGGTCGTCGCACACCGCGCGCACGTTGTCTTCCACCGTGGCGAAACCCCCGGTCTGCCGGGCCCGGGCCGTCGCGTCCCAGGCAGCCCGGAAGGCATCGACGTCGGCGCCCACCCCTTCCGCCATCGCGGCCACCGACGCGTAGAAGTCGGCCGTCGAGTATTCGGGCACCAAGGTGCCGTAGAGGTCGAACAGGACCGCATCGATGTGGCCACTGGGCGCGATGGGCGTCACGTCAGTGCTCCGACCAAGGACAGCATCGCGCTCGACACCAGCAGCACGAGCACGATGGAACGGAAGCGTTCGTTGTCCACACGGCGGAACCACCATTCGCCGAGCACCAAGCCGGCCGCGAGCCCAGGGATCCCTGCCATCGCCACCACCCAGGCATCATGCGTGACGAGCCCGGCCCGAGCGAACAGGGCGAGCGAAACCGTGGAACCGCCCAGGAACACGACGGCGAGCGTGGCGCGGAACGCTGACGGGGTCACCCCGCGGGCCTGCAGCGCGATGACGAGCGGTGGCCCGCTCATGCCGGTACTCGTGGAGAGCACACCGCTGGTGAACCCGACCCCGAGCTCCGCCCCGAGTGAATCTGAGGGCAGCCGGATCCGCCGCCACAGCAGGACCGTGAACACCAGGACGATCAGCGCGATCGCCACCTGGAGCGGTTGCTCGCGCACCCGGTCGATCGCCCAGACCCCGATCGGCATCCCCGCGATCGCGGCGGCGAAGAGCAGCCCCGCGCTCCGCCAGGCGACATGCCCATGGTCGCGGACGACCACCGACCCGCTCAGCACCAGCCCCAGCATGGCGCCGCCGACCACCGCAGCCTTCACCGGCACCACGAGCGCCAACAGCGGGATCGATACCAACGAGAACCCGAACCCGGAGAGCCCTTGGGCGGTCGCCGCCAACGCCACGGTGCCGGCGATCGCCGTCCACACCCCGAGGCCATCCACGCCGCCGACGCTAGCAGCGACAGCGATCGAGGCATCGCTCCACGTGGTGTCGAGCGTTCATGCTCGGCGCGCTCGCCATTCGCGATCCAGGATCGCGTAGGTCACGAGGTCGACGAACCCGCCGTCGATACGCCCCGCCTCCCTGCCGGTACCTTCCTGGATCATGCCGAGTCGCTCGGCGACAGCGCGACTTCGTGCGTTGCCCGTGGCGGCAAGCAACTCGACCCGGTGCAGGCCCAACTCCTCGAACGCGAAGGCCAACGCGCGCTCGCATGCGCGGGTCACGATGCCCCGACCTTCGGCATCGCGGTCGAGCCAGTAGCCGACCTCGCCCTTCTCGTCCAACGCATCGACACGCAAGCCGACGCTTCCCGCCAGCCGGCCATCGAGGTAGATCCCGTTCGCATCATGGTCGTGCTCGGACGCGATGGCGCGTTCGATGAACGCGCGAGTATCGGCCGGACCCTTCGTCATCGGTTCCCACGCCATCCACGGGCGCAACCGGTCTCGGTTGCGATCGATGAGTTCGAAGAGCTCGACATCGTCGTCGGGCGTGAGCGCGCGGACCACGATCCCGTCGCCCAGCTCCCACAGGATCGGGTTCACGGGGCTGGGGTGCCGGACGCGGCCTCGCGCTTCGCGCGCTCTTCCTCCTGCAGCACGCGTCGAAGCACCTTGCCGATCAACGTCTCCGGAAGTTCGTCGCGGAACTCGATCTCTTTGGGCACGCGGTAGCCGGTGAGCCCCTGGTCGGGATCGCGGCACCACGAGGTGATCTCCTCGGCGGTGGCGGTCTCACCGGGCTTCAGCACGATGAACGCCTTGACGCGTTCGCCGGTGGTGTCGTCGGGCACACCCACCACCGCGCACTTGAAGATCTTCGGGTGGTGGAACAGCACCGCCTCGACCTCGGTGGGGTACACGTTGAAGCCCGACACCAGGATCATGTCCTTGATGCGGTCCACGATCTGGAAGTAGCCGTCTTCGTCCATGATCGCGACGTCGCCGGTATGCAGCCAGCCGTTGCGGATCACCAGCCCGCTCTCGTCCGGCCGGTTCCAATAACCGAGCATCACCTGCGGGCCCCTGATGCACATCTCGCCTCGTTCGCCCCTGGCCACCTCGCGGTCGGGCTCGTCGAGGTCGACCAGCTTCACGTCGGTGTCGGGTAGCGGCAGCCCGATGAACCCCTCCTTGCGCTCGCCGACCAACGGGTTCGCGTGCGTGACGGGAGAGCACTCGGTGAGGCCGTAGCCCTCGACCACCTTGGCCCCGCCGGTGATCCGCTCGAACTCCTGGGCCACCGCCATGGGCAGCGGGGCGGCGCCGGAGATGCAGGCCTTCAGCGACCCCAGGTCGTGCTTGGGGGTCCGCGGATCCTGGTTGAGCGCCAGGTACATGCGCGGCACACCGGGGAACAGCGTGGGCTTCTCCTTCGCCATGGCCTTCAACGCCATGTCGATCTCGAAGCGCGGCAGCAGGATCAGCTTGGCCGCCTTCGTCATCGAGAAGTCCATCACCAGCGTGCCGAACGAGTGGAAGAACGGCAGCGCCGCCACGATCCCGTCCTCGCCCTGCCGCACGACGTTGAGCCACGCCGAGGCCTGACGGGCGTTCGCCACCAGGTTCGAGTGGGAGAGCATGGCGCCCTTGGACAGCCCGGTGGTGCCTCCCGTGTAGACCAGCGCCGCCACCTCGGTGTCGGGATCGGCGATCGTGGCCTCGGGCGGCACGGGTCCGGCCTGCTTCATCAGGTCGGCCCACCAGCGCACCCGATGGCCCTCGGGGATGAAGGGAAGCGGCGTGCCGTGCTTCTTCGCGTCGGACTTGAACTTCAGCGGGGCCAGCCACTTGATCGGGGCAGACATGTAGTGGTTGAGCTTGACGCCGATGACCTCTTGGACGCCGGCGAGATCCCGGATCTGACCGAACCGCGCGTAGATCTGGTCGAGCACGATCATGACGCGCGCGCCGGAGTCCTTGATCTGGTGCTCGAGCTCGCGCTCGGTGTACAGCGGGTTGTTCCCCACCGCCACCGCGCCGATCCGCTGACAGGCGAAGAACGCGATCACGTACTCGGGGCAGTTGGGCAGGATCATGCCCACGCGATCACCCTTCTTCACGCCGAGGCCTGCGAGCACAGCCGAGAACCGCTCGACCTCCTTCAGGAGCGTCGCGTAGCTCATCCGGGCACCGAAGAACGCGAGCGCCGGTCGGTCGGGGAAGCCCGCAACTGCGCTGCGCAGCAAGGCATACAGTGGTTCCTTCGGGTAGGGCGCGAGCGAGTGCGGCACGTCGGGTGGGTAGGAAGCGAACCAGGCGCGATCATCGGTCATGGGGCGCATCATCGCGGCCGCTCGCACGTGCTGCAAGCCGGAGGGCGGCGGGAAGCCCGCGACTGGACGTCGTACACGCAGGGTGTTTGCGTCGAAACGAGAGCGATGCGACCATCCGATGACTCGACATCGCTCTAAGAGGGGGCCTATCACCATGAAGAGGAAGACACTGCTCGCGCTGTCCGCGATCCCGCTGGCGCTGCTGCTGAGTTCCTGCTTCGTGCTGCAGGGCTTCTGGGTCACCGCGACATCGATCGCACCTGGCCAGGGCACGAAGGCCGTCTTCGAGCTCCACGCCTACTCCACGACGAAGGACAAGGGATACCAGTTCGTGGTCGTCGGGGTGCCCGACGGTGGCGATCTGAAGATCGCCGGGACGAAGTGGGGCACGAACGGCACGGCGGGTGGACCGTTCGCGATGGCGAATTCGCCGGCCCTGGCCCCGCAGATGGACGCCTCGGGGGACTGCTCGTCCAACGGCTTCGACTTCAGTTCGGTGACGGGCGTCACGTGGAAGGGCTTCATGACCCCCAACCAGGTGGCCGACAAGGGCAAGGTCAACACGTCGGTGATCGTCCAGACCGGTATCAAGGCGGCCGGAGATGCTGCTGCGGGCGACTATCAGATCCTCGGTGTCACCGGGAAGTGGATCGACGACGACGACAGCGGGACGGTCACCATGGACGACATCTTCTCCTGCACCGGCTTCGGCCTGGTGAACGTGTACGTTCGAGGGTGACTCACTGCAGCCCGATCCCGGGCTGAAGCGCCGGCAGGCGGTCTCGACCGCCGAACCACCGTCGGCCATGTCGTAACACGACGGTCCGGCCGCGCTCGCCCAGGCTTGCGCGGTCTTCCGTCGCCCCGAGTTCGTACGCTTACAGGTCCGCCCTGCTCGGATCGGCCCCCCCTGGGCCGCCCTGCAACGACCATCTCGAAGAGGGTTCCCATGCACGCCGTAGCGCCAACCGTCAAACCGGTGAACCGCCAGATCTTCCGCCGCGGTATGCGGCTGGTGGGCTCATACGTGCGCATGCACCCGAAGCCGTTCGCGGCCTCGGTGGCCGGTTCGGTCCTGTTCGCGTTCGCTTCCCTGTGGCTCACCACGGCGCTGGCGCGCGCCACTGACCAGGTCCTCAAACCCGCGTTCGAGGGCACGCTGGACACCTCGAAGGTCTGGATCGCCGTCGTCGGCCTGATGATCGGCGGCGTCGGGCGGGCGTTGGGCATCATGTGCCGCCGGTACTACTCGGGCGTGGCGGGCGAGCGGGTCATGGCCACCCTGCGGACGCGGGTGGCGGAGCGGTATCGCGCACTCTCGCTCCAGTACCACCGGGAGACCCCCACGGGCGAGCTCCTGGCGCACATGGAGGCCGACGTGAAGGCCGCCGTCGACGTGTTCTGGCCGGTGCCGTTCGCCGTGGGCGTGATCCTGCTCACCGTGCTGGCGCTGGTGGCGCTGCTGCTGACCGATCCGTGGCTCGCGCTGGTGGGCCTCATCGCGTTCCCCTCGCTCGCCGTGATGAACCGGATCTTCGCCCGGCGGATGGAAGAGCCGGCCCAGACCGCACAGGAGCGCATCGGTGACGTGAGCGCGGTGGCCCACGAATCGATCGACGGCGCTCTCGTCGTGAAGACGCTGGGACGCGAGGACGCCGAGACCCGCCGGCTGTACGTACAGGCCGACGCCCTGCGCGACGCCAGGGTGCGGGGCGGCACGATCAGGGCCAGCTTCGATGCGGCGCTCGATGCGTTGCCCACGATGGCGATCATCCTGCTGCTCGCGGTCGGGTCGGCTCGCGTGGCCAGCGGCCAGATCACGCTGGGCGAGCTGATCGGGTTCATCGCGCTCTTCCAGCTGTTGTCATGGCCCATGCGGTTCATCGGATGGATCCTGGCCGAGCTGCCGCGGGCCGTCGTGGGATACGACCGCATCGAGGAGGTCCTGCGCGAACCCGTGACCGTCACGCCCGCACGCGCGGGGATCGTCCTGCCGGACGGCCCCCTCGATCTGCACGTCCACGACCTTCGCCTGGAGTACGACCCCGCCATGCCCGTGCTGGAAGGCGTGAACTTCGAGGTGCTGGCCGGGGAGTCGGTGGCGATCGTCGGCCCCACGGGCGTCGGCAAGAGCACCCTCACCCAGCTGATGGTTCGCCTGGTCGACCCCGACACGGGCCACGTGGAGATCGGTGGCGTCGACCTGCGCGAGGTGGATGTCGCGTCGCTTCGTGCATCTGTCGCGGTGGTGTTCCAGGAGAGCTTCCTGTTCGCCGACAGCGTTCGATCCAACATCGCCCTGGACTCCGGGGCCGACGACGACGAGGTGATCCGTGCCGCCAAGATCGCGGCGTGCGATCGGTTCATCCGTGCGCTGCCGAAGGGCTACGACACGATCGTCGGTGAACGAGGTCTCTCGCTGTCGGGCGGCGAACGTCAGCGGGTGGCGCTGGCCCGGGCGTTGGTGCGCAAGCCACGGCTGCTGATCCTGGACGACGCGACCAGCGCGGTGGACCCCTCGATCGAGGCCGAGATCCTGGGCGGGCTCAGGCGCGAACTCGCCACCACGCTGGTGGTGGTCGCCTATCGCCTGTCCACGATCAGCCTCGCCGACCGCGTGATCTTCCTGCGCAGCGGCCGGGTGGAGGCCACCGGCTCGCATGCCGAGCTCCTGGCGACCCAGCCCGGGTACGGCGCGATCATCCGTGCCTACGAGCGAGGAGAGCGCTGATGGCCGCCGAACTTGCACAGCTGCGCGGCGACGACGGCGAGCTGCCCGTGCCCGAGGAGCTGAAGGGCTCGTTCGGCGTGCTCCGGCGCGGTGTGCGCGAGAGCCCCGAGCTCCGCAAGGGCCTGGGCTTCACCTTGGTGGTATCGCTCGGGGTCACGGTGGTCTCGCTGGTGACGCCGGTGCTGGTGCAGCAGGTGTTCGACAAAGGGTTCACACCGGAGTTCCGGCCCACATTCGTCTACGGCATGTGCGCGGCGGCGTTCCTGCTGGTGCTGGTGGCGTTCCTGGCGGCTCGCACGGCCGGCAAACGACTGGTCCGCACGTCCGAGGAAGCCCTGCTGAACCTGCGCGTGCGCACGTTCGCCCACATCCACCGGCTCTCGATCGCCGAGCAGTCCGAGGAGAAGCGCGGGGTGTTCGTGGCGCGCGTCACCGCCGACGCCGACTCGCTGCAGCAGTTCACCGAATACGGCGGGATCGCGTGGCTCATCTCGTTCGTGCAGGCGTTCGGAGCCCTGGCCTTGATGCTGGTCTACTCCTGGCAGCTCTCGATCGTGGTGGTGCTCCTGATGGTGCCGCTGGTGACGATCATGGGCTCGATGCAGGCGCGGCTCTCGGCCGCGTTCGACGCTGCGCGGACCCGCGTGGGCGAGATGCTGAGCGAGGTCTCCGAGAGCGTGATGGGCGCCGCGGTGGTTCGTGCCTACGGCCTGGACGACACGATCCACGCCCGGGTGACCGGTGCGATCGGGCGCCGGTACGACGCCGAGGTGAAGGCCCACCTGCGGGCCGCCACCCTGTGGCCGATGTCGAGCGTCTTCTATGCCCTCACGCTGTCGGTCGTGGTGGCGGTGGGCGCGCTGTTCGGGCCGGAGTGGGGGCTGACGTTCGGCACGGTGACCGCGTTCCTGTTCCTGGGCGACGTGTTCCTTGGTGTGTTCGAGGACCTGCCGGAGATCTACGCCGAAACTCAGACCGCGATCGCCGGTTGGCGCAAGATCCTGGCGGTGCTCGATCTGCCGGTCGAGATCGAAGAGCCCACTGACGGCGTGCGCCTGCCCACGCACGGCGCCCTGGACGTCGCCGTGCACGACATGACCTACGCCTACCGCAACGGCAAGCCGGTGCTGC
>DATLPI010000248.1:0-4662 GCA_035535815.1 Actinomycetota bacterium | reverse complement strand
GTCGTGGCTTCCCCGTACATGGCCCGGCCGTTCCGGTACGTGGGGCGACTGGTGGTCGGGATCGGGGCGGTGGCCGGGATCGCGCTCTGGACCACCCTGCCCATCGGAATGGTGGCGGCCTTCGCCGTCGGGATCGGGTCGGCCGCCATCATCCACCTGCTGTTCGGCTCCCCGGCGGGTCGCCTCACCCTTGACCAGGTCGCCGACGCCCTGGCCGAGCTGGGCGTCGAAGCCACCCGGCTCCGCCAGGCGCCGCTCGAGCCCCGCGGGGTGGCGATCGCCACCGCCGAGGGGCCAGGTGGGCGCTCGCTGCTGGTGAAGATCTATGGCCGGGACGCCTGGGACGGCCAGCTGCTGGCTTCGGCCTGGTCCTCGCTGTGGTACCGGGGCGAGACGTACCACGTCGCGCCGGGCCGCCGGGAGCAGGTCGAGCATGAGGCCTTCGTCACCCTGCTGGCCGAGCGGGCCGGGGTCTCGGTGCTCCCGGTCGTGGGGGCCGGGATGGCCGCGGAGCGCGACGCGCTCCTGGTGACCGAGGCGACCGGCCGGCCACTGGAGACGCTCGGCCCCGACGAGGTCGACGACGAGCTCCTGGAAGGCATCTGGCGCAACGCTGGGCGGCTCCACACACTGGGTGTCGCCCATCGGCGGTTGGATGCCTCCCGGATCGTGGTCCGGTCCGACGGGACGCCCGCAGTCGGGGACTTCGGAGGCGCGGCAGTGGCCGCCGACGACTCCGACATCGCCGCCGACCGCGCACAGATCCTGGTAGCGACCGCGCTGGCTGCGGGGCTGGAACGAGCCGCCTCGGCCGCACTGGCCGCGCTGGGCAATGACGCGCTCCAGCAGGTGCTCCCGCTCCTGCAGCCCGCAGCGGTCGAGCGGCCGACGCGACGCGCGATCGGCGAACAGGACTGGGACCTCGACGACCTGAGGAAGGCCTGCGCCCAGGCGTCCGGGGTCGACCTACCGAAGCTCGCACAGCTCCGGCGGGTGTCGCTCCGGTCGGTCGGCGTGGTGCTCCTGATCGCGCTGGTCGCCTACGCGATCATCTCCGCGCTGGCCAACGTCGGGCTCGCCAACCTGATCGACGAATTCAAGGCGGCGGATCTCGGATGGTTGGTCGTCGCCTTGGCGCTGTCGCCCGCGGTCCCGGTGGCGCAGGCCGTCGCGACCCTCGGCGCCTCGTTCCGGCCTCTCCGGTTCGGTCCCGTGCTCATGCTCGAGTACGCCATCCAGTTCATCGCGCTGGCCGTGCCGAGCTCGGCCGCCCGGCTCGCTCTCGATGTCCGCTTCTTCGGGCGTAACGGCATCGAGGGCGGCGCCGCGATCTCCATCGGTGTGATCGACAGCGTCTGCGGGTTCATCATCCAGGTCCTGGTCATTGTGGTGGTCAGCTTGTCGGGGCTCGCGTCCCTTGACCTGGGGGGGAGCGGCGCCACCGCGACGTCCCCGACGAGCGACGCTTCCTCGACTGGCGGACACCGGCTGCTGATCCTGACCGCGGTCCTGGTGGTGGCCGGGGTGATCATCACCCTGGCGGTGCCGAAGTACCGGACGGCGGTCAGGCTCGCCGTCCCGAGGTACCGTGCCCTGCTCAGCTCGCAGGCCGCCTCGGCCATGACGGCACTGCGCGTTCTGCGCTCGCCACCGAAGGTCGCGCTGATCCTGGCGGGCAACCTGGGAGCGCAATTGCTCCAGGCGATCATTCTCGGGCTCTGCCTGCGGTCGTTCGGATACCCGGCCACGATGGCCGAGCTGCTCCTGGTGAACACCATCGCGAACCTGTTCGCCGGGTTCATGCCCGTGCCCGGCGGCATGGGGGTCGCCGAGGCCGCCTACACGGCCGGGCTCGTCGCCCTGGGAATCCCCAACGCCGCCGCGATGTCCACCGCGATCGCCTTCCGGATGGTCACCTACTACCTCCCACCGGTCTGGGGCGCGATGGCCATGCGCTGGCTGCGACAGCACTCGTATCTCTAGATGGAGCTCTCGCCCCGCCCCTTCGAAGAGAGCGTCGGAAACGCAACACGGCCGCTGACCTTCATTCCTACGGGTCCGTCCTGGGTGGCCGTAGCATCGTGGCAGGAGCCCGGAGGGCTCACGGCGGCCGGGTGGGGAGTCTCGAAGTCAGCACGCGCTTCGGGCGATCAGCTCACAACAGCCTCGCCGGACATCGCCCCGGCCGGTGGTGCCGCCTGCGCACCTGCGGCTGCGTGACGGGCGATCAGCTTGCCGAGCTCCCACAGGATGAACAGCACCAGGGCGGGAAGGGCGCCGCCGATCAGCCATTGCCGGCCGGTGAGAGCCTGGGTACTCAGCAGCGACGTCAGCAAGCCGCCCCGGGATATCAAGATCGCAAGGACGACCTCGATCAGGATGGTGACGTTCACGACGTTGTTGTCGAACGTTTCCATGCGGAGGATCGACCCCGTCTCGTCGCGGGATTCGAACGCTGCGATCACGAGCATCAGCGAGAAGGCCACCAGTCCCATCGTGCTCCCGATCGCGACGTTGCCGTAGTGGTCCCGCCCGAACACGATCACGAGGTTGATCGCCGCGGACATGAAGACGCCGGCCAGCCCCACGGTCGTGAGTACGGCACGGGACATGATGGAGGCCGAGCGGGGGCGCGGCTTGCGCTTCATGAGCCCCGGAGTCTCCTTATCCAGGCCCAGCGCGATGCCGACGGGAGCCGTGATCAGGAAGTTGATCCACAGGATCTGGACGGCCGTGAAGGGCTCCCCTCCGGCGATGTTCAACAGGGTCGCCACCAGGAACGTCACGATGTACGTGACGAGCGCCACCAGCATGAAGCGGATGTACTTGAGCATGTTGTCGTAGAGCTTGCGCCCCTCGGAGACCGCCCGCACGATCGTGGAGAAGTTGTCGTCGGTGAGGATCATCTTGCCGGCGTTCTTGGCGACCTCGGTGCCGGTCCCCATCGCGATGCCGATGTCGGCTGCCTTGATCGCCGGGGCGTCGTTGACGCCATCGCCGGTCATGGCCACGACGTCCCCCTGCTTCCGCAGGGTGTCCACCATCAGCACCTTGTGCTCGGGTGCCACCCTGCCCACGACACCGATGCCGTCGATGCGTGCCAGCCGCTCTTTCTCCGACAAGGCGGCGAACTCCGCACCGAGGATGGCCTCACCGGGGATGCCGAGCTGCTTGGCGATCGCAGCGCCGGTGACGACGTCGTCGCCCGTCACCATCCGCACGCGGACGTTGGCGGCCTGGGCGTTCCGGACCGCGTCCTTGGACTCGGCCCTGGGTGGGTCGATCATCCCCACCATCGCCGTCATCTGCAGTTCCTTCACCTTTGACAGCAGGTCGCCGTTGGGATCGAAGTCCGAAGGGTCGATGTCCCGCGTGGCCGCGACCATGATCCGCAGGCCTTGCTTGCCGAGGCGTTCCATCTCCTGGTTGGATCTCTCGTTCTGCTCGTCGCCCCAGGGAACGCTCGTGCCGTTCGCCAGGGCGGACGCGGCCCGCCCGATCACCGCCGGGCCGGCTCCCTTGACGAACATCCGAACGACGGCCTTCCCGGACGTGTCCTTGGCATCGGCGAAGACGGCCATGAGCTTGTAGGTGGGGTCGAACGGCAGCGTCGCGAGCCGGGGGTAGGTGGCCTGCGTGCCCTCGACGTCCAGCTTGGCCTTGTGCCCGAGGACGAGCAGCGCTCCCTCGGTGGGATCGCCCACGACCTTGCCGCCGACGAGCTTGGCGTCGTTGGCGATCAAGAAGGGCACGATCGCATCCTCGATCGTGTTCGTGTTGCCGGCGGTGTGCTCGACGTCGCCGTCGAGGCCGTAGCCCATCCCGGTGATCTTGTAGCGGTCCGTGGGGTCGATCACCTCGACGACCGTCACCTGGTTCATCGTCAGGGTCCCGGTCTTGTCCGAGTTGATCGCCGAGGTCGAGCCCAGGGTCTCGACCGAGGCGAGGTTCTTCACGACGGCGCCGTGGGCCGCCAGGTTCGTCGATCCCTTCGACAGAATCACCTGCAGGACCGTGGGCATGGCCATCGGCACGGCGGCGAGGGCCAATGCGATGGCGGTCGTGAAGATCGTCTGTGTCGACTGGTCGCGGGAGATCCCGAGGGCGAACATGATCACGATCGTCAGGCCGGCAGCACCGGCGATCCACAGCGTCAAGGTGTCCAGCTGCGCGGTCAACGGGGTCTTCAGGGTAGGCGTCGACTTCAACATCCCGGAGATGTGGCCAACCTCGGTGTCGGCTCCCGTCCCGGTGACGATCATCACAGCGCTCCCGTGCGTGACCGGGGAGTTCATGAACGCCATGTTCGCCTGATCCCCCACACCGGGCTTCTCGTCGGTGATCGCCTCGGCGCTCTTGGACGCGGGGACGCTCTCGCCGGTCAGCCCCGACTCGTCGATCTGCAGCGACGCGGCCTGGATGATCCGCCCGTCGGCGCACACGTCGTCGCCTGCCGCGAGCAGCACGACGTCGCCGACCACCACCTTGTCGGCGTCGATCTCGATCTCGGCCCCGTCACGGCGTACCCGGGCGGACGCCTTGAGCATCGACTGCAACGCATTCATGGCGCTCTCCGCCTTGCCCTGCTGGCGCATCCCCCCGAACGCGTTCACGGCCGTGATCGCCAAGACGGCGATTCCCGTCGCGAGCTCACCGATCAGT
>DATLPI010000247.1:0-2422 GCA_035535815.1 Actinomycetota bacterium | reverse complement strand
TCGGCGCGCGCGGCTCGCGCGTGGGATGACGTTGAAGCAACTCTCGGTCGCCTCAGCAGGGCGTTTCAAGCCCACGTCCGTCGCCGGATACGAGCGCGGGGAGCGCAGCATCTCGGTGGTTCGCTTCTGCGAATTGTGCCGATTGGTCGGGGTGCCTCCCGACCGGCTCCTCGGCGAGATCCTTCGATCGGCCCGGGCCGATCCGGACCTCGTGATCGACCTCACGCACCTCGAGAGGCTCGGACCCTCGGAGGGTGAGCTGCTCACGGGCTTCGTCCAGCAAGTGGCGTCGCTCCGCGGGTCAGGGGAGGTCGAAAGGATCACCCTGCGGGCCGGCGACATCGAAGTGCTCGCGTCAGCGTCCGGCCGGCGGCCGGACGAGCTCAAAGAAGTACTCGGTACGGCCCATCGGGGCGCGGAGCGACAGGATCCTCAGGCCGAACGGCGTTCGTAACGGGCACTGAGATAGGCGACGGTCTCTCGGAGACCGTCCTCGAGACCGGTCGTTGGCGACCAGCCGAGCGCCGAGCTGGCGAGACCGTTGTCGAGCGCGATCCGCCTGAGCTCCCCCGCCGGCTGCGGACCCGATCGCGCGTCGGGGCTGACCCCGATGATCGACGCGAGCATCTCGTGGATCCGATTCACCGAGGTCTCGATGCCGGTTCCGATGTTCACGAGCATGTGCGGTGCGCGATCGAGGGCGAGGACGAACGCCCGAACGGTGTCGCGGACGTAGACGTAGTCGCGGGTCTGTGCACCATCTCCGAACACGACTGGCTGCCTGCCCGAAAGGAGCGCAGAGGCGAAGATCGAGATCACGCCTGCCTCGCCGTCGGGGTCCTGGCGCGGCCCGTACACGTTGCCCAGGGCCAGGGCCGTGAAGTCGAGGGATCGCTGGGCGGCGTAGAAGTCGAGGTACTCGAGGACCGCCTTCTTGCTGATGCCATAGGGAGACTGGGGATGGGACCCGGTCGCCCGGGCTTCCGTGACGGGCAGATCTGTTGGCTCGCCGTAGATCGTCCCTCCAGACGCTGCGTAGACGATCTTCCGGGCGCCGGCCGCAGCCGCGCACCTGAGCACGTTCAGCGACCCCAGGATGTTGACGCTCGCGTCGTGATCGGGATCCTCGAGCGAGGGACGTACCCCTGACTGCGCTGCCAGGTGCATCACCACCTCGGGCCGGTGAAGCTCGAAGGGTTCCAGCAGCGCCTGGTCGCGGATGTCGACACCGACGAACGTGAACGCCCCGTCGTCCTCGGCCGCCGCGAGATTCTCTCTCCTCCCCGTGGCCAGGTTGTCCACCCCGACCACCCGGTGCCCCTCGGCGAGCAGGTGATCGCACAGGTGGGATCCGATGAATCCTGCGCTCCCCGTGACGGCGACGGTGGTCATGGGCGTCCCACCAGCCGCTAGGGGGTCGTGACGAACTTCAGCTCGAACAGTCGGCCGTCGTTCTCGTTCGGGTTCACGTTGTTGTCGACCCCACTGGCGGTCAGGTACAGGCGACTCCTTCCGCCGTCCGTTCCCGGAGCGAAGGTGATGCCCGAAGCCGAGACGATCCCGAGACCGGTGAGGTCGATCTTCTGGATCAAGGCGCCCTTCATCGTGGTCTCGAGGATGAACCGCTGCCGGCTGCTGACGATGAAGAGGTGCTTGCCCCTGACGGCCACATCCTCGGCCGTCGTGAACCCGTACTTGTGGGTCCCGAAGCTCCGCACGGTGTCGTCTCGGGTGCCGAACTTCAGGTCCTTGCCGGGGCGGATCTTGTACACGCGCCGGTTGGTGGAGTCCGAGAGGATCAGCATGCGCTTCGAGCCGAGCCACGCGAGGCCCTCCGGGTCGAAGGATCCGAAACGATGCGTGTGCAGGACCGCGGCGACGACGTCGTCGCGGGTGCCCAGTCTCTTGTCTTTCCCCCGCCCGACCCGGAAGACTCGATCGAGATCGTCGTCCGTGACGTAGAGCACCCGGTGCGCGTTGTCCCACGCGAGGTCCTCGGGCTCGTGCGTGAACTTCTTGAACGTCCCTGTCGAGGT
The DNA here is from genome assembly GCA_035535815.1 of Actinomycetota bacterium. Taxonomy (GTDB): domain Bacteria; phylum Actinomycetota; class UBA4738; order UBA4738; family HRBIN12; genus JAOUEA01. The sequence goes on along the minus strand of DATLPI010000247.1, from coordinate 386 downwards.
GAGTCCTCCGCCCCGCTTCGCGACGAAGAGGTTCCTTCCCTTCCACAGGGCCGGCATCTCATCGACTTCCGCGTCCGAGATCAGCAGCCGCTTGGCCCTTGGGTTATAGGTCAGACCCATCGGATCAGGACTCTTGGTGGGCCACGAGGAGGTCATCGTCACCCGCACGAGTGATGCTTTGGTGGCAGCCGAAGCCGGCACGGTCGAGGGCAGCAGCGAACAGACGACGGAGATGAACAGGGCGGTTCGCAGAGCTCTCTTCATCGTGCACCTCGTTGTCGGGGAGTAGGAACCATATGTTCTGCGGAGCCACCGACCATCGGCCGAACGGCGTAGATGGCTTGGTTCAGCCGGACGGCGCTCCCCGAACCGAGGTGTGCGCGAGG
>DATLPI010000246.1:0-2095 GCA_035535815.1 Actinomycetota bacterium | reverse complement strand
GTGGAAGAGCTGGTCCGCCGAGAGCTCCCCGTGGAAGATGTTCCCGCCGATCAGCCCGAGCTCCTGCTCCATGTCGTACGGCCCGATCACCTGGTAGTCGATGATCGAGTCGTTGAAGTTCGGCGCGAGCTCGTCGTAGAGATCGAAGATCCGTTTCGCGTACGCGTCCAGCTCGTCCCGATGGGGCTCCTTCACCCAATCGTCGGGGACCCACTGCGAGAACATCGAGAACACGTGCGTCCCCTCGGGCGCGAGCTTCTTGTCGAGCGTCGTCGGGATCGTCCCGTCCACGAACGGCGCGACCGACGGCTTCCGATGCATGTGTGCGTCCTGGAAGGCCTCCTCGGCGTACTCCGTGGAGAAGCAGAGCTCGACCGAGCCGGTGTGCAGATCCTGGAGCTCCTTGCCCGGTTGCGCCTTGAAGTCCGGCAGCTCGCTGATCGCGACGTTGATCTTGACGACGCCGCTCCGCGTCTTCCAGCGCTCGATGTCCCACACGAAGTCCGGAGGCAGCTCGTGCCGATCGATGAGGTCGAGGAACGCGATCTGCGGGTGGATGCAGCTGACCACGACGGACGCGCGGAGCTCCTGGCCGTCATCGAGGACGACACCGACGGCGCGGCCGTTCCGAACGAGGATCTTCTTGACGCGGGCGCCCGTGCGGATCTCGCAGCCGAACGCCTCGGCAGCCGAGCGGATCGAGGTGCTGACGCCGCCCATCCCGCCCTGCTGGAACCCCCAAGAGCCGAGGTGCCCATCGCCGACGTCGCCGATCGAGTGGTGAAGCATCACGTAGGCCGTACCGGGCTCGTCGGGCCCGGCCCACGTCCCGATCACGCCGTTCACCGCGAGCATGCCCTTGACCGCGTCGGATTCGAACCAGTCGTTGAGCAGATCGGTGACGCTCATCGTGAACAGCCGCGTCACGTCGCCGACGCCTCGCTCACCGAGCTTGCGCATCTTCCACGCGACCTGGACCGTCGACAGCAGATCCATCGGATGCATCGACCCGACGTGCGGCGGAACGCGCAGCATCAACGGGCCCATGACGTCGGCCACGCCCTGGAGCCATGCCTCCCACTTCGGCATGGTGTCCGCGTCCCGCTTCGAGAACTCGGCGATCGAGTCGTAGGATCGCTGGGCGTCGTCCGGGTAGACCGTGACCGCACGACCGTCCGGGTAGGCCTGGAAGTACGGCCCGAACGGCGTCACGTCGTAGCCGAACTCCTTCAGCCGGAGCTCGCGGATGATCGTGGGGGGCATCAGCGACATCACGTAGGAATAAGTGGTGACGTTGATCTCGGGGTGATCCGCGAACGGGGCGCTGGTGTCCGCCGCCCCGCCGGTCTTGTCCCGTGCTTCCAGGACGACCGTCCGCAGGCCGTCGCGGGCGAAATACGCACCGCTCACCAGTCCGTTGTGCCCGCCCCCGATGATGATCGCGTCATAGGTGTTGGCTGCCATGTCATAGGTGTTGGCTGCCATCGCGCGCTCGTTCCCTCCCCCGGCGATCGCCGGGACCCGCGTATCATGCCCCGCGTTTGAACCGCCAGTCAACCTGATCGCCCAGCTCGGCGGGATTGACGCCGCAGGTCAGGGCCCTAGACTGGCCTGAACCGCCACTCAGGAACGCCGGCGCTGTGGCGCCGGGTCTGTTCCGCGTTCAAAGGGAGATCGATGAGCACGAAGGCCCGGGCGAAGCCCCAGCGGGATCGCCACCAGGAGATCGTGGAGGCGGCCGCGCAGGTCATCACCGACCGCGGCCTGGCCGAGACGCGGATCCAGGACATCGCGGACCGCTGCGGGGTCTCGCCTGGTCTGATCCTGTACTACTTCGGATCGAAGGATCGACTCCTCGTCGAGGCGCTCACCTACGCGAACGATCAGTCGTACCTCCGCATGTCACGCGAGCTCCGGAAGATGCCCGCCGCGAGCGAGCGGATGGATCGCCTGATCCAGCTCTCGGTGCCCGGGCTCCTCCCCGAGTACGCCCTCCTGGACGAATGGGCGCTCTGGCTCGAGATCTGGGTCCGCGCGCTGCGCGATCCCCAGATGGCGAAGGAACGCGAGAACCTCGACCGCCGGTGGGTCCAAT